>CABVDL010000020.1 GCA_902497035.1 uncultured Prevotella sp.
TTTCTTGCAAGTGCTTGATTATCAAGGGTAGTATTTTATCTCAATAATAAAGTGATGAAGTCAGGAGTGGGCGTCGGTGGCTCTACTTAGCCTTTCGTTGCCAATCTATCTTTGCCGTTGGAGACTATGCAATTTCGCTTACGCTGATTTTTCCTGACTTCGTCAATGCGTCACCCATGTTTAATCATTCGCATTCTTTTTCTGACCAAAACCAATAAAACCCTTGCTGTGACGCAAGGGCCGCGCCCGTTGTTTCTTCTCCGTCTCCGGCTTGCTCCGAAGCAAGCTTCGGCAAGCCGGAGACGGAGAAGAAAGAGCCTTCGTTCCTCAGGCTTGCATCACAGCAAGAAAAACCTTGAAAACAGGCAGACGCAAAAAAGCAAGGAATTAAGAGTGAAGAGAGATGAGTGTAGAGCTTTCACCGCGCCAGCCTGTTTTTCAGGTTTTCCTTTGTGTCAGCGCCAAGATCCAACGGAGGAGGATCTGCCCGTTGTGGGGTGAGGGCGGGGAGAGGCTCAGCCTCTCGCAAGCCCTCATCCCACAACGGGTAAAGGGCCTAAGCCCTTGGCGCTGGCACAAAGGGTTTTGTTGGTTTTGGTCTCAAGGGAAAGTCGCCGTGATGCGTCACCCTGAATCTTATAATGTTTCTTGCAAGTGCTTGATTATCAAGGGTAGTATTTTATCTCAATAATAAAGTGACGAAGTCAGGTCATAGCGTTGCGACTTAGCAATGATTATTGTTTGTTTTGACGGAAGCGGGCATGCGCTTCAGGGGGGGCAGTCAGCGGCCCAGCGTCTTGCGCACCCTGTTGGCGACGGCCTTGCCGATGATGCGGAAGTTGCCGTAGCGCAGGTTCAGCGCCAGTTCCTCCAGCGAGCGTCCGACCTTTATCCAGGGGTGTCCCCAGGCGTTGCGGCGGTAGAGCCGCTCCTTGTAGGCCACGTTGTCGATGACGTACTTGGGATGTCTCAGGGGAAACTGAAGCTCAAACCGCCTCATGGTGAAAATCTTCCGCAGTCCGCGCGGCGTGGTTTTCTCGCTGGCCGTGTAGTGGGTGGAGTCGGCGGTGAGGCCGATATTGTTGATGAGGTTGCGCCTCGGCATGACGGCGAGTCCGCTGTTGAGCATCATGCTGGCAGCAAAGATACTCTCAAAGTACGGCTTCCCAGTTTTTTTATGTCTAAAAAACATAGGTAACAAGCTCTTTCTATAATTTCGTTGTCGAATGAGGTCTCGCAATCGTTGTACTGTCTCTTGGTCATCCAAAAAAGAATAATCGCTGTCCCATTGAGCCACGACACGTCGCCACGATGCCCATCCCCAGATAGAGAATACGGAAGTGAAGAAGTAATCGGCCGAGACATCTTCTGACACTTCGTCGGTATTAAAGCCTGCAATCATCGTGATTCTCTCATCGTGTTCATAACGGTCGAGCATCTCTTTGCAAAAAGGAAAGAACGACTGAGATGGCACAACATCGTCTTCTATCACAATACACTTGTCGGCCATCGAGAACGCCCATCGCTGCGAGAGGTATCCCGACGGGTCGCAGCCCTGGTTGTGCTCGCAGTAGTGGCGCCGCACGTCGCACTCCCAGTCGATGTTCTCGGCTATCTTGCGGCAGGCCAATATGCCCGGCATGTCGCGCTCGCCCCGCGGCCCGTCCTGATAGAGGAAGAGACGGCTCGGGCGCGCGCGGCGCACCTGCTCGAATACTTGTCCGAACTTATCCGGCCGGTTGAAGAAGAGCATCAGCACGGCCACGTCTGTTTGATATGCTTGCATAAGGTTTCCTTTTTTTATTAACAGTCAGTCGGGGCATGCCTCCATGAGGAGCCATGAAGGCATTACCTGACATTGCAAAGATACGTTTTCTTTTTCAATACGGCCCGCTTTGCGGCGTAATATTTTTGCAAATGCCTTTTCCTCAAAAAACAAGGAGCTTTCTTGCACAGCTCAATCTTTTATCTTAATTTTGCAAGGAAGCGGACATAAGCAACCCTATCATTCCGCTTTCTCAACGACAATTTCCGCATTCCCAACGACAATGAACAACATTTTCAAGATACGAAAGACAGAGCGATGGCTTGCCTTGGCGGCCCTGCTCATCTTCGCGGCCCTCAACGCACTGCTGTTCGTAAAGTACGGCAAGGGTTTCCTGCACGGAGCAAAGGGAGGCTTCTGGCTCATCTTCCACAACCACTTCAAGGTGTCGGGCTTCGACGTGTGGTCGCTCATCTTCATGTCGTGCCAAAAGATATACTTTGAGATTACGCGCCATCCGCTCTTTGCCGTCATCCTCTACCCCTTCTACTGGCTCAACCAGTGGCTCATGCCGGCCACCGGCGTCAACTTTTCCATGATTTTCATGGCCGTCCTGCTGGTGGCGGCGGCTTTCTATTCCTTTATCTTTCTCTTCCGTGTGTTCCATGAAGTCATTGGCCTGCGGGTGTCCGACTCTCTTGTCCTCACCTTTTTCTTCTACGGATGCGGCTCGGTGATGACGGCCGTCATGGTGCCCGACCACTTCTGCTGGTCCATATTTCTGCTCACCCTGACGCTCTATCTCTCGGGAATGTCACTGAAGGCACACCGCCCGCTGGCCACCTGGAAGCTGTCGCTGCTGGCCATTCTCACAGGCGGCGTGACGCTGAGCAATGTGGCCAAGACGTGGGTGGCAGGCTGGCTGGTCAACGGACGGAAGTTCTGGCGCGTCAAGAGCCTGCTGGCCATCGTGGCCATTCCCTGCGCCATCTTCGCGGCATCTTGCCTCTGGCAAATCTACACGATAGAGAAACCGCAGAGCGTGGTGGACAAGCGTATAGGCGAGAAGACGCTGGCCAAACATCCCGAAATGGAGAAGACACTCGCCAAGCACGACCAGTGGATGGCAAAGGTACGCCACAAGCCCATCTCCGACAAGCCGTTTCTGAGCTGGATAGACACCTCGACGCCAAAGGGAGAGAGCATCGTGGAGAACCTCTTCGGCGAGTCCATCCAGATGCACACCAGCCACACCCTGGGCGACATGTGCGTCGACAGGCCCATGATTGTGAAGTACGACTATGCCCTCAACTACATTGTCGAGGCCCTCATCTTGCTGCTGTTTGCCGCCGGAATATTCTTCGGCGTGCGGTTCGGCGGAAAGTTCTATTGGCTGTGCCTGAGCTGGTTCGGCCTCGACATGTTCCTGCATTTAGTGTTGGGCTTCGGCCTCAACGAGGTGTATATCATGGGGCCACACTGGCTCTTTATCATTCCCATCTCCATGGCTTTCATGCTGCGCCGCCTGAGCGCCAGGCCCAAATGCGTCCTCCGCGTGCTGCTCACGCTGCTCACGCTCTACCTTTGGGCCTACAACGGCACGCTGCTGACGAACTATATGATAAATTAAACAACCTCTTAACACCATATCATCGTGAACTACGCCATCATATTATCGGGAGGCATCGGAAGCCGTATGGGACTGAACCGTCCCAAACAGTATGTGGAGACCGACGGGCGGCCAATCATCAGCCACTGCCTGGCTGCGTTTGCCCGCAACGCGCGGACCGATGCCATCATCATCGGATTAGAAGATGCGTGGAGAGCCTATGTGGAGCAAACGGTCAGCCACCTGCATATCGCAAAGCCCGTTTACTATGCGCCTGCCGGCGAAACCCGGCAATACACCATCTACCACTGTCTGCTAAAGGCTAAGGAAGCGGGAGCCAAATCAGGCGATACCGTCATCATACACGACGCTGCCCGCCCGCTGCTGAAGGACCAACTCATCAACGCTTGCTACGAGGCCTGCCGTGAAGGCGACGGCGTGCTGCCCGTCCTGCCGGTCAAGGACACCATCTACTACAGTGCCGACGGCAGCCACATCGACCGGCTGATGGAGCGCGACAAGCTCTGGTCAGGGCAAGCTCCTGAGGCTTTTGTCTTTGGCAAATACCTTGAAGCCCACAACAAGACGCCGCGAGAAAGGCTCCTCACCATCAAGGGCAGCACCGAGATAGCCTTTCTGCATGGCATGAACATAAAGCTTATTCCAGGCGATCCGATGAACTTCAAGATAACGACCCCGGAAGACCTGTCCAACTTTATCAGTATTTTACACGACAAATGAAAGCATACGTACTGCACAATATCAATGAGTTGAGATACGAGGATGTGCCCATGCCGGAGTGCCCCGAGGGCTGGGCCATCGTGAAAGTCAAGGCCGCGGGCATCTGCAGCTCCGACATTCCCCGCATCTTCACCAAAGGCACCTACCACTTCCCCACCATTCCCGGCCACGAGTTTTCAGGCGTGGTAGCCGCCACAGGCTCACCGTCAGACAGCCGCTGGACGGGCCGTCGCGTCGGTGTCTTCCCGCTTATTCCATGCCGTCACTGCGCGGCATGCGCCGAAAAACACTATGAGATGTGCGAGCATTACGACTATATAGGGTCAAGGCGCGACGGCGGTTTCGCCGAATATGCGGCCGTTCCTGTGTGGAACCTCGTCGAGCTGCCCGACAGCATAGCCTTTGAGCACGCCGCCATGCTTGAGCCTTTGTCGGTGGCCCTGCATGCCGTCAAGAAAGGAAGAATACGCCAGGGAGAGCATGTTGCGGTCGTAGGCACCGGCATGATAGGCATCGCGGCCGCGCAATGGGCCAAAATGGCCGGGGCAGGCAGTGTTGCCGTCATTGCCAGAAACGAGAACAAGCGCAAGATAGTAGAGGACTGTGGCGTGGATTACCTGCCGGCAACAGACGGAAAGGCACCCGGACAGTATGACTTCGTGCTGGAGGCCGTAGGAACGCCGCAAAGCATCAGCCTGGCCATAGAGTCGGTCAGGCCGGGCGGACGACTTGTGCTGATGGGCAATCCGTCAGGCAACATTGCCCTGACTCAAAACATCTATTGGCGCATACTGCGCAAACAGCTCTCGCTCACTGGAACGTGGAACTCTTCCTACGACGGCAAGAAGCCGTCAGACTGGACGGAAGCCGTGGAGGCCCTGGCCAACAACAGCGTGCGCGTCGAAAGCCTCATCACCCACGTTTTCGGCCAAGACGACCTGACGGACGGCCTGCTGATGATGCGCCGGCATGAGACACCCTACTGTAAAGTGATGACCCTTTGGAACCAAAAAGACTGACCGCTATGTCACATGGAATGATTTCTGCATCAATGATGTGTGCTGACCTGGTACACCTCAAGGAGACACTCCACATCTTCGAGCAAGAAAAGGTGGAATATCTCCACATCGATATGATGGACGGAACTTTTGTTCCCAACTTCGGGCTGGGTGTCGATTACATCAGAGGGCTGCGCAGCCTAACTGACATTCCACTCGACCTGCACCTGATGATAAAAGATCCAGAGTACAAGCTGCAGTGGATCGGCATCAAGCCGACAGACATCGTATCAATCCACTATGAGAGTACTTATCAGGTGCAACGGGCTCTCGACTGGCTGAAACCGTTTGGCTGCAAATGCTTTCTTGCCATCAGCCCCGCCACCCCCGTAGGCGTATTGGAAGAGGTTCTCGACTATATCGATGGCATCAACTTGCTGATGGTCAATCCGGGCTTCGCTGGTCAAAAAATCATACCGAGTACGCTGCGCAAGGCCGTCAAGGTAATCGACCTGCTGCGCCGCGAGCATCATGAGGAAATCATTCTCGAAGTGGACGGCAATATCACCCCGGAGCATGGGCGGACTTTGAGGCAGACTGGCGCAAACATATTCGTGGGTGGCACATCCAGCATCTTTATTGGAGATGTCAGCAGCTATGCCGACAACATTCGCCACCTTCGAAAGAACATTGAGTAATGCTTTCACGCAGCTTGCCTCAAAGCCGGCAGGCTGCACGGGGACAGACCGCCGGTGCCATGAGCTGTCAGCTTCCGGTTAATCGAAAATCTCCAGCTTTCCCACGTGCACGTTGACCTTGCTGAGGTCGGGCAGCCGCATGTAGTCGCCATACTGGTCGCGCAGCACCTTGTCGTAGTTGCCCGGCACGGGAAACTGATGGCCCTCGAAGGGCAATGTCGTCGTAGGCAGCAGGTCCTCAATGTATCTCGGCACGATGAACGGCACGCCAAGGGCATCCAGCAGCACACCGCCGGTGAGATGGGAAAGGCCACGCAGCAGGGGATAAATCACGCATTCGTTCAACCTCACGAGCCTCGTCACTCTTCTGATTTTCTCTTCCTGCGTGAGGTCTTTCCGCTTCAATATCTTATAGGAGTGGCCTATGGTCTGCATCGACAGCCGCTGCATCCACACGGGATGCCTGTCGATAGGAAAGATGTCGATGTATATGCCGCGCTCCCGGAATATCTTGTCGTAACCGTTGTTCTCGTCGAGTACCGACCGGCGGTCGCGCAGTTTGGCATACTGGAAGAAATAATTCGGGTCGGTCTGCCGGCATTGCAGGGCCATTGTTTCGGGCAGCTCCTGAGGCATCACCTCAAGCAGCCTCAAATAATCCTCGCGCAGCATCTGCACGTCCATATCGTCGTCCCAGGGAATGAAACCGTGGTGGCGCGCGGCTCCCAACAGCGTGCCGGCGATGAGCCAGTAGCGTATATGATGCTTCTTGCAGATGCGGTCCAGCTCAAGCAGCAGCTCCAACATGCGCAGTTGTTGCCGCCGCAGCTGTGAACCCTCGGGGTTGAAACGCCGCCTTAAGGCCTCGTTGTCGATATTTTCCATATCGCTATATGCCTATTATCATATTAAAATCTCGGGAAATACTATTTCCCAAACCACTCTTCAATTTCGTCATCCGACAATCCCTGCTGTCGTAACTTCTCACGTATGCGACCAAGCTGCTCGTCTCTCTGGGATATCTGCTCGTCCTTCTGGGATAACTGCTCGTCTTTCTGGGATATTTGCTCGTCCTTCTCCTTAATGATCTTGTCACGGCTCATGATGGCCGTGTCGCGGTCCTCTATGGCCTGGAAGAACTCATCCTCCACATTCATGTCCTGCCGGAGTTTCGCATCAGAGGAGGCCTTGAACAGCCGGCGGAGGATATATTGCATGTCGGCATCGTTCTCATAGTTGGCATCGTCGAGCTCTACCACCTGCCGGTTGTCTTTCTCTTTGTTGGTCTGGTCAAACACGCTCAGCACCTTCTCAAGTCTGTTGTTGATTTGTCCATGCAGCAGCGGAATCTGTACAATGATGCTGTCATGGACGAGGCTGTCGACAAACGGGTCGGGCAGGCCGTCAGTCACCTCGCGTCCGTCGTAGTCGTATGATTTGTGGTTGACATAGAGCACAGGCACGTTGATGTTCCCCACCCTGTGTCCGAGAATATAAACTGCCACCATCGGGATGCCGTAGGGCGGGCGCAGCTCCTCTTGCACCATATTCTCTTTGTTGGCATATTGGGCACCGAGATACTGCCTGAAGCGCAGGGTCTCCGTGTCAAGCCAGGTCTTCTGCAGCTCGATGAGTATCAGGCGCAACGAGCCGTCGTCCTGGCGGACGCGCGCCCCGAAATCGATGCGGAACATGGAGATGTTGTCACGGTAGCCGTTGGTGTACTCGTTACGGCGTATCTGCACCTCAGCCACCTCTTTCTTCAGCAGTGCGGAAAGCACGGTGCGGGCGATACGCTCGTCCTCCATCAGATACTTGAAGACGGAGTCGTAGATGGGATTTGCTACACGAATAATCATAATACGACAGAGTTTTATTCTACGGTAATTCTACATTGACAAAGTTAACGTAAAAAGTTGGAACCCGCAAGCAAATTACTAAAAATATCTTGGCGCAGCGGATAAAGTCCGTGGAGGCGTGCAACCTTGGTGGCAGTGTAGTGGCCTGTCTCTGCGCTGTCGGCGAAATCGGTTTGAACTAATAAGGCCTTTGTCATTTTGATTATTACTTTTGCTCCAGTATATGCAGCCCGTTTCCACCTATCCTCGACGCGATGACCGAGAAACTGCTGTCGGCCGTGCCGTAGATGCATTGGGTGCGGGCCAGGGTGAACATCTCGGCCACGGCAGCCTGTATGCCCTCCACCGTCCCGCGCTCGGCCCGTGTGCAGGCGGTGACGATGGACGCGCCAAAGCGCTGCTGCAGCTGCTGCTTGGTCAGCTCGTCGTCGGTGGCAAGGTAGAAGCGCTGACCCGGCCGCTCAGCCAGCAGCGACTGTATCTTGTCAATGAACAGCCCAAGGGGACTGCGACGCGTGGCCTCAAGGTTGTCGGTGCGGCGGATGTGGATGCCGACAGGCCGGTCGCCAAGCAGTGCCATGTTGTGGGCGATGACGCGCTCGATAGCCTCCACCGGATGGAACAGCCGGCCATAGAGCGTGTCGGGGAAGGTGCCGAAGTCCTGGTAACAACTCATATAGCTGCGCCCGCCCCGCACCCAGGCCTCGAAGTCGAAGCCCTGCTGCTTGAGGGGCGTGACCTGCCACTCGTCAATACGCCTGTCAAACCGGAGCCGCTGGTACAGCATAGGGATGTAGAGGTTGCGCCGACGCGGCCGGTCATAGAGCAGTGCCGTAGCCGCATTGCCCTCGGTAAGGTGGAGCAGCGTCGACGGCTGAAACAACTTGTGGAACGGCGCATGCAGCGCCCAGTCCTGAAACCAGCAGACGCGCAGTTCCACCCCCGTCACTTCTGCCAGATGACAGGCCGAGGCCACGGCACGCAGCCGGTTGCCCAAGCCTCCCGACGGTACAAATACCAGTTCTCCGTTGCTATTGTCTTCGCTCATGATGTTTTTAAAAAATTGTCTATGCTCACAGCCGCTTCCTCAGCCACAAGGCAAAGAACTTGTCGTAGATTTCATAGGTGCCAAACTCGTTGGTGACAAACTCCTTCTCTATCAGTCCGCGCAGAGCCGACTGCACGCTGCTCGCAGAGGGCAGGTGATAGGCGTTGATGAACCGTGACGACGTCGGTTGCTCGGCTTTCCCGGCTTTGCAGATGGCGAACAGAATATCCTTCTGGCGGGAGGGCAACTGGAAGAGAATGGACTCGTAGGTAAAACTGTTAGCGGTGAGGATGGCTTCTATGGCCGGATCTATCATCGACGGCTCGCAGACGGTCCCCTGAGGCGTGTCGGCATACAGCTCGTTCATGGACCGCTGTAAGTACCACGTGATGCCATCGAAACGGTTATATACCAGAGAGACCGTTTCAGGTGAGATGGCCTTGCCATGCTCCTTGAACAGTCTGAGGGTGAAATCAACATATTTGTTACGTTCGAGAACATCAATGTTCATCATGGTCGTACTCTGATAGAACGGGCGGTTGGGTTTGAGAAACATCTCACTCATCATCGTGCGCTGACTGCCAGAGAAAATGAACTGTGCGTTGTTGCAGTGTTGTACGTACGTGCGGAGCAGCGCCTCTGCCTTACCGTCAGGATAGCCGGCTATTGACTGAAACTCGTCAATGGCTATAATGCACGGTTTGTCCGACTTGGCAATATAGTCGAAAATCTCACCTACAGTGACTGCCGGCTCGCCGACCTCTCCCATGCCGAGCCTCAGTTCCGGCAGGCCGTTTTCTCCTATCGACAATCCGGCATAGAGCGATTTGATACACTTCAGAAACGTCTGGGCTGCACGCTTGCTGACAGAACTCAGCGCACTCAGAATACTCTTTCCCATCACCTGCACCATCTCGTTGCAGTCCTTGGTGGCATAAAGGTCGATAAGAATACAATAATAATGTGACGCAATATCCTTCTGATGGAATAAGTGTTCTATCAGGCCCGTCTTGCCCACACGGCGCGGTGCCGTCAGCGTGACATTGCGTCCGTTTTCTATATGTTTCCTCAGAAGCGCGGTATCCTCTTCCCTGTCGCAGAAAAGGTCATCGGAAACGTAGCTTCTCAGTACAAAAGGATTGATGCTCATAAATGATTTTGCTTGATGATGCAAAGATAATTATCATCTTTCAATTATTGTTTTATAATAATTGCTTTATAATAATAATTAACTAAAATCAGGCAGTTGACGGCACCGTCAGCCAAAGAGATACTGCCCGTACAGCACGCCGTTGTAAATCATCAGCCAGGCCGTGAGCAGCAGAAGCACCACACGGAGGGCGACGAGACCGCGCGACCCAGGGCCATGCGTCCGCAGGGCGCGCAGCAGAAACGCTACGGCTATGGGAACAACGATGAGCCAGTGGGCACTCATGATATAGACCTCGTTGAGTCCGAAGCCCAGCACCAGGTGGATGAGCATGTCGAAACCGAGAAACGACAGCGCCAGCCACAGGAAACGGCTGCTCCGCCCGGCCCACACGCCGGCGAGGAACAACAGTAGCACGAGAGCCTCAACCACATAGTTGAATGCGTGGCGGTAGTGTACGATGACGGGACGGTTCATCAGCGCATCGCGCAACAAATAGTCGGTATGCAGCTGTATCGGCTCGCCACAGACATTCTCTACGAGGCTCCATCCGCGCGGTGTCGTGATGTCAGTCCATTGCGAGAACTCGCCGTGTCCCAAGGGCTTGCCCTGATGTGCGACCGATGCCCTCATGCTGATACGCCTCTGCCATAGCGAGTCGCTGTGGGCAAGCATGGCCTCGGCCTTGCGTCTGACGAGCGTAGAGTCGGCAGTGTGCAACAGCGCCTCTGCCTTCAGGTAAGTCCTTGCCTCCTGCCTGGCCCGTTCCTTGGCCTTAGCCTCCTGGCGTGCCACATAGCGTGGCCGCTCGTAGGTTTTCCATTCCCATCGCGCAAAGCCCCAGATGAGCAGGGCAGGAAGCACGACCGCCAGCAGCAGGTTCAACGGATGCCAGAAGCGCTTGCCATTGACAAAGAGATTGGCCAGGAACACCTTGATGCCGTTGTTGAGTGAGATGCCGGCAGTAATGAAGAACAGCAGTATGGCCTGCAGACGCGGCATGGGCCGACCTTCCCTCATCTCCATGCCCGAGAGGTAAAGCACCAGCGTGAGCATCATCATCGAAAGGCAGAAATGGTCGGGTACGCTGACGGTCACCATCACGTAGCCGAAAGAGAAAAGCAGCCACGTGAGCAGCCACGCATCACCCACGCCCACGCCCACCACGCGGTGGAGTAGCCGCACCATATATATAAAGGTGGTATAGGCGCAGCCCACGAGGATACAGCCCATGATGACGGCGGCGAAATTGATGCCGGTCAACGAGTGCAACACTTCATTCAACTGAGCCGGCAGCCAAACGAAGAAAGCCAACAGCGGATGTCGGTAGATATTGTAGTCGGGATACCACTCGCTCAGCACCAGATAGCTGAACGAGTCGAAACCCGAAACATGGAAGGCACCGAAGATGGCCTTGCGGTAATCACCGTGCAAGGGCGCGATATTGTCCCAAAAGCGGACTACCACCATCACGTTGAGCAGCGTCACGTAGAGCAGCGCGCAAAGCCTGCCCACGGTCTGCCACCGTCCAGAGAATATCTTGTTCAAAAAAACTTTTGCCACTTATATTATTGCTATGTTATTATGTTACTATGTCTTCTATTAATGTTATTATGTTACTATGTCTTCCCCCGCTACTATGTCACCTTTTCAGGAAGAACCTCACCAGCAGGAAATTCACCGGCACGCAGACGCAGAACATCGGGATGGGCGCCAGCGTCCTTGACACACCGAGCCACAGGAAAAGGTTGAGCGTGACCATTTGGAGGAAATAGTTCACCACATGGCTGAACAGGAAGCCTGCTCCTTTCCTGGCATTGGCTTTGACGCGGAACGTGAAGCGCGTCGAGGCAAAGAAGTTGAACACAAAGCTGACGGCGTAGCCAACGGACATGGCCACGGTGCTCCAGAAGTGCTGGCGTGCCGGCGGCAGTCCATCGCCCACCAGTTGGATGAGCAGCCAGTAGATGCCGTACTGCAGCAGCGTGGCCGTAGCGCCCACAACACCGAAGCGCACTATCTCGCCCAGCTGGGCGCGCCGTCCGTCAGACAGACCGTCTATGATGCGTTTGACCTTCATTTGCCGCTTTTTAAAGGTTGTCGAATGGTTTGTAATGGCCCTCGTCAGCAAAGTCCAGCATCTCGCGGTCGCCGCGGCTGTCACCGTAGGCCACGACGAAGCACTCGTCCCGATGCTGCCTCAACTCGGGCAGCGCCGCCTCCAGGCGTCTCACTTTCTCGGCGCCGTAGCAGTTGGGCGTGGTGAAGCGCCCGGTAAGCAGTCCGTTTTCCGTTGCCACCTGCGTGCCGATGACCCTCACCGCCATGCCGTCGAAGAACGGCGCCACCCAGTTGTCGATGCTCGCGCTCACCACCGCCACTTCGTCGCCAGCCTGCAGGGCCTGCGTCAGTGCGTGCCACGTGGCAGGGCGGCGCAGTCTTTCGCCCCGTTCCCTGACGAACCGGCGGCAGAGCGCGTCGAACGCCGTCACGGACATGCCCCGGAAATAGAAGCTGAACAGCCGCTCCTTCGTGCGGCCGTTGTCGGCCAAATGGAGCCTCATCAGCACCAGCAGGGGCGAGAACAGCCCCAGGGCCATCACCAGGTGAGCCGTGCCGCGGGCGTAGCGCAGCAGGGCGATGAGCGTGTCGGCCGTGGTCAGCGTACCGTCGAAATCGAATACCACAATCTTTCTCATAAAAGATAGATAATCACAAGGAAACTCAGCACCCACGCCACGACGATGAGCTGGATGAAGCGGTCGCGCAGCAGCACCTTGGTCGGGTCGCCGCTCTTCTTGTCGACCACGGCCAGCTGGATGTAGCGCAGCAGGCCCACCAGCACGAAGATGGTGGTCAGATAGAGGTAGCCGGAATGGAACCGCGCCATCACCTCGGGACTGACGGTGTACATGATGTAGCACACGAGCATCACCGAGCCGGTGATGGTGAGCGACTGGTCCATGAACTCGCGGTTGTAGCGTATGGTGTTCTTGCGCGGCGCCTCGCCCGTGGCCTCCATGCGCAGCACGTCGTCACGCCGTTTGGCAAAACTCATGAACAGCGTGAGGAGAAACGTCATCAGCACGATCCACTTGCTGCAGACCATGCCCGTGGCGATGCCGCCCGTGAGCAGCCGCAGCACGAAGCCGAAAGCCACCACGCACACGTCGATGATGGCATACTGCTTGAGCCGCATGCAGTAGGCAATGTTGAGCAGCCAGTAGAAGCCGATGAGCGCCAGGCAGCCGAGCGTCGCCTCGGTGGCGGCTGAGCCTGACGGCAAGCCGGGCTGCGCGTCACCGGCCGTAGGCACGGTACCGAGCAGCAGGGTCACCGCCAGACCCAGCACCAGCATGACCATCATCAGCGCGTAAGCCTGGCGGACAGTGATGATGCCCGAGGCAATGGGACGGTGGCACTTCACGGGATGGCGGCGGTCGTCATCGACATCGTGAATGTCGTTGAAGCAGTAGATGCTTGAGGCCGTGAGGCAGAACGCAACAAACACGATGAGTGCACGCACAAGACTGCCGGGCTGGAAGATGGCGCCGCCAAAAAACGCGGGCAGGAACACAAAGGCGTTCTTGATCCACTGTTTCGGCCGAATGAGTCTCACGAGGGCGGCCGACGTCCCCCTCCTGTCTAAATCTTGCATATCCGTTCAAGTTGTTTGCTGATGAGCGTCACCACCTTCATCAGCAGCCACGCCAAGGGCAGCGTAATGACCGTACAGACGAGGAACGTGGGCCAGTAGCTCCAGTCCTTGGGCAGGTAGTCGAGCACGAAGTGCAGATGAATGAGGTAGCACTCCAGACTCAGCGACCCCACCCAGGCCAGTACGGCGGTGAGCCGCGACGGCAGGTGTCTGAGGACGCGGTTGAAGATGAGGATGGACGTGATGGTCAGGGGAATATAGAGCATGCGCTCGACGAAGAGCGGAAACTGTCCGTGGCGCACCTGTTCCAGGAAGAAGCACGAGGCAAACGTCATCAGGAACATCAGCCACAGCAGCCATACGCCCTGGCCGTCGATGGTGTCCTTGCGCCTGACCGCCTCGCCCATATTGATGCCAATGAAAAAGATGGGCACGCGGCTCCAGAAAATCTCCAGATGGCCGACGGCCCCGTGGATGGGTGTCACCCACTGCACCAGCACGCACCACATAATCATCACCACGGGCAGCCAGCGGTAGACGGGATGGCGGCGGATGAGCGTCATATAGGGCGGCGCGAAGAGGTAGAGCATCATGATGGCGGGGATGTACCAGAAGTCGAGCTCGTCGAAGCGCCAGAAGTTCCAGTTGAACAATATCTCGCCCAACAGGTTCACCAGCGAGGCCGCGTCGCGCACGGGGATGCGGGGAATGAAATACAGGCAGGCGATGATGAGCCACGCCGGGTAGATGCGGATGAGGCGGCGGAAATAGAAATGGCGGTACGACGGTCTCTTCGTCCACGAGAACCACAGGCCTATGCCACTGAGAAAGAGGAACATGTCGACACCGAGGTTGCCCATGCGGCGCAGTCCATAGAACGTGTCCCAGCGTGCCAGGTCGACATGGAACATGATGATGATGAGCATGGCTATGCCCATCAGCGCCCCGCGGAAACGGGAGATGTTGGCCAGTTCAATGTCGGGTATGCTCATAGCTTCGGATTTGGGATTTTCCGCATCACCTCCTTCACCAGCCAGGCGGCGCCGAGCGCGGTGATGGCATAAAGCAGCAGGCCGGCATACATGTCGCCCTGGCGCGAGATGGGAATGATGATCTTTCTGACGGTGGGATGTACGACAAACAGTGTCGCCGACACACTGCCGAGCCACTCCAGCACGTACCACAAGGCACGGCGCAGGCGCGGCCACGGCAGTTGCTCCACGGTCTTGACAAAATAGACCGAAGCGTAGCACACCAGCGCCGGCACGAGCATCCATGTCCAGAAGGTCTCGCTGCACGTCACAATGAGGAACGACGTCACCACCCAGCACATCAGCATTGAGCCGAAGTTCATGCGGATGAGCATGATCTTCTCGCCATAGCGGGCAAAGAGCAGGCCGAGTCCGAAAGGCAGCATGCCGCCCATGAAGTTGTAGCGCCAGCGGTTGAGCGACTCGCCCTCGGGAGCCAGGAAGAGCTGCACGGCCGTGCAGGCCACCATCAGCCCCACCGTCCAGCCCCAGTGGCGGCGGTAGAGCAGCAGCCGGTAGACAATGTAGAGCTGCAGCATCAGTCCGAAAAACCAGAACGGACCGGGCCAGATGTTGTGGTCGGGATTGGGATAGAGGTTGTTGACCATGGCCAACTGTCCCACAATCTGCGCCACGGTGTAGTGCCAGCGGCCGGGTGTCATCGCGTCGACCAGGATGAAGCAGATGAAGCCGACAATCATCATCTTGAAGAGCTTCAGGAAGTGGTAGCGGACAAAGGAGCCTGCGCCGGCCGTAACCTGGGCGCCTGCCGCATATTTCCGCTCAAGGCCGAAGGCACTGAGAAACAGAAACACCGGCACGCCATAGTGGCCGAAGAACGACAGCAGGTGCATGGGCAGGAGCGCGTCGGCGTGGGCCGTGGCCTGCGTCAGCCAGTCCACATTATGCTGGAAATATTGATATTCGTTCTCCTTGACCACAGGACCGAGCCAGTGGCAGTAGTTGTGCAGGAATATACCGAGAATGGCCAACCCACGCAGTGCGGTGCATTCCGGGCGGGTGAGCAAATCGTTGTTCATGCCTATTTGTCTTTTTCGTTTTCTTTCTCGCGCATGGCCTGGTCGCGCAGCTTGTCGTAGTCGGCCGAGTTTTTCAGGATGCGCGGGCGCATCTCGTTGTAGTCGGGCGAGAGCAGGTTGTATTGCGGATGATAGCTTTTTGTGGAGATGCCGGCGAGCCACACGAGCATGTGGGGCAGGGCGTCGGTCATGAAGCGCTTGCCGCTCGCGTCCTTCACGGCCTTGAACACCTCGGGATGGGTCACGGCATAGCGGTGGGAGCAATAGATCCAGAACGGCACCTCAAACTCATAGTGGGCCAGCGGCCAGTCGACATCGGCCGAGTGGTTGCGGCAGACAATGTCGCGGCCCGGCTCATAGATCTCCTCGCCGTGGTCGGGCATGTAGATGACGATGGCGTTCTGGTTGGCGAAGCGTTTCACGATCTGGTCGACAATGGAGTCGTTGTAGAGGCAGGCATTGTCGTAGTTAGCAATCATGTTCAGCCGACGGTGGTTGTTGCTGATGTCGGGCCGGCGCTCCACATAGTCGTCGGCAGTAAATTTCCTGCGGTCAAGCGGGTAGCGGGTGTTGTAGCTCACGTGCTGGCCGATGAGGTGGAAGATGATGAGGTTGTGGCCCTTGAGGTCTATCCGCCCGTCTTTCAGAAAGCGGTCGTAGTCGGCGAGCAGACCGTCGTCGAAAGGATGCAGCTCCGTGTTGCGCACGTCAAACTGTGCCTTGCTCAACACGGGGTTGTTGAGGAAGAAACCGCCCGAGAAGTCGTACACGGCCTGCCTGGCCTCGGGCAGGAACTGATTGGTGAGGAACGTCACCTTGTAGCCGGCCTTGCGGAAGAGCTCGGGGAACAGAGGGTAGTCGCACCACTCTCCTCTCTCGCCGACGACGTGCATTGACAGCACATTCTTGAACACGAAGCTCGTCAGGTTCCAGCAAGACACCACATCGTCGAACTTCGTCAGCAGACCGCGGCGCTCAAGCCTGCGCTGGCGCGGCGTGTCCTTGATGCCGTAGCCGTAGAGCTGGCAGTGGGAACGGCTGTAGCTCTCGCCGATAATCAGCACGATGTTGGGCGAACGGTAGCTGCACGAGTCGACCGTGGCTGCATTGGAGGCGGCGATGCACCGGTCCACCTGCTTCGAGGCCAGCTCGTTGCTGTAGATGCTGAAAGCAAGGCGATAGACAGGGAGATAGAACTCTCCGTGGCCTGACTCTGTCAGAATATGCTCCACCTCGCCGATGGTGCCGGCAGTCATCAGACGCGTCATGCCCGCCTTGTTATGCCAACTGCCGCACACACTCCACACCAGCAGCACCGCCACTGCCAACGCCGACAAGGGGACGATGCGGAAGCGGTCGGAGAACGAGCTGACCCTGATGAAGAACGGCTTGACCAGCTGACTGTAGTTCAGCTTGAACAACCGGCAGAGCTTCTTGCGCAGGGCGATGACACCATGGGCCGCCATCAGCACCACGATCCAGCCAATAGGCGACAGCAGTACGTCGAAATTGAGATAGGTCCTGAAGAACTCACCGGCCTCGCGGCTGTCGGTCTCGCCCACCAAGAGCAGCATCGACGGATTGATGGTCGACCCGAATTTCCAAAAGCAGAACACGTCGGTGACGGCCACACTATAAAGCACGACATAGAGCAGGCGCCGAACCCACACACGTATCTTCTGCGGAATGAGCGACAACACCGCACAAGCCACATAGACATCAAGGAACAGCTCAAGCCAAAGGTTGTCGTACACCCTGGCACCCCTGGCAGCGGGCAGCGTGAGCAAGGCACACAGCACACCCAACAGATACATGGAGACGAAGAACACTCCGTTGTCGATAAACGGCCGCAACAGCACTTGCCCTATCCGCTTCAATACTTTCATCGCTATTCTTACCGGTTTATTCCGTGCAAAAATAGCATTAATTCTTCATCCGGCAAAGGGAAAAGGAAAATAAGTTGCCACGAATGTGGCACGTGCCACATTCTGGCGGAACGGTCAGCTGACCACTACCTTACCACGATTTCCTGCCATTGCAAACATAAAGGGGTAGCGGAAGCCAAGCTCCCAGCCGAGGGTCCAATAATTGTTGACATTGGGTATCTCTGCCTGCACAAGGCACCGGTGGTCGACGCGGCTCTCAGGCGTAGTGCGGAAAAGCACGGCGCGGTTGCGGATATAGTCCCACACCAGACTGGTGAGGTCACGGACGTAGCTTTTCATGTCCTTATTGATTTTCATGCTGATTTTCATGTCGGTTCCTTTCTTTTAATAGGCTATTGCTTTACAATGCACATGAAAGAAGCAGACCGTCTGACTTTCCCTGTACAATGCAAAGATAGCCTTTTACGGACACGTGGCATCTTTTCCCGTCAATCTTTAACGATGTTTGCCGTTCGATAGACAATTTATGTTATAACCGGGGAGAACGAGGTTAATTTTGACACGAAACAAAAGCGAGCCTCAGCCGTACCGCACGAGTACCTCACGTGAAGTACTGCAGTAATCAAGGCCGAATTACCCGAGTACTTGGGCTGAAGTACTGCAGTAATCAAGGCCGAATTACTCGAGTACTTCACATGAAGTACTGGCGCGGCACTGCTGGCCGCACCAGCAAACACAACACAAGCCGATGTTGCCATCGGCTTGTCATGGTAGTCTCACTCTCCCCATTTGTGGGAATCCTCACGCGCGGTGCGCGTGAGGGGGTGGGGCCGAAAGGGACCGTACGGGGCCTTTATTTCAGTCCTTGGAGAAGCGTCAGCGCCTCGGGCGAGCTGGGGCGCGGGGCATCATAGACGAGCAGGCGGCCCTGCTTGTCGTAGACGAGGAAATGGGGTATGCCCCTCACGTTGAGCGCCTCGGCCAGCCGGCCGTTGCTGTCGTGCAGCTGCATGCCGGTGAGACCCAGCGAGCGCTTGCGCTTGAGCCACGCCTCGCGCGACTGGTCGATGGAGATGGAGACAAAGGCGACGGGCAGTCCCTCGCAGGCCTGCTCCAGCTTGTGCAGCGCGGGTATCTCTCTGATGCACGGCACGCACCATGAGGCCCACAGGTCGATATAGACATAGCGGCCATGCAATGAGGCAAAGTCGAAGGTCTGGCCCGTGCTGTCCTCCAACACGACCGTCCTGGGAAACGGCTGTCCGCCGACAGTGCTCAGACGGGCCGTGAAGTCACTGACGAGGCGGGCTGGCAACTGGTACTGCTCCACGGCCGCAGTCACCTGGCGCAGGCCCCGCACATAGTCCTTGGAATAGTCAAGCTGTCTGATGAACTGCTGGACAAGCGTGGTGCCCACACGGCGGCGCAGCGCCGGCGTGTGATAATGGCCGTAGAGATAGGCCAGGCGTGCGCCCAGCGAGTCGTGGGGCAGCGTGTGGAGAATGATGCGCGGCGTGTCGTAGAACGTAGCGGCAATTCTGCTGTCGAGCGCCTCAGCAGCGTCGCCCCAGGGAAGCGGCTCCTTGGGGTAGCGCGTAATCCAGTAGGCGGCGGCCTGCGTGTAGGCCCAGGCACGGAGGTAGGCCGACACGTCGCCGTTGGGCTTGAGTGCCGTCACCAGCGAGTCGGCCACGGTGAGGTAGCCCCCGGCCATGGCCTTCTCCCGTTCGGGTGAGATTTGCCGTCCCTGTTCCCACAGCGCGCGGCTGCGCCGGTAGACATCCTCGTTGAAGGCCGACAGCGCGCGGTTGTCGGCATCGCTCTTGTTGGTCAGGCAGCCGTCGGCGCCGAGACTGAGCCGCAGCCTTGTCTTGCCGTCGAGCCACACCGGCAGGATGACCTGCCGGTGGCCGGCCACACCCACGAGGCGGCTCAGACCGCGCAGCGAGTCGCCCACCGCGCCCTCCACCTTATTACGACGCACCACGATGGAGTCAGTCCCCTGGCCGTCGACGGGCATCACCAGGAGACTTGTGGGCAAGACGCCCGTCCCGCTGATGCTGCCACTCAGTGTCAGCTTTCCTGCCTGCGCGCCGGCAGACAGGAAAGCGACGGCCACGAGCAGGGCCGTCATCCCTATTCTCAGTCTCGTCATTGGGCAATGCTGGGCTTGTAAAGCACGGCCGAAATGCGGTCGGCACAGTTTCTGAACTCCATGTACGGCTTCACATTGCCGTGGTTGGTGGTGCTGAGGTCCTTGGCATTGAAGATGTAGAAGTTGCCGCGGTGGGTCGCGGGGTCCATCGTGGCGACATACACCTGCTCAAACGACGTGTTGGACGAGAGCGACGTGACAATCTCACTGCCGAAGTCGTACACCCACTCCTCTTTCTTCGGGAAGGCGAACGTACCGTCGGTGAGGAACACGTAGAGCTTGTTGTCAACGGTGTAGAAATGGCGGTGGTACTTCACCGACACGGGCATGAAGGCTCCCCGGGCAGGCACGGCCTCGTCGCCGGTGAGCGTCAGGTCCTGACGGGTAGCGTAAGTCGTGTCCTTACCAAAATCATTCATGTAGGTGAAGAAGTGCCAGTTGTTGGCATTGTCCTTGTCGTGGGTGATGATGTATGTGGGCAGCAGATAGTTGGCATTACGCGCATCCGCGCTCATGGCCGTCACCAGCGTATGCCCGGCAGAGAGCTGGCCGGACCCTACAAAAGGAGCCGGCAGTTTGTAATAGCTGTAATAGGGTTCAAGCTTGTACACCTCAGGCTTGCTGTAGTCGAGGTACAGCGTGGTGGACTGATTGCCGCTGAAATCGGTGATGAATATTTCATCAAACCTCGGGTTCCCGGCGAAGTAGTTGTACTCAAAGGGAAACATGTACTGCAGGTTGCAATGCACGTACTTGCCCGTAGCGCCATCATAGGCAAAGGGATAAGGCACCGAGGTGTCGCCGGCAATGAACCTGGTGGCCTTGAAGCCTGGATAGATGTCGCTGAAGCTGATGCCTGACACCAGGGTGAAGGTGTTGGGGTCGAGGAAGTAGCAGCGGTTCTCGTCGGCCACCATCACCCGGTTGATGGTCTTTGGCCAGGTGAGCTTGCCCAGCACGGCGTTGAGCAGCCTGCCGGTTTTGAGGTCGGGGTTCATGCGTTCCAGACAATGCTCCATGACCAGGCTGGTCACGCCCAGTTTCTTCTCGGCCGTGGTGGGTATCTTCACAAACGCGAGGTTGCCCTTGCCCGTGTCGTCGTTGGACACCAGGACGAAGCCGCGCTCGAAGGTGCGGTTGATGTTGATGCGGTAGTCGGCCGTCAGGCCCTGCTTGCCGTCGGTCACGGTGAGGTGGGCGTAGTAGGAGCCGCCCTCGGTGAACAGGTGGCGCAGCGTCTTGCTGCTGTCCGCGTCGGTCAGCTGGCCTTTCACGCCGTCGGTGAGCGTGCCCACCTGCCAGCGGTAGGTGAGCTGCGTGGTGTCGCCGCCGTAGGTCACCTTAGGCGTGATGACAGCCTCCTCGCCGAGGTTGAAGTCATATTCCTCCATCGTGGAGCTGCCCGTCCCCTCAAGGGAGAGGCTGCTCAGCCGCGACGCGTCGGCGTAGGTGCTGTCGTCGCTGATGCAGGAGGAGAACGTTAGCAGCGGGAGAACAAGCGCGGCGAGCACTGAAAGTTGCTTGATATGTCTTTTCATCATTGTTGTTGTTTTTAACAGACTAACGGACTTGCGGCACGGCCTGCCACGTAATCCGGTCCTTGGTTTCTTTGTACATCGGGATGAGGACGTACTGGATGAGGAAGTTGTCGTACATAGACATCGGCCCCTGCATCGACTTCGCCCTGACGAAGTAGTCGCCGTAGGCGGCTATCATCTCGTCGTATACGCTCTTGTTGGCCTTTGGCGCGAGGTCGTAGAAGTACTTGAAGAAGAGCTGTGCGTTCTCAAACGAGTACTCGGGCAGCGGCTCATACGTTGACCACCAGTCGGGGCGCTGCGTGGGACGGATGTCGGAGTAGGTGATGGTGAAGTCGCGCTGGCCCTCGGGGCGCAGGTCCCCGTTCTCGGTGATGCGCAGGCGGAGCTTGAACTTACGCTGCTGTATCGCCGGGTCGTTGTCGCGGAGCAGGTGCACGCGTGCCGTGGTGGCGATGGAGTCCGGCTCCAGCACCACGGGGTCGACGGTGTAGTGCTTTCCCTCGACCATGTCGGTGGAGTCGGCTACCGGCACCAGACTGACCGTGCGCGCCGTGCGTGCCGGCATGCCCATCAGACTGATGGGCAGACTGACCACGTGATCGCTGGCAATGTCGTAGTTGAAGGCGTAGTCGACGATGGTGTCGCTGACACCGCTTGCGTTGAGGTAGTTGAAGAACACGGCGTCCTTCTGGCCGGTGTCATATACCTTGTAGTCCTCGTCAGTGCACGACGCCGCGAGCAGGGCGCCGGCAAGGAGGAGCAGATAGGAATGCTTGAATATATTCATGATGGTATCGTCAATGTGAGTTTATCTGTACTGGTATTCCTCCTCGGGGATGGGGAGCACATAAATCTTGTCCGAGGCCGGGAGGGTGAGCGACTTAAAGTTGGACTGTATGTCCTTGTTGAGACGCTTCATGTTGTACCACACCTGTCCCTCGCCGAAGAGTTCCTTGTGATATTCGTTGAAGATCATGTCCTGCGTGAGGGTTTGCGCGGCGGTGAGGGCGGGCAGTCCGCGCGACATGCGCTCCTGGTCGAAGTAGCCGCGTGCCTTCTCCATATTGGTGCCGAGGAAGGCCTCGGCCGCGATGAGGTACAGCTCAGACGAGTGGATGAGCGTCACGCCGGGAATGTAGTTGGAGCGGCCCTCAGGCTGCGAGCCGTTGGACTCAAGCTCATAGTAGTCGGCGAGCTTGAGGAACGTGGCGTAGGCGCCCGTCGCCGAGAACTGGGTGAGTCGGTAGTCCTGGGCCGTGGCCTCCACATCGAGGGTGTAGAGCTTGGTGTAGGGCATCAGGTGGGCGCTGCCGCTGCCGTCGTAGTAGGGGTTGTAGCTCTTGAAGCTCTGGTAAGTGTAGAGATAGTTCTGGCAGGTTTCCAGATAGGAGGCTGAGTACACGCCGAAGATGGTCTCCTTGGGCGACAGCCGTCCGGCCAGGTAGTCCTGCACCTCGGTGGGTTCCACCAGGGGGAAGTTGCCGCTTGAGATGACCTTCTCGGCATAGACGCCGGCGTTGGCCATGTCGCCCATCATCCAATAGACGCGTGCCAGCAGTGCCCGCACGGCGTAGAGGTTGCAGTGGGTCTCGCGGTAGTTGGCAAACCTGTCATACTGGCTGTTGGTCCGCGGATAGGCCATGAGCGTGGAGTCGGCCCCGAGCAGGCTCTCGGCCTCGCGCAGGTCGGCGATGATGCGGCGGTAGTCCTCGCCCACGGTGAGGAAGGGGTACTTCGTCTTGGCGTATGACGTGGCGTAGGGGATACCGGTCTTCGTGGTGTCGGTCGGGGCGAAGAGACGCAGCATGTCGAAGTGGAGCATGGCGCGCACGCCGAGCATCTCACCACGGTAGAGGCTGTAGTATCTCAGGCCGCGTCCCTTGTCCTGAAGATTCTCCAACACGTTGTTGGCATAGCCGATGCTCTGGTAGGCCTTGGTCCAGATATTGTCAAGCTCCTTCCTGACAAAGTCGTTGGAATAGTCGTAGGTGGCCATGGCCGTCATGGTGCCGGAGGTGCACTGCAGGTCCTGCGACAGCACCTCGTTGACCCCCCAAAGGAGGTCCATGCCGTAGAGCGGCGTCTGCTGCAGCGAGCCGTACACGCCGTTGATGGCGTCCTCGAAGCCCTTGGCACTGGAGAACTGGTCGTTCTCCACCTTCTCTGACTTGGGGCGCACGTCGAGGAAGTCGTCGCACGAGGCGAGGAGCATCAGGCCGACGGCACCGAAAAGCGTTAACTTGAATATTTTGTTCATGATGTGGTTGTCTATGTTAGAATGTTACACTGACCGATGCGTTCACACTGCGCGAGTAGGGATACGACGTACCTCGCTCGTACTTGGCCGTAGTCAGGCGGAAGAGGTCTGACAGACCCAGACTGACGTACATCTTCTGCAGGTGGAGCTTCTGGAGCAGCGTTGAGGTCATATCGTAGGTGAACTGCATGCTCGAGAGCCACAGCTCGTTGTCATTCTCGACGAAGCGGTCGCTGTAATAATAAGAGGTGCCGCCGGTGGTGCTGATGTTGAGGTAGGGCACCACGTCGCCGGGCTGTTTCCACCGGCCTGTGAAGGCGCGCACGTCGGCATTGTAACGAGGGTTGATGTTCTCGACCTTGGCGGCGCGCGTGGAGTTGTAGAGGTCGCCGCCGAAACGGTAGGAGAAGTTGACGGTCATCGACAGCCGCCTCCATCGGAGCAGCGACGAGATGGAGCCCTGCAGTGCCGGGTTGGCGTCGCCGCAGGCTACCTGGTCGGCAGCGTCGTAGGTGTAGGTGTACGACCCGTCCTTCTTGATAAAGATTTCCATACCCGACGCGGGGTCGATGCCGGCCGAGCGCACGGCATAGATGGCCGTGGGCGACTCGCCCTCGCGGAACTGCACGAGGGGCGACGACGAGTAGGTCTGGCTGCCGTTGGCCTCGTTCATGCGCTTGAGCGCGTCGGAGATGTTGTTGATCTTGGTGCTGGTGTGCAGGCCGTTGACCGAGAGCGTCCACTCCCAGTCGCGCTTGCTGATAATCTTGCCCCAGAGCGAGAACTCGATACCGTTGCTCGACTGCGACCCGAGGTTGTCCTTGACCGACGTGGCGCCCGACGACGGGGGCAGCGAGTAGTCGATGAGCATGTCGTCGGTGTTCTCATGATAGACATCGAAGTTGACGTTGAGCCGCTCGCCGAGGAACGACGAGGTGAGGCCGACGTTGAACTTCTTGGTGGTCTGCCACTTCAGGTCGGGGTTGGGCATGGTGATGGGCACTGCGCCCACGCCCGTATAGGTGGCGAAGTCGGAGGTATACTTATAGGTGGCGATGGCCTGGTAGGCATTGAACTTCACCGAGCCGGTGTAGCCGTAGCTGCCGCGCAGGCGCAGGGTGTTGACCCATCCGAACTTCTTGATGAAGTCCTCGTTGTGGAGGTTGTAGCCCAGGCCCACCGACCAGAAGGGGGCGTAGCGGTGGTTGGAGCCGAACTTCGACGAGCCCGACACGCGGTAGGAGCCGTCGATGATGTACTTGTTCCAGAGGGCGAAGTTGGCGGCGGCAAACACACCGACGCTTGAGGCCAGCGACTCCGAGCCCGATGGATAGGAGCCTGTGGGATAGGCCGAAGCGTAGGCCAGGTCGGCCAGGTCGTCGCTGAGGAAGCCTGTACCCGCGGTGAGCACCGATGAAGCGTCCTCATGCTTGATCTCGCCGCCCACGTTGAGGGTGAGCATGGTGCCGCGGTCGTCGAAGCTGTTGATCCAGTTGCCCACGAGCTTGGCGGTCCACGAGTCGTTTTTGGTGTTGGTGAGCTTGTAGTCGCCGCGCTGCGTGAGGTTGGCGACGCCGGCGTAGTCGTTGCTGTCGGGCGACTTGAACACGTCCGACCGTCCTCTGGCACTGGTGTAGGACCCCTGCGCGGTGACGTAGAGGTTGGGCTTGAAGTTGTAGCGCGCGTCGAGCGAGACGGTCTCGGTGCGTGTCTCGCTCTTGTCAAACGAGCCGAGCGAGGCCTCATAGAGCGGATTGCGCATGTTGTACGACAGGTTGGAGCGCAGGTTGCCCTCCGAGTCGTAGGGCGAGTCGTAGGGGTTGGCCCGGAGATAAGACGAGAAGCTGCCGTACTTGGAGTTCTTGACGTTGAGCTGCTGGTGGTTGGCCCTGAGCGTGAGCACGAGCTTGTCAATGGCGGTATAGCTGAGGTAGATGCCCAGGCCGTAGCGATTGCGTGCGTCAGCCTTCATCACGCCGTTGGTCATCGAGAGGTCGGCCGTGAGGTTGTAGTCGAGGCCCGAGCCGCGGCCCGAGACACTGAGCGAGTGGTTGTGGGAGAAGCTGTTGCGCACGGGCAGGCTCTTCCAGTCGGTGTCCTGTCCGGCACTCACGAGGGCGAGCTTGTTGTAGTACGACTGGTCGAGGCTGCCGTCGGTGGAGTCGTAGAGGCCGGCGAGGCGCTCGAACTCCAGCTTCTGGGCGGCGTTCATCAGGTCGTAGCTGCCCAGGTCGGCGAAGCTTACCTGCGGCGTGAACGTATAACGTACGCGCACGGGTGCCTGCGACACGCGCTTGCGCTGGATGACAATGACACCGTTGGCGGCATTCTCACCATAGAGGGCCGTGGCCGAGGCATCCTTGAGGATGTCGACGCGCTCTATGTCGTTGATGTCGATGTCGTAGAGGCTCTGCAGCGACGACTCCACGCCGTCAATCACCACGAGCGGCGTGTTGAGGCCCGTCTCGTTGCCGGTGGCTAGCGAGGTGGTGCTGCGGATGACGAGGTCGGGCACCACGTTGGGGTTGGAGCCCGCCGCGTTGTTCTGCGCGACGGTCAGCGAGGGGTCGAGGGTGCTGAGGGCCTGAAAGAGGTTGTTGGGTGACACGGAGAGTATCTGGTCCGACGTGAGGGTGCGTGCCGCACCGGTGTAGGTCTGCTTCGAGCGCGAGAAGAAGCCGTTGACCACCACCTCGCCAATGCCCTTGGAGTCGGACTGCATGGTAATGCGGCCCACCTCAGCGGCGGCCTTCACCTCAATGGTCTTCATGCCGAGATAAGAAATGACGAGCGTGGCGTCCTTTGGCACGCTGCCGATGATGAAGTTGCCGTCAACGTCGGTAACTGCCACGTTGCTGGTGCCTTTCACCTTGACCGTGGCACCGATGATGGGTTGCGCGTCGTCTGCCGACACGACAATGCCACGGCATGAGGGGTATGCGTCCGCCACATAGCCTTGCTTGGCCTGCCCCACCCCGTCGGGTTGCTGGGCGAGCATCGGCGCGGACGAAGCCAACAACAACAGTGCCATGAGTAATTGTCTTTTGTGTTGCCTGTTCATGCGTTTGTACTTAGTTGGTTAATAAATATTTCTTTTCTCTCTTGCTATAAAACTGCCGCGGCCTGTTTGTGGAGCCGCTGTCCCTGATTGCCATGCCCCATCAATGAGCCGGTATGGCGTTGACGCCTGTCTCTACAAGCGTTGATTTTGCAATTTGATGCAAATTTAGCAAAAGTTTCTATAGATTACAAATAAAATTGAAATAATTATAAGGATTTTTATAAAAGGCACCAGCACCCGGCGTAATTGAAAAAATAAACAAGCATAACCAAAAGCCGTGCAACATGATTTAAGAAAGATTTAACACGCTTTGGAGGGAGTTAGTTGGCGCAACGGCCGCTGCACCCGGACTTCCCCACTTCGTCAAGACTGCGGGCGGTAGTATCGGTTGACCAATGCCTCTATGCGCGCCGGCACCAGCCCGGTGATATTCTCCCCGGCCCTCACCCGTCGCCTTATCTCGGTGCTGCTCTCCAGATAGAGCGCAGTGTCGACAAGGCGTACGCCCCGGGGCAGGGACTGCGTGATGGCATAGCCCTCACGGGGATAGACGAGAATGGGATAATGGGCAAGAATGAAGTCGGGACGCGCCCAGCGGTCGAAGGCAAGCCAGTTGTCAGCACCGATAATCAGCGCAAAGCGGCGGTCGGGATAGGTCTCCGACAGATGCTGCAGCGTGCTCCAGGTGTAGGACGGCTTGGGCAGATGGAACTCGTAGTCGGAGGCGACAAGGCCCTCCTCTCCTATCAGCGCCTGCCGCGCCATCCCGAGCCGGAGACGGTCGTCAAGCAGGTCGGCAGCAGCTTTCTTGAAAGGATTGAGCGGCGACACCATGAACCACACCTCATCGAGCGCGGCTGCCTTACGAATCTGTCGCGCCAGCCGGATATGCCCCATGTGGATAGGATTGAAGCTTCCGCCGAAGATGCCTATCATCTCTTCCTATTTTTCCTGACTGCTTAAGAAAGCCTGTACCAGCCGCAGAGTCTCGGCCTCGGCTGTGGCCAGGTCGTCGTTGACGACGATATGGTCGAACTTGTCGGCAAAGGTCAGCTCATAGGAGGCCTTTGCGAGCCGCTGCGCTATCACGTCGGGCGCGTCGGTGGCGCGTCCCACGAGGCGGCGGCGCAGCTCCTCTACCGATGGCGGCTGGATGAAGATGCTCAGCGCACGGTCGCCGTAGTGCCGCTTGATGTTGCAGCCGCCCTTTACGTCGACGTCGAACACGACGTTCTCGCCCTTGGCGGTCTGCGTCTCCACCTGCGACTTCAGCGTGCCATAGAACCGGCCGGGATAGACTTCCTCGTACTCCAAGAACTCATCGGCCGCAATCTTCTCGCGGAACGCCTCCTCGCTAAGAAAGAGATACTCCACACCGTTGCGCTCGGTGCCGCGAGGCGCACGCGTCGTGGCACTCACCGAAAAGGCAAGCCTAAGCTCCGGATGCTCACGCATGAGCCAGCCGACAATCGTCGATTTGCCGCTGCCGGAGGGGGCCGAGAAGATTAATAGCTTGCCCCTGCTATTGTTAAGATGCTCTAAGTCATTCATTTTCAATACAAATAAACTAAGTGGCGTAATAACTAACGGCCATCGCTTCCTGCGTCTTTCCCATCTTCCTTGTCGATAGCGCCATCACACGGCAGGGCCTCCGAGCCTTTTTCACCTCAGGGCTTCCGACGCAGGCCTCTTTCCCCTTACAGCGCGTTCAGCACCTGCTCCTTGATCTGCTCAAGCTCATCTTTCATCTTCACGACGATGTTCTGCATCTCGGCCTGGTTGCTCTTCGAGCCGGTGGTGTTGATCTCGCGGCCCATCTCCTGGGCAATGAAGCCGAGCTTCTTGCCGTTGGGCTGGTTCTCGGCCATGGTCTCACGGAAATACTTCAGGTGGTTGGCCAGGCGCTGCTTCTCCTCACTGATGTCGAGCTTCTCAATATAATAGATGAGCTCCTGCTCCAGCCGGTTCTTGTCGTAATCCACATCGGGAATCTGCTGCAGGCCCTTGACGATGGTCTCGCGTATCTTTGGCACGCGGCTCTTCTCGTAAGGCTCAATGCTGTGGAGCAGCGCCTCGATGTTATCCACCTTTTCATTGAACTTCTTCTCCAGCGCGGCGCCTTCCTGACGGCGGAAGGCTATGAGCGCGTCGAGGGCCTGACTGATAGCCTGCCTGGCAACGGTCCACTCCTCATCGCCCAGCACCTCGGTATCGGTCTTCGTCGTGACATCGGGCAGGCGCAGCAGCGAGTTGAGCCAGTCCTGCGGCTCGGGAATACCGTATTTGGAGACGATGTCCTTCAGCTGCCTGTAATAGTCGGCCACCAGGGCGCCATTGATGGGCGTGGCGTCAACCAACGTGTCTTTCTCAATCCAAATGGAAAAGTCCACCTTGCCCCTGGACAGCGCCTTGGCTATCATCTGCCTGATCTCCATCTCCTTCTCGCGATACAATGGCGCGATGCGTGTGGAGAGGTCGAGGGCCTTGCTGTTGAGCGACTTAACCTCAACATTGATTTTCTTCTCTTTGTAGGCCACGACAGCCTTGCCGTAGCCCGTCATTGACAGTATCATAATATCGATGAAGTTAAATTTCTGCAAAAGTACAAAAATTGGGGGAAAAAGAGGTAAATTTGCACTTTATTAAGACAAGAAGCCAAAAAGATATTATGTCTTGCATATTGAACATTGATACGAGCACCGATGTGTGCTCAGTCGCCGTGAGCCAAGATGGGGCTGTCATTTTTGAGAAAGAGGACCACAGCGGTCCCAACCATGCCGAGCGGCTCGGCTCGTTTGTAGACGAGGCACTCTCCTTCACCGACAATCACGCCATTCCCTTCGACGCCGTAGCCGTGAGTTGCGGACCGGGGTCGTACACGGGTCTGCGCATCGGCGTGTCGATGGCCAAGGGCATTTGCTACGGCCGTGGTCTGAGGCTCATCGGCGTGCCAACGCTTGAGCTGCTCTGCGTGCCGGTGCTGCTCGACGAGCAGGTGGCCGAGGACGACGCCCTGCTCTGCCCCATGCTCGACGCGCGCCGCATGGAGGTATATGCGCAGCTCTTCGACCGCGCGCTCCACGAGGTGAGACCCATCCATGCCGACGTGGTGGAGCCGGACACCTACAACGAGTACCTCGACCGCCACCCCGTGTATTTCTTCGGCAACGGAGCCGCCAAGTGCCAAAAGGTCATCACCCACCCCAACGCCCACTTCATCAACGGCATTGAGCCGCTGGCCAGAAACATGATGCCGCTGGCGGAGAGGCGGATGGCCCGGCAGCAGTTTGAGGACGTGGCCTACTTCGTGCCGTTCTATCTGAAGAACTTCGTGGCAAAGCTGCCACGCAAACTACTTTAATACAACACCCAACCAACATCTATGAATATCAAAGGATTGGACTATAACTCTCAGCGCGAGCGCCTCATTCTGCCGGAATATGGCCGGGAAGTACAGAAAATGGTGGACTACTGCATGTCGCTTCCCACAAAGGGCGAACGCCAGCGCTGCGCCAACACCATCATCAGGACAATGGAGCTGATGACACCGCGCGTGCGCGACAACGCCAACTACAAGCAGAAACTGTGGGACCAGCTGGCCGTGATGAGCAACTTCAAGCTCGACATCGACTGGCCTGTCGACATCTCGCAGGCCCAACTCATGAAAGAGAAGCCGCAGCCCATCAAGTACCCCTCGACCGAGCTGCGCACCCGCACCTACGGCAAGCTGCTGATGGAAATCTTTGACAAGCTCAAGCAGATGCCGCCCGGCAAGGACCGCGATGAGCTCACCGCCTCGGCGGCCAACCAGATGAAGCGCGACCTCATGCAGTGGAGCCACGTCAGCGACGACGAGAAGATTGCCGACGACCTGGCCCGCTACACCGACGGCGTCATCCAGCTCGACCTGAGGCACTTCCGCTTTGCCAAGGTCGACCTGCGCGCGCTCAACGCTGCGCAGAACAGCAACCCGAAAGGTGGGAAAAAGAGAAGAAAGCACTGAGCCATGGAGTCGTTCATCATAGAGGGCGGACATCCGTTGGAGGGCACCATCACGCCGCAGGGCGCCAAGAACGAGGCCCTGCAGGTGATCAGCGCCACGCTGCTCACCGCCGACCCGGTGCGCATCACCAACATCCCCGACATCCTCGACGTCAACAACCTCATCAGACTGTTGCAGGACATCGGCGTGAAGGTGACACGGCACGCTGCCCACGACTGCACCTTCCAGGCCGACGACATCAACCTGGACTATCTCAACAGCCGCGACTTCGTCAGGAAATGCGCGTCGCTGCGCGGGTCGGTGCTGATGATCGGGCCGCTGCTCGGCCGCTTCGGCAAAGCAACGGTAGCCAAGCCCGGCGGAGACAAGATAGGGCGGCGGCGGCTCGACACCCACTTCCTCGGCTTCAAGAACCTTGGCGCGAAATTCACCCACGACGAGGCGCAGGACGTGTACCACATTGAGGCCAGACAGCTTAAGGGCACCTACATGCTCCTCGACGAGGCCTCGGTCACGGGTACGGCCAACATCATCATGGCCGCCGTGATGGCCACCGGCACGACCACCATCTACCACGCCGCCTGCGAGCCGTATATCCAACAGCTCTGCCATCTGCTCAACCACATGGGCGCCAACATCTCGGGCATCGGCAGCAACCTCGTCACCGTCGTCGGCGTGGACCGTCTCCACGGCACCAGTCACCGCATACTGCCCGACATGATTGAGGTGGGCTCGTTTATCGGCATGGGCGCCATGGTGGGCAACGGGCTGCGCATCAAAGACGTGTCGCTGCGCAACCTCGGTCCCATACCCGACGCCTTCCGGCGGCTGGGCATCAAGGTGAAAGCCGACGGCGACGACCTCGTCATCCCGCACCAGACCCACTACATCGTCGACTCGTTCCTCGACGGCACCATCATGACACTGTCCGACGCGCCATGGCCCGGACTGACACCCGACCTGCTGTCGGTGCTGCTCGTCGTGGCCACGCAGGCCCGCGGCACCGTGCTCATCCACCAGAAGATGTTTGAGAGCCGACTGTTCTTTGTCGACAAGCTCATCGACATGGGCGCACAGATTATTCTCTGCGACCCCCACCGCGCCGTCGTCGTGGGGCAAGACCACCGCATCAGACTGAGGGCCGGCCGCATGACAAGTCCAGACATCCGGGCGGGCATCGCCCTGCTCATCGCCGCCATGTGCGCCGACGGCACCAGCCGCATCGACAACATCGGGCAGATTGACCGGGGCTATGAGAACATCGAGAAACGGCTCAACCGCCTCGGCGCAAAGATACAGCGTGTGTAACGGCAACGCGCTTAGACAACAGCAAGACTCATGACAGACCGTAACAACCAGTCATCCATCCCCGCAAACCGTCCCGTCACCGAGAGCGACGTGTTCTGTATCGGGCGCCTGGGCAAGCCCCACGGTGTCAGAGGCGAGCTGGGCTTCCAGTTCGACGACGACATCTTCGACCGCACCGATGCCGACTACGTCTTCGTCAGGATTGACGGCCTGCTCGTGCCTTTCTTCATAGAGGAATACCGCTTCCGCTCCGGCGAGACCGCGCTGATGAAGTTTGAGGGCATCGACACCGCCGACGCGGCCGCCGAACTGACGGGCTGCGACGTGCTCTTTCCCCGCGCCATGGCCGACGACACGCCCGACGGCGAGGTGTCGGTGGCCGAAATCATCGGTTACAACGTCATTGATGCAGGAAGTGGACAGCGCATTGGTGCCGTCACCCGCATCGACGACGCCACGATGAACACGCTCTTTGAGGTGGAGATACCCGACGGGCGGCACATTGACCTGCCCGCCAACGCCGAACTGGTAAAGGACATCAGCAGGCAGACCCGTACCATCACCCTTGTCATTCCAGACGGCGTGATGGAACTGTAAAGCCGCAAAAACAACAACCGACCGATTATGAAGAAACAACAGATATGCATCCTTGGCAGCACAGGCTCCATCGGCACCCAGGCGCTCGACGTCATCGCGCAGCACCCCGACCGGTTTGAGGCCTACTGCCTGACGGCCAACAACAGCGTGGAGAAGCTGGCGCAGCAGGCGCGGCAGTTCCACCCCGACTCGGTCGTCATTGCCAATGAGGCCCGTTACGGCGAGCTCAAGGCCCTGCTCAGCGACACCGATGTGAAGGTGTACGCCGGGCGGCAGGCGCTCAACGATGTCGTGCAGGCCGGACCCGTCGACACCGTGCTGGCCGCCATGGTGGGCTTCTCCGGCCTTGAGCCGACCATCAACGCCATCAAGGCACACAAGAAGATATGCCTGGCCAACAAGGAAACGCTGGTCGTGGCCGGTGAGCTCATCCTCAGTCTCGTGGCGCAGCACCACGTCAGTCTGCTGCCCGTCGACTCGGAGCACAGCGCCATCTTCCAGAGCCTCGTCGGCGAGGACATGAACGAGGTGGACAAGATACTGCTCACCTGCTCCGGCGGGCCGTTCCGCCTCTACACCCATGAGCAGCTTGAGCATGTAACGGCCGCCGACGCCCTTAAGCATCCCACCTGGTCGATGGGAGCGAAGATTACCATCGACTCGGCCTCGCTGATGAACAAGGGGTTTGAGGTGATGGAGGCCAAATGGCTGTTCGGCGTGCCTGCCGACCGCATCGAGGTGCTCATCCATCCGCAGTCGGTGGTCCACAGCGGCGTACAGTTCATGGACGGTGCCGTAAAGGCACAGCTCGGCGTACCAGACATGCGGCTGCCCATCCAGTACGCATTCTCGTTCCCCGAGCGGCTGCCCCTGCGCAGCGACCGCCTCGACCTGTTCAAGACGCAGCGGCTGGAGTTCTTCAAGCCCGACATCGGGAAGTTCCGCTGCCTCGGCCTGGCCTATGAGGCCATACGCCGCGGCGGCAACATGCCCTGCATTCTCAATGCCGCCAACGAAGTGGCCAACCTCGCCTTCCGCAACGGCCAGTGCACGTTCCTCGGAATGGCCGACATCATTGAGCAAACCATGAGACAGGCATCCTTTGACAGCCATCCCGACCTCGACATCTATCTGCAGACCGACCGGGAGGCAAGGGCCATTGCCAGCCAACTCATCAAGGCGTAGGTTACACCTTATTTAAATATAGCTATAACAAACAATGGAAATATTTCTCATTAAACTCTTACAGTTCATCCTCTCCATCTCGCTGCTGGTGCTGCTGCATGAGGGCGGCCACATGCTGGCCTCCAAGCTCTTCGGCGTGCGTGTGGAGAAGTTCTTTATCTTCTTCGACGTCAGCATCGGCAAATGGAGCGGCAAGCTGTTCAGCTTCAAGCCGAAGAACGGCGATACCGAGTACGGCATGGGCTGGCTGCCACTGGGCGGCTACTGCAAGATTGCGGGCATGATTGACGAGAGCATGGACACCGAGCAGATGAAACGCCCGCCGCAGCCGTGGGAGTTCCGCACGAAGCCGGCCTGGCAGCGCCTCATCATCATGATAGGCGGCGTGACGGTCAACTTCATCCTGGCCCTGTTCATCTACTCCATGATCATGTTCCACTGGGGCGAGAGCTACGTGCGCATGGCCGATATGACGCAGGGCATGGAGTTCAACAACGATGCCAAACGCCTCGGCTTCCACGACCACGACATCCTGCTCGGCACCGACATCAGGGAGTTCAAGGACTTCAACGCCAATGTCTATCGCGACCTGTCCCGGGCCAAGTATGCCGACGTGCTGCGCGACGGCAAACGCGTGCGCATCGCCCTGCCGGGCGACCTCAACCTGCTCGACATGCTGAAGAACAAGCCGCAGTTTGTCTATCCGTTCATTCCGGCCGTCATCGACTCGGTCATCACACGCATGCCCGTGGCTGAGGGCAGCAAGGACTCCGTCGCGACACCTGCCGCCACCGCCAACCTGCGCAAGGGCGACCGCATCGTGGCCGTCAACGGCAAGCCCGTCAGCTCCTATATCGGGTTTACCAACGAGATAGGACGCATCGGCGATAAGCTGAAAGACGTGAAGACCCACGCCGACAGCCTGCGCCTGCGCCAGGTGACGCTCGTCGTGGCCAAGGCCGGCGGCGACACGGCAGCGGCCGCAGGCCGCACCCCGAGGCTCGACACGCTGACCTGTGTGCTGACACCCGACCTTAAGGTGGGCTTCGTCGCCGCCGACCTCGGCATGCTCTACAAGACCACCCACGTGGAATACAGCCTGCTGCAGAGCTTCCCTGCCGGCATACGCTACGGCTGGAACGTGCTGGCAGGCTACGTGAGCGACATGCAATACGTCTTCACGGCTGACGGCGCCAAGAGCCTCGGCGGCTTCGGCACCATCGGCTCACTGTTCCCAAGCCAGTGGGACTGGTACCTGTTCTGGAAGATGACGGCTTTCCTCAGCATCATCCTCGCCTTCATGAACATCCTGCCCATCCCGGCCCTCGACGGCGGCCACGTGCTGTTCCTCCTCTATGAGATTGTAGCACGCCGCAAGCCCTCGGAGAAGTTCATGATACGTGCCGAATACGCGGGCATCACCATCCTCATCCTGCTGATGGTGGTCGCCAACCTCAACGACATCCTGCGCTGGCTGGGCGTGATGTGACCCCGACGGCCCGACTGTAGCAGTGTAGTGGCCGG
>CABVDL010000021.1 GCA_902497035.1 uncultured Prevotella sp.
CCGGCGGCTGGTGGCCGGCACCAGGCCGGCCACTACACTGCCACCAAAAAAATACAGGGACGTTAACCATCTGCTTGCCCGCAGATGCTGAGGAAGTAGTGGTGAACGGACGGGTCGTCGTTGAGTTCCGGATGAAAGGCGGTGACGAGCTGGTTGCCTTGCCGCGCCGCCACGATGTTGCCGTCGACCACTGCCAAAGCGCGGGCCTCACCGCTCACCGACTCTATATAGGGCGCACGGATAAACGTCATGGGTACACGGCCCACGCCTTTGAATTCCTGCTCGGTGGCGAAGCTGCCCAGCTGGCGGCCGTAGGCGTTGCGCCTTACGCGGATGTCCATCGTGGATAGGCGGTCGAAATCCTCACCCTCTACGTCTTTGGCAAGCAGTATGAGCCCGGCGCAGGTGCCGAATACCGGCAGTCCTGCGAGAATGTCGCGCCTCACGGGCTCAAGCAGACCGAGGTCGGTGAGCAGCTTCAGCTGAGTGGTCGACTCGCCGCCGGGCAGCACGAGGCCGTCCTTGGGCCGGTTCCAGTCGGCCAGTTGCCTCACCTCGAACGTCTCCGCGCCTAACGACTCAAGCCGCCGCTCATGCTCGATAAAGGCCCCTTGCAGGGCCATGACAGCTATTCTCATCGTTATTGTCCCCTTTCAGCCATGAGTACCTTGATTTCCTCCTCATTGATGCCCACCATGGCCGGGCCGAGGTCCTCGCTGAGCTCAGCCAGCTTTTCAGGATTGTTGTAGTTGGTGACGGCCTGCACGATGGCAGCCGCGCGTTTGGCGGGATTGCCGCTCTTGAAGATGCCCGAGCCCACGAAGACACCCTCGGCGCCGAGCATCATCATCAGTGCCGCGTCGGCCGGAGTGGCCACTCCGCCTGCGGCGAAGTTGACCACTGGCAGCTTGCCGTTGTCGTGGACATATTTCACGAGGTCGTAGGGAGCCTGCAGTTGCTTGGCGACCTCATACAACTCATCCTCGGCCATGCCTTTCAAGCGTCGTATCTCACTTTGCATCAGCCTCATGTGGTTCACGGCCTGCACCACGTCGCCCGTGCCTGGCTCACCTTTGGTGCGTATCATCGTGGCACCCTCGGCAATGCGCCGCAAGGCCTCGCTCAGGTTGCGCGCCCCGCAGACAAACGGCACGCGGAACTTTGTCTTGTCAATATGATAGACGTCGTCGGCCGGAGAGAGCACCTCGCTCTCGTCGATGTAGTCAATCTCGATGGCCTGCAGGATGAGAGCCTCGGCGATGTGGCCGATGCGGCATTTCGCCATGACGGGTATCGACACGGCCTGCTGTATGCCCTTTATCATCTTCGGGTCGCTCATGCGCGCCACTCCGCCAGCCGCGCGGATGTCGGCAGGGATGCGCTCCAGGGCCATCACGGCGCAGGCGCCGGCCTCCTCGGCTATTTTGGCCTGCTCTGGCGTTGTCACGTCCATAATCACGCCGCCCTTGAGCATCTGCGCCAGGTTGCTGTTGAGTGTTTGTCTGTCTTCCATTTTTACTGATATGTTTTAAGATTTGAGATTTTTCCTTTGCCGTCGGAAGTCGCTGGGCGCCATGCCCGTGGCCTTGCTGAAGAAGCGGGAGAGATGGGCCTGCGACGAGAAGCCGAGGCCGATGGCAATCTCCTGTATGGTGAGCGTGGTGGTGGCGAGCTGCCGTTTGACGGCCTCTATGATGTAATCGTCGATGATGCCCTTGGTGCTGCGTCCCGCAATGCGGCGGCATACCTGGCCGAGATAGGCGCCGCTCACGTTGAGCAGGGCTGCGTAGTGGGCCACGTCGCTGTTGCGGCAGTAGTCTCTGGCCACGAGCCTGATGAAGTCGTTGTAAAGCTGCGGCCCCCGTCCCTGCAGGGCCGAGACGGCGGCCAGGCGGTGGCTGCAGTAGTCGCGGGCCTTGCCGATGGCCTCGTTCGGCTGGCAGCCCTGGCAGAGAAAGGCGCACAATGCCGATGCGAAGCCATTGGCAAAGCCGTGGCTCGTCTCATGGTCTATGGTGACCACGTTACCGCTGATGGCGCTGCCCAATACGGCGGTGGCATCGCGCTTGTCGATGATGACGGCAGTGCAGAGCGGCAGCAGGCGCCCGCGCAGCACGTGGAGCGTGTCGTCGCCCACGAGCAGCTCGCCGCGGCTCGAGCAGACCACCGGGTCGTAGACCACACACCGGGGACGGTGGCGCGTGATGACGCGGATGATGGCCTCGGCCACCTCGCGGCGGCGCACGAGGCCAATCTTCACCACTTCGGGCTGCACGTCGTTGACGATGGCCTCAATCTGGCCGCTCACGATGCCGGCCGGAAGGTCGTAGAACTCCTGTATGCCTAACGTGTTTTGCAGCGTGATGGTCGTGATGGCCGACACTGCCGTGCAGCCGAGCGAGGTGATGACCTTGATGTCGGCCTGCACGCCCGACTCTCCTGTGGGGTCGCTGCCCGTGATGGTGAGTATTGTGTTGTTGTGAGTCTCCTGCTTCATGCCTTTTCCTGATAAGCGTCCCGGTGGGAACGTGCTTGCAAAGTAACGAAAAAAATGCCTTACCGGCGCTTGATTGCTCGTTTTTTGATAAACATTGCTACGGTTTGTGCAAGAGGCGGCGCATGGCCGGATGATGAAAATTTGATTAATTCTTTGCTTTTTTGTAGGCATTGTGGCAGATTATCCTTACCTTTGCACAAACAAGGAGAACAAATCATATCACTATAAACTTTAAAAATAAAATAGTAATGAAACCTACTTTATTACTCTTGGCAGCGGGCATGGGAAGCCGTTACGGCGGCCTGAAGCAGCTCGACGGCCTCGGCCCCAACGGAGAGACCATCATGGACTACAGTATTTACGATGCCATTCAGGCTGGATTCGGAAAGATAGTCTGGGTGATCCGCAAGGACTTTGAGCAGGACTTCCGTGAGAAGATTCTCTCGAAGTATGAGGGCCACATCCCCTGTGAGATTGTCTTCCAGAGCCTCGACAAGATACCTTCCGGCTATACGGTGCCAGCCGGCCGCACCAAGCCTTGGGGCACCAACCACGCCGTGATGATGGCCAAGGACGTGATCAAGGAGCCGTTCTGCGTCATCAACTGCGACGATTTCTACAACCGCGACTGTTTCAAGGTCATCGGCAAGTTCCTTTCCGAGCTTCCTCAGGGCAGCAAGGGCAAGTATGCCATGGTGGGCTTCCGTGTGGCCAACACTTTGTCGGACAACGGCTCGGTGAGCCGTGGTGTCTGCAGCAAGGATGGAGACAACCACCTCACTTCGTGTGTGGAGCGCACGGAAATCTTGCGCAACGACGAGGGCAAAGTGGCTTACAAGGATGAGAAGGGTGAGTGGGTGACCATTCCCGACAATACGCCCGTCTCCATGAACGTGTGGGGCTTCACGCCGGAGTATTTCGACTACAGCGAGCGCTTCTTCAAGGAATTTCTTGACAGCGATGCCACTAAGGCCAATCCCAAGGCTGAATATCTCATTCCCTGGGTGGTGGACAAGCTCATCAAGAGCGGCAAGGCTACCTGCGAGGTGCTTGACACGACCAGCAAGTGGTTTGGCGTGACTTATTCGGCCGACCGTCCGGGTACGGTGGAAAGGATAAAGCAGCTCGTTGACGACGGTGTCTATCCTGACAAACTGTTCTAAGCGACAGCATGTCACTATAATCAGGGGTCGGCCTTGACCGGCCCCTTTGTAGTTGACCATGTGTCCGCTTATTCCCGGCGAAGTGGCTATTCGATGTGACGGCACTTATTCCAAAAAGATTTCGTATAGTTGTGCTTGCTGATATGAAAAGAAGCGTATTCTACCTATTCCTATCAACCATTCTGTTGGCTTTCAGCCCATTTGAAACTGATGCCAAAGCCACCGGGACGAGCAAGGACAAGCCTTGCGCGGTCATCGGACAGGTGAAAGACCACCTCACTCACGTGCTTATCGAAGGAGCCAAGGTCACACTGCTTACCAAGGACGGCGTGCCGGTGGACAGCGGACGCACCAGCAAAAACCAGTCGAGCAACGGTCTGACGACCGTCTACTGGGTCACTTCCAAGTCTTGCGACATGCCGGAAATGCTGCTGCGCGTGGAAGCCGACGGCTACGAGCCGGCCCTGATCACGCTCCCTGCGAAGAAAGTGCATGGACGGGGCAGTTCTGGCATACGCTATGCCGAAGACGCACTCTTGAAGCGCAAACCGAAAACGGTCAACCTGAAAGGCGTGGAGGTGAAGGCTACGAAGATCAAGTTCTATCACAAGGGCGACACGCTGGTGTTTAATGCCGACGCTTTCCAACTGTCACAAGGCAGTATGCTCGATGGTCTCATCCGACAGATGCCGGGCGTGGAGCTCAAAGACGACGGACGCATCTATGTCAACGGCAAATATGTGGAGAGTCTGCTACTCAATGGTGAGGACTTCTTTTCCAAGGACCATAAGATCATGCTCGATAACCTGCCGGCCTACATGGTGAAGAACGTAAAGGTCTACGACAAGGCGAGTGTGCTCGGCGAGCATCTTCATAAGAAACTCGGTGACGAGACTTACGTCATGGACGTGTATCTCAAGAAAGAGTACAACACTGGATGGATTGCCAACGTGGAAGCCGGCGGCGGCACCCATGACCGCTACCTGGCCCGACTCTTTGCCCTGCGTTTCACCAACCACTCGCGGGTGTCGGTCTTTGGCAATCTCAACAATCTCAATGACGACCGCCGTCCCGGCGAGACGACAACATGGGCCCCAGACAAAATGCCCTCTGGCGAGCGCACACAGCGGCAAGCCGGACTGGACTATCTCATCAAGCAGAAAGACACGAAATATAAGCTCTCCGGCAACGTTGTCGTCAGCCATAACGACGAGCAGGCGCTCACCCGGCAGAACACGCTCAACTATCTCAGCGGACAGGACAGCTGGACACGCTATCAGCAACAGGCCAACAACCACACCTTCAGCGTCAAGACCGAGAACGACTGGAAGTGGATGCCCGCCAAGAAGACGACTTTATGGATGCAACCCAAGTTCTCCTGGCAGCGCACGCGCAACCGACAGGCCATCGTCTCCGCTACCTTCAATGAGAACCCGGAATACTATATCAGCGACGCAACGGCGCTCATCGACTCCATCAGCCATTCACAGGCCGGAAGTCTATTACGGCGAATCGCTGCCAACCGATTGCTGAACAGCCAGTTGGAAAAGAGTGACAAGCTGACGGCCGGCAATGACATGGAGTTCGACCAGGACCTGGCAGAAGACATGATGACCACATTAGGCATCTCGGGCGGCATCCACTATCAGTCCAACAAGGCCAAGACCTTCTCACAGTATCGTCTCGACTACCCGACATCGCCTACAGCCGCCACCGACTACCGCAACCGCTATGACCACAACCAGCCCAACTACAGCTTGAGCTATAACTTCGGCGCCAACCTAACATATTGGTTCACCGACATCATGTACATCCAACCTGCCTATAAAATCGAGTTGGAGCACCAACACCACGACTATGCCCTCTACCGTCTGGACCGCCTGGCCGACTACGACGCCCATTCCAACACGCCTTTAGGCACGCTGCCGTCTACGGAAGCCTACGAGAGTACCATCGATTTGCAAAACAGCTTCTGGCGCAGTCAAAACCGTGTGACCAACACCTTTGCCCTGAAATGGAGCATCTCGCGATGGCAGGGCGACAACAAGGATGTCTGGATCCATGTCTACCTACCCCTCCAACTCAACAACTACAATATGACCTACCGGCAGGCGGCCTTTGACGGAACTTACCACCGCCGCGCCTGGTTCTTCAATCCCACCTTCATCTTTCGCAAGATGTGGGACCGGCAGCAGAAGTACATCGATGTCCGTTACTTCCTGACCCATGAGGTTCCTGACCTCGCACGTTTCGTCGACGTGCGCAACGACGCCGACCCGCTCAACGTGACCCTCGGCAACGCAGGCCTCAGAAATCCTCGCACGCACATCTTCGAGCTGCAATACCAGGGCAACAGCGTCAAGAAGTCCGACCTGGCCTTCTCTGTCTGGGCTCACTTCTATCTCTACCAAAACGCCCTGGCCATGGGCTACACCTACAACCGCAACACCGGGGCCAGGGTCTTCAAGCCCTACAGCGTCAATGGCAACTCCGTTTTCCAGGCTGGTGTAGAATATGCCACGCCGCTGGACAAGCGCAAGTTGCTCACCTTGGACACCAAGACACGCTTCAGCGCCACAAGAAGTGTGGACCTGATGTCGGTCGTGACCTCCGACGACTACAGCATGACTGCCATGCCCGGCCGCAGCATCGTGCACAATACCTATGTGTCAGAAGACCTGAAAATGGAGTATAAGTTCCCGTGGCTGCGCCTGGGCCTCAACGGCTATGTGCTGTTCAACCGCGCCTCCAGCGACCGCACGGGGTTCGAGACGCAGCGCGTGTGGGACTTCCACTACGGACCCACCGTCAAGGCTACCCTGCCCTGGCAGCTTGAACTTGCCACCGACCTCTCCATCTACAGCCGCAGGGGCTATGACGACGGCGGAGCCAACACCAATGATGTGGTGTGGAACGCCCGGCTTTCGAAGTCGCTGCCCAAGGCCGGCCTGACACTGATTGTCGATGGCTTCGACATGCTCCACCAGCTCAGCAACCGCAGCGTGACGATGAACGCGCAGGGACGCACCGAGGTGTGGCACAACGTGTTGCCCAACTACGTGCTGTTCCACGTCATCTACCGGTTCAGCAAGAAGCCAAAGAATATTAATTAGTCATTCAAGTTGCGCAAACTGATAACTTCCTATTTCATATTACCATACATGGCTGCCGTTCAAAGGAGACTTTGTTGTGTTCATAGCATCACAAGTATTGGTTTCTTAACGGTTCGGTTACGATGATAATTTATTCTTCGCATGGCATAACGAATGCAGAAAAATATGGGTTCCTCCCTTGTCCCATCTCATCTATTATATGCCCGATTTGAGAACAGGCGTGAGTAAAAAAATATAAATTGTTTACATTCCTGTTGGAATTTTTGTATCTTTGCACATCTAAGAAGACTAAGGAGTTAAGGAGACGAGACACATGATGAACCTCTACAGAGTAGGTATTGACGTAGGGTCAACCACTGCCAAGATTGCCGTGCTTGACCAAGACAATCATTTGGTTTATTCACGCTACGAGCGCCACAATGCCAAGGTAGCCGAACTGGTGAGCGAGTATCTGAGTGATATTGCTGACAAGTTTGGCGACATCCGTGTGGGTCTGTGTGTCACCGGCTCTGTGGGCATGTCGACTGCCGAGCAGTTGGGTGCCGCCTTTGTACAGGAGGTCGTTGCGGCCACTGTCTTTGCCCGCAGCCGCTATCCTGAGGCCCGGACGCTCATCGACATCGGCGGCGAGGATGCCAAGGTGGTGTTCTTCAACGGCAGGAGCATGGAGCTGCGTATGAACGGCAACTGTGCCGGCGGCACGGGAGCCTTCATCGACCAGATGTCGGTGCTGATGGGCTGCAGTAACCGGCAGATGAGCGACCTCGCCATGGGCGCAACCCATCTCTATCCGATGGCCGCCCGCTGCGGTGTGTTTGCCAAGACCGACATTCAGAACCTCATGTCGCGCAACCTGCCCGAGGGCGACATTGCCGCGAGCATCTTCCACAGCATCGCCGTGCAGACCGTCACCACGCTCAGCCATGGCTGCGACTTCTCCGCGCCCATCCTTCTATGCGGTGGCCCGCTCACTTTCTTGCCTGCCCTGCGCAAGGCTTTCGCCGATTATCTTCACCTTTCTCCTTCCGATTTCATTCTCCTAAAGGAGGGCAATCTCATCCCCGCCATTGGCTGTGCCATCAGGGCCGGCGAGGCCGGTGAGGCCCGTACCGCCCTGTTGTCTGAGCTCGCCAGCCGTTTCAGCAGCGCCGTCGCTGCCACGCCGCATCACGACGACCAGCCGGCCGCTGCCACCTCCTGCCAGACATCCTGCAACGTTGCCTGCGATACCCCGCCGTCCGGCAGTGCCGATAACGGTGACGAACTGCAACCGCTGTTCGCGTCAGCTGCCGACCACCAGGCCTGGCTCGACGACAAGGCCCAATATGCCACCCCCGTCTATCCTATGGAGGGCGGCGACGAATTTGTCACCATAGGCATCGACTCAGGCTCGACGACAACCAAGATTATCGCCGTGCGCGCCAGGGGCGTGCGAAAGGGACAGATAGTCTTCACCGACTACTCCATGAACCTCGGCAACCCCATCCATGCCGCCGAGGAGGGACTGCGGCGGCTCAAGGCGGCGGCCGATGCCGCCGGTGCCACGCTGCATATCGTCGGCTCATGCTCGACAGGCTACGGCGAGGAGCTCATCAAGGCCGCCTTCGGACTTGACCAGGGCATCATTGAGACGATGGCGCACTACCGTGCCGCCGCAAGACTGATGCCGCAGGTGAGCTTTATCCTCGACATCGGCGGACAGGACATGAAGGCCATCTTTGTCGACCACGGAGCCGTGACGCGCATGGAGCTCAACGAGGCCTGCTCGTCCGGCTGCGGCACGTTCATCCAGACGTTTGCACGCGGACTGGGCTACAAGATTGACGACTTCGCCCGCCTGGCCTGTGAGGCCGACAAGCCCTGTGACCTCGGCACACGCTGCACCGTGTTTATGAACTCCAAGGTGAAGCAGGTGCTGCGCGAGGGCGCCACCGTGCAGGACATCGCCGCAGGACTGTCCTATTCCGTCGTGCGCAATTGCCTCTACAAGGTGCTGAAGCTGAGGGGAAACGATGACCTTGGCGGCCATGTCGTCGTGCAGGGCGGCACGATGAAGAACGACTCCGTGGTGCGCGCCTTTGAGCTGCTCACCGGCATTCGTGTGGCCCGCAGCAACATGCCTGAGATGATGGGGGCCTACGGTTGTGCGCTGCACAGCATCGCCACCGCGACTGACGACAGTAAGGTGGATGAGGGCAAGACTATAGACGACCTGCTCGCACTGGCGGACTATGAGACGCGACAGCTCAACTGCAAGGGCTGCGAGAACCACTGTTTCGTGACGATGTACAAGTTCGGGGGTACCCGCCGCTTCTATTCGGGCAACAAATGTGAGCGCGTGTTCAACAATAAAGGAATGCACGATGTCAAGGGCGACAACATTTATCCTTTCAAGTACCATCTGCTCTTCGACCGTGCCAGTGAGCCGCAGCCTGCTGGAGGAAGGACTGTAGTCGCCATTCCGCGCGTGCTCAACATGTACGAGGACTTCCCGTTCTGGCACGCACTGCTCACCACCGCAGGCTTCGACGTGAGGCTGAGCCGGGAAAGCACGTTCAGCAACTACGAGACGGCACTCGGCACGGTGATGAGCGACAACATCTGCTTCCCTGCGAAGCTCGTCCACAGTCACGTCAGAGAGCTCGACGAGGAGTTAAGCCTGCTGCCCGACGGCGTCAGGCGCTTCATCTTCATGCCCTATGTCGTGTTCGAGCATCAGGACGACAGCCGTAACATCAACTCCTACAACTGCCCCATCGTCTCGGCCTACAGCGATGTCATACGCTCGGCGATGAGGCTGAAAAATGAGGTGGTGTCACCTGTCATCAATTTCCGCGACGAGAAGTTGCTCCGCAAGCAGATTCATGCTTTTCTGCAAGCCTACGGCGTGCGGCGTGCACAGCGCAAGGCCGCCTATGAGGCTGCCGTCAAGGCGCAGGACGACTATGTCAGGGCGCTCCACCAGAAGAATGTGGAGATACTGCAAAAGAGCCGCCACGAGCATCGCCTCACCATCCTCCTGGCCGGCCGTCCCTATCACACCGACCCGCTCATCCAGCACAAACTGTCGGAGATGATTGCCGCACTCGGTGTCAATGTTATCTCCGACGACATCGTGCGCGGTGACATGCAGACGGGCACGGGAGAAACCTATCTTGTGCGCCAGTGGGCCTACATGAACCGCATCATCAAGTCGGGCCAGTGGTGTGCCCAGCAGCCCGACGACATACATTTCGTGCAGATGACCTCGTTTGGCTGCGGTCCCGACTCGTTCATCCAAGACGAGATACGCGGCATCATGAAAGACCATGGCAAGCCTTACACGCTGCTGAAGATTGACGACGTGAGCAACATCGGGTCGCTGAAGCTCCGCGTGCGCTCGCTCATCGAGAGTCTGACGGCAGACAGCAGCCATCGCCGCACCACCGTGGAGCCTGAGCTCAAACTGGAGCCGGCCGCTGCGCCTGGAGCCCAATACAACCGCAAGATTCTCGCTCCCTATCTCACAGAATACCTCACCCCACTGTTGCCTCCACTGTGCAGTCTCTTCGGCTGGGACGTGGAGGTGCTGCCGCCAAGCGACCAGGAAAGCGCCGAACTGGGACTGAAATATGCCAACAATGAGGTGTGCTACCCCGCCACGCTCATCGTGGGCGACTTTGTCAAAGCCCTGCGCTCCGGTCGTTACGACACGGGTAGGGTGGCCGCTGTCATGAGCCAGACCGGAGGACAATGCCGCGCCACCAACTATGCCGCGCTCATCCGGCGCGCCATGAACGCCAACGGCTTCAGCGACGTGCCGCTCATCACGCTCGGTGTCTCAACCAGTGCCGAAGATGACGGGGGACAGAGCGAGGAGCTGAACGTGCCATGGCTGAAGATGGCTCCCATCATCACCACCACGCTGCTCTATGGTGACGTCATCTCGAAACTGTATCACGGGTCGGTGAGCCGGTTGCGCGGCGATGCCTTGCTGATTGGCGGCAAGTTTGCCAATAAGGCGGAGCTGCTGCGCGACAGATACCTCACCGCGGCCTCAAAGCCCATTCGCGAGAACAATCCCGACGGACTGATGCGCCTCATCGGTGAGGCCGCCGCCGAGTTCGACGCCATCACCGCCGACAAGGAGGTGCCGGCCGTGGGCATCGTCGGCGAGATTTTCCTCAAGTTCAATCCGTTCGCCCATCAGTTCCTCGCCAAGAAAATCATTGAGCGCGGCTGCGAGGTGGTGCCGCCCTTGCTCTCGCCGTTCTTCCTGCAGGAGTTTGTCAACGTCATCGTGCAGAAGCATCTCGGACTGAAATGCTCCCATGTGCCTGACTTCCTGGTCAGAAGCATCTACAGCCTGATATGGCGGCGTGAGCAGAAGATGAACCGTCTGGCCTCACGCTTCCGCTATTACCGTCCGCTCACCAACATCTTCGATGAGGCCAGGGAGGTGAACGGCATGGTGTCGCTCGCCGCGCAGTTCGGTGAGGGATGGCTGCTGCCCAGCGATGTCATCAGCATGGTGAGGCAGGGCGTGAACAACGTGGCCAGCCTGCAGCCCTTCGGCTGCATCGCCAACCACATCATCTCTAAGGGCATAGAGAAGAGGCTCAAGGAACGCTTCCCGCAGCTCAACCTCGTCTCTCTTGATTTCGACTCAGGCGTGTCTGCCGTCAACGTCACCAACCGCCTGCTCCTGTTTCTCGACAGCATCGCATAGTGACGGGCCTTTGCCTGTTATCCTGAATTCCAGATCCAATCAATGCTGTTTAGACCTGACCGATTGAATAAAGAGCAGGCTGACTACGAGCAATAAGGGAAACAGGGATGCCGCGAGCAGTCCGCTCTGAATGCTGTTGGCACAGGAGCCGATGGCCAGACCTGCAAGCGAGGGTCCAAGTGTGCCACCGGCATCGCCGCCGAGGGCGAGGAGAGCAAAAAGGGCTGTGCCGCCACCCGGGATGCTTTTCGAGGTGAGACTGATGGAGCCGGGCCACATGATGGCGACGGCCAGGCCGCTGACCATGCAACCGATGAAAGCTATGATGGGAACCGACGAGAGGGCGGAAACGAGATAGGCGGCAAAGCAGATGACACCCGCCGTGGTCATATAGGAAGAGAGGTCGAGGTTTTGGCCCCGCTTACCATACCAGAGACGTCCCAGTCCCATGCAGAGGGCAAAGCCGCAAGGGCCGGCGAGATCGCCAACAGCCTTGTCTACTCCCAACGAGGCTTCTGCAAACGCAGATGCCCACTGGGCCATGGTACTCTCGGAGGCGCCCGCGGCAATCATCAGTATGAGGAAAGGCCAGAATGTACGGCTGCTGAGCAACTGCATCATGCTCATGCCTTCAGAGCCCTCGACGATGGGCTCGATGGGACAAGTAGCGAAATTCATAATGTTGTAGAGCGGTATGATAGCCCACAGGCAGGCTAAGATGCGCCAGTTGTCCAACCCAAAAAGAGTGAAGAAGAGTGTTGAGCCCAGGATAACGCCTGCTGCTCCCCAGCAGTAGAACGAATGCAGCATGCTCATCATGCTTCCTTTGTTGGGGAACGGACAGGCCTCGATGATGGGGCTGCAGAGCACTTCGATAAGTCCGCTGCCTACGGCATAGATGCAGACGCTGATGAGGATGCCGACAAGGGGGTCAGAGAAGAGGGCTGGCAGAAATGTCAGGCCGATAAGCCCAAATGCCGAGGCAATTTCGGAGATGATGATGCTGCGGCGGTAGTTAAGGTTCTTGAACTTGGCACAGAGAAAGTCGGTGAACAGCTGCACAACATAAAACACGGCCGGGATAAGGGCCAGACGGGCTATCGGGATGTCATACTCCCGATGGAAATCGATAAACAGCAGGGGCGTGAAGTTAGCCACAATAGCCTGGGTCACGAATCCCAGGTAACACGCCCGTTTCGTCCTTTTATAATCTTTCTCTATCATCATCTGCAAGCTAATATCCGCTTCATAATAAGTCTTTGGTCATTCAGATTGACAGGGCAAAAGTACAAATAAAAGGCGAGAAACCGACTCTCTTTGGGAGAAATCTTCACAGCATGTTTTTGAGCGTCATCTTTTTACAGACCAAGCCCTTGGAAAGAGGTACGCATCTTGCTACCGTGTGCCTTGCCCATTATTCTAACGTTTTTTCAAGAAAAGCATCGGTGTTACATTTCTTTTTATTAACTTTGCCCGCGATATACGTACATCATCGATGAGCAGACAAACAACAAACCTCATGCTGACCAACACGGTAGAGCAGCTTTCCTGCCCCCAGTCGTTGCAAGGACTTTTCCATCAGCACAAGGAAGGTTATCCGTTGCCTTCGGGCGACCAGCTTGAGGAGATTATCCAGTTAGCCCGTGCCATCCTCTTTCCCGGCTACTTTGGCCAGTCACAGGTTAACATCCATACCATCAAATATCAGATAGGCGTCAATGTGGAGCGTCTCTACCATCTGCTCTGTGAGCAGATACTTGCCGGACTGGGCTTTAATCCTGAGGCGAGCCTGCAATCCGCCTTGCAAGGTGCTGACGCGGATTGCCCGACCGACCGGAAAGGCGGCAATGCCGTCATTGGCGACACGTCGCTCTCCGTGCTGAAGCGCAAGGCGCACAACATGGCACGCCAGCTCATCACCCGTCTGCCTGAGTTGCGCCGCATACTTGCCACCGATGTCGTGGCTGCCTACAACGGTGACCCTGCCGCCAAGGGACTGGCAGAGATCATCTCGTGCTACCCCGTCATCAAGGCGCTCACCAACTACCGTCTGGCTCACGAGCTGTGCGTGATGGGCGTACCCCTCATTCCCCGCATGATGACCGAGATGGCCCACTCCGAGACCGGCATCGACATCCACCCGGGCGCCACCATCGGCGAATACTTCACCATCGACCACGGCACCGGCGTCGTCATCGGTGAGACCTGCCGCATCGGCCGCAACGTCAAGCTCTACCAGGGCGTGACGCTCGGCGCCAAGAGCTTCCCGCTCGACAAAGACGGCAACCCCATCAAGGGCATCCCACGGCACCCCATCATCGGCGACAACGTCATCATCTACGCCAACGCGACCATCCTCGGCCGCATCACCATCGGATCGGGCTGCGTCGTCGGCGCCAACGTGTGGGTCACGCGCGACATGAAACCCAACTCGCGCAAATACAAGCAAGAAAAAATAGACATGATAGATTTGGAATTCAACAATGGAACAGGAATTTGAACTCATTGCCAAGACCTTCATGGGCCTGGAACCCGTCCTGGCTCAGGAGCTCACACAGCTGGGCGCAAACAACGTGCAGATAGGCCGGCGCATGGTATCGTTTACAGGCAACAAGGAGATGATGTACCGCGCCAACTTTCAGTTACACACCGCCATCCGCGTACTAAAGCCCATCAAGCACTTCAAGGCCCGCTCAGCTGATGACGTATATAATAAGGTGAAGGAAATTGACTGGAGCCAGTACATCGCCGACGGCAAGACATTCGCCGTTGACTCCGTGGTCTATTCCGAGGAATTCCGCAATTCCCACTTCGTCAGCTACAAGGTAAAGGACGCCATCGTCGACCAGTTCCGCGAGAAGACGGGCGGCCGCCCCAACATCTCGCTGAGCAACCCCGACATCCGCCTCCACATCCATATCGCAGACGACGACGCCACGCTCTGCCTCGACTCCAGCGGTGAGAGCCTCCACCGCCGCGGCTACCGGCAGGAGAGCGTCGAGGCCCCGCTGAACGAGGTGCTGGCCGCCGGCATGATTTTGATGACCGGATGGAGGGGCGACTGCGACCTCATCGACCCGATGTGCGGCTCGGGCACCATCGCCATCGAGGCTGCCCTCATCGCCCGCAACATCTCACCCGGCGTGTTCCGCAAGGAGTTCGCCTTTGAGAAATGGCCTGACTTCGACGCCGACCTCTTCGAGCGCATCTACAACGACGACAGCGAGGAGCGCGCGTTTGACCACCATATCTACGCCTACGACATCGACATGAAAGCCGTCAACACCGCACGCCTCAACGTAAAGGCCGCCGGACTGTCGCAGGTGATAACCGTGGAGCAGCAGGACTTCAAGGACTTCAAGAAGCCTGCCGAAAAGAGCATCATCGTGATGAATCCGCCCTACGGCGAGCGCATCTCCACGCCCGACTTGCTGGGCACCTACCGCATGATTGGCGACAGACTCAAGCACGAGTTCGACGGCAATGAGGCCTGGGTACTCAGCTACCGTGAGGAATGCTTTGACCAAATCGGACTCAAGCCCAGCATCAAGATACCGCTCTACAACGGCTCGCTCGAGTGCGAATTCCGCAAATACACCATGTTCAGCGGGAAGATGAAGACGTTCCGTCAGGAGGGCGGCATCGTGAAGACTGAGGAGGAGAAGCGCGAGATGGCGCAGAAGCACCGGTTCAAGAAAAACCGCGAGTTCAAGGAACGGCTTGCCGCCGAGGAGGCCAACGAGGAGGGCGACATCCGTTCGTTCAAGTTCCACACCTACAAGCCCGAGACACGCCAGCACTTCACAGGCAAGGGCTTCGATGACGACGACAGGAACGACGGCTATAAGAAAGACTTCGACCGCAAAAATCGGAGCCGCGGTGATTTCAAGCGTGCAGACCGCGGGGGATACAAGGGACGCAGCGACTTCAAGCGCTCCTCGTTCAAGGGCAGCAAGAACCGTGGCGGCAACAAGTTCGGACGCGACCGCCGGTTTGAGGATGAGGACTGAGCCGGATTGTCCGGCAAACGCCCTGGTGGTATCGGATTGGCCTATATCCTGCTTCGGTACCACCCATTTATCTACAAAGATTATGACTTTCACCATATGATGAAGAAATTATTCTTTCTGTTATTCCTATCAACTATGAGTCTTGGCAGTATGGCTCAGGCCACGCAACACGACAACACGCTGAGGGACGCGACCGTGGGACGCTCGGGCGACGGCCTGCGCCAGTTCACCCTGGAGGACCTCAATTTCGGCGGCACCAACTACCGCAACATGGTTCCGAAGAACCGCTACACCGCCTGGTGGGGCGACGAGCTGGTGCGTCTTGATGCCGATGCCTGCTACCTCGTGAACAAGCAGACAGGCAAGGAGACCGAGCTGTTTGACGAGCAACAGCTCGGCAAGGCCGGCCTGACAGTACACGGCCTCTACAACGCCTCGTTCCCCGAGGCCAGGAAGCCGTGGGTGTTGCTGTCGGCGGGCAAGAAGTGGGTGCTGTTTGACTGGAAGAAGAAAAAGACGTTGTGGACGCTTGACCGCGAGAGCGGTGTGCAGGCCGAGAAACTTTGTTATGCCTCAAAGGCATTGGCCTACGTCAGGGACTGGCAGCTCTATGTGGAGCGTGCCGGCGGCCGGTCCGTGCAGCTGACGACCGACGGCTCACGCCAGATAGTGTACGGACAGAGCGTCCACCGCGACGAGTTCGGCATCACCGGCGGCCTGTTCTGGAGTCCCGACGGGCAGCGGCTCGCTTTCTACCGCATGGACCAGAGCATGGTGACCGACTATCCGCAAGTGAACATACCCGAGCCCACATGGGTGCCTGATTCCGGTTCGCGCATTGCCACCGAGGCTCCCGACAAGTACCCCATGGCGGGCGAGACCAGCCATAAGGTGACCGTGGGCGTCTACGACCTCAACACCGGCAAGACGGTCTATCTGAAGGCCGGCGACCCCACCGACCGCTACTTCACCAACATCAGCTGGAGTCCCGACGGCAAGACGGTCTATATGTTTGAACTTAACCGCGACCAGAACGACTGCCGCCTCGTGAGCTACGACGCCGCGACGGGCGACCGCAAGGCCGAGCTATACCGCGAGACCGACGACAAATACGTCGAGCCGCTCCACCCCATCGTCTTCCTGCCTTGGGACAACGGCAAGTTCGTGATGCAGAGCCGAAAGGACGGTTACAACCACCTTTATCTCTTCAGTGCCGGCGGCAAGCAGCTCAGCCAGCTCACCCAAGGCCAGTGGGAGGTGGAGGAGATGACGGGCTTTGATGCCGGAAGCCACAGCATCATCTATCTGGCCAACGCCGTAAGCCCCGTGCAGCGCAACATCTTCAAGGTCAATGTAGACAACGGCCGCAGCCAGCGCATTGACGAGGGCGGCAAGGGCTGGCACAGCGCAAGCCTCAGCGCCTCGGGCAGCTACGTCGTCGACAACTACTCTGAGCCATCGACGCCACGCAACATCGCCATCGTGAGCACCGCCACGGCGCAGGCCAGGCGTTGGTTCACGGCCCCCGACCCCTGGAAAGGCTACAACGTGCCGGAGTACAGACTGGGAACCCTCAAGGCCGCCGACGGCACCACCGACCTCTACTACCGCATGGTGATGCCCGTGGGCTTCGACCCGACAAAGAAATATCCGACCATCGTCTATGTCTATGGCGGTCCCCACGCCCACAACGTGGATGCCCGCTGGCACTACTGCAGCCGCTCGTGGGAGACCTACATGGCACAGAAAGGCTATCTGCTCTTCATCCTCGACAACCGGGGCAGCGAATACCGCGGCAAGGCCTTCGAGCAGGCCACATTCCGCCACCTCGGCGACCATGAGGTGGAAGACCAGATGGAGGGCGTGAAATACCTCAAGTCGTTGCCTTACGTTGACGCCACTCGTCTCGGCGTTCACGGCTGGAGCTTCGGCGGCTTCATGACCATCAATCTGATGACCACGCACCCGGGCGTGTTCAAGGTGGGCGTGGCCGGAGGACCGGTCATCGACTGGAAATGGTATGAGGTGATGTACGGCGAGCGCTACATGGACACGCCGCAGACCAATCCCGACGGCTACGCACAGTCGTCGCTCATCCCCAAGGCCAAGAACCTGAAAGACCGCCTGGAGATCATCATCGGCTACAACGACCCCACCTGCGTGCCGCAGCACGCCCTATCGTTCCTCAAGGCCTGCATCGAGGCCGGCACGCAGCCCGACTTCTTCGTCTATCCCGGTGAGCCGCACAACATGCGCGGACACCAGTCGGTGCATCTGCACGAGCGCATCAGCCGCTACTTCGACGACTATCTGAAATAAACGGCACTTACTACTATTACCAAAGAGATATGGCACAAGACAAACATATTTTCACTCATGTTGATTGCTTTGCAGGCCCCGGAGGTATCTGTACGGGTCTGCATGCCAGTGGTATGCAGACGCTTGTCGCCATAGAATATATTAAAAGCTGTTGTGATACTTATTCAGCAAATCATCCTGAGGTCCATGTGATCAATTCGGACATTAGGAAAGTCAAGCCTGAGGATGTGCTGCCATTTATTCCAAAGGATGGGGTTGACCTCGTTACTTCAGGCATGCCTTGCGAGACCTTCTCCACGGCGGGCAACTCGTCCCGGTCATTCTATGATGACCGCCAGGTTTTGTACCGTGAGGGAATTCGTATGGCAAAGATATGCAATGCCAAGCTACTCCTTTTTGAAAACGTTCCAGGCATTATGAGCAAGACTATTCATAAGGACTCCGACGTTCTCGTGGTTGACATGATACGTAAGGAACTTCAAGAGGCCGGATACGCCAATCAGCTGCAAGTGGTATTGGAAGCCGACCAGTTTGGCGTTCCTCAAAAGCGCAAGCGCTTCTTCTTATTGGCTGCCCGAAATCCCAAGTGGTGGCTCAGCTCACCAATACCTGAATATGGAAAGACAACCACGGTGGCTGAGGCTTTTGCAGGGTTGCCAAATGTCATTCCCAACAGCAATGAGGAAAAGACTGAATATGAGGGGGGGGATTCCGCTTACTCCTCAAAATTAAAAGACGATGTATTCTGGAAGAGACAATACATTGAATACAATGGGGAAATAACGAACCAGAAGCCCATGAGACACCGTCCGCAAACATTGAAACGTTTTTCGTTACTCAAACAAGGAGAGAGTCTTAAGACCCTTTTTGAACGCTATCAAGGTGACGAACTCAAGAAATTACAGACAGAAAAGGTTCTGCCGAAGAAGATGTTTATAAAACGCAACTATAGGTTGCGTCTTGATGAGCCATCCCCTACGGTGACCAGTCACTGTCTTGACGAGTTTGTCCACCCCATTTACGACCGCGCACTAACAGTAAGGGAATGTGCAAGACTGCAGTCTTTCCCCGATTCATATAATTTTGTGGGCGGCCCTTATATCGTTCCTCATATTGACCGCACTGTTCAAGACAAATACGAGCAAATCGGTGATGCGGTTCCGCCCCTGCTGGCCTATGCCTGGGGGAAGACCATCATTCAAATCATTAATGCGAACTCATGATGAACAATGTGAAAGATTACTGCCGTAAAATATATAATGCGGCATATCAGGACAAACTTGCCGAATACGGGAATGGCGGTGCGAAGAATGCAGATAAAGCAGAACGGGAAGCACAAAAAGAGGCCATAAAGACAAGTATCATTGAGGGCATGCGTCACTTTCCCAATGCAAGTGCCGAGGAGATATGGAATTGCATCTACGAGATACATGTGCATAGAAAGAGTGGTATTGATGATTCACAGACAATTAAGAATGTAATCAGTGCTGACCAAAGCTGGAAGAAGTCGAGCGGACATGCTTTTGAGGAAATGGTCAAAATGCTTGCCAATAATTCCCTGAAAGGGACCGGCATTGAAATTCTATTGCAACGTGATTTGAACACTATACTTAAGGCCGGGGAATTGGATAACGAGCCACGTGACATCAGTTGGCTTAAAGAACAAGTCAAAGGTAATGTTTTTGATCTCTATGCCGTTATAAGAGACAAAGGCAAAATGTATTGTTTCGGCTGTCTGCAGTGCAAGACAAGCATACGTGATAGGGTTACCCGCGACCGGGAACCTTCGATACACGCCATGCAGTCGTTCTTCTGGAGCATTGCTATAGTCTTGGATGGAAAATTCCTGCAACTGCCTAAATTCATTGCCATGGTCAACGGGGGGAGCAATGAATTCATCGAAAATGGGTGGCATGGCATGTATGTGTTCACAGATGAAAAGGCAACGGACAGAATATACCATATTGACCTCGATATGGATATTCTGAAAAGACATGCCGTCCAGGCATCAAGACAATGGCTTCAGCAACGTCAATGGTTTAACAAGGATTGGAAAGCTGACAATAATTAAATCGTTAATCATGAAGATATTACTCTTAGGTTCCGGCGGCCGTGAGCACGCCTTGGCATGGAAGATTGCGCAGAGCGCAAAGTGTGAGAAACTGTTCATTGCCCCGGGCAATGCGGGGACAATGGAGCTGGGCGAGAACGTCGCCATCGGAGTTGACGACTTCGACCGCCTGAAGGATTTCGCCGCGGCCAACGCCATCGACATGGTGGTGGTCGGTCCGGAGGACCCTCTGGTAAAAGGCATATACGACGCTTTCAAGGCCGATGCCCGCACCGCCGCCATCCCCGTCATCGGCCCGTCCAAGGCCGGCGCCCAGCTTGAGGGAAGCAAGGATTTCGCCAAAGGCTTTATGAAACGCCACCACATTCCTACGGCCGCCTACGAGACATTCGACGGCACCACCGTTGAGGAGGGCTGCAAGTTTCTTGAGACGCTGAGGCCGCCCTACGTGCTGAAAGCCGACGGACTGGCCGCCGGCAAGGGCGTACTGATCGTGCCGACGCTGGAAGAAGCCAAGAAAGAGTTCCGCGAGATGCTCGACGGAATGTTCGGCGACGCCTCGGCCAAGGTGGTCATCGAAGAGTTCCTCAGCGGCATTGAATGCTCCGTCTTTGTGCTGACCGACGGCCGTCACTACAAGATTTTGCCTGAGGCAAAGGACTACAAGCGCATCGGCGAGCACGACACCGGCCTCAACACCGGCGGCATGGGCAGCGTGTCGCCCGTACCTTTCGCCGACGAGGCCTGGATGAAAAAGGTGGAAGACCGCATCATCCGGCCTACTGTGGAGGGCCTTGCCGAAGAGGGACTCGACTATAAGGGCTTCATCTTCTTCGGTCTTATCAACGTGGCCGGAGACCCGATGGTCATCGAGTACAACTGCCGCATGGGCGACCCAGAGACCGAGGTGGTGATGCCCCGCCTGAAGAGCGACCTCGTCGGTCTGTTTGAGGGCGTGGCCAACGGCGACCTCGACACAAAGACCGTGGAGACCGACCCGCGCGCCGCCGTCTGCGTGATGCTTGTCAGCGGAGGCTATCCCGTGAGCTACAGGAAAGGCTTCCCCATCACCGGCACCGGACTGGTGAGAGATGCCATCGTCTTCCACTCCGGCACCGCCATCAAGGACGGACAGCTCGTGACCAACGGCGGACGCGTCATCGCCGTAACGGCCTATGGCAAAGATAAGGACGAGGCACTGCTGAAGAGCATGCAGCAAAGCCTCAACATTGAATTTGAGGGAAAATACTTCCGCCGCGACATCGGACAAGACCTCTGACAACAATATCCGGCCTGTCCACTGACAACCAAGTTGAGGGGGCTGGCCGGACTCGGACTTTAATATGGTAAAACGACTTCAAAACAGGATAGCACAATCAAGATGGGCGCTGCCCGTCACCATCATCTACGGACTCGTCGTCTGCCTGACGGTCGAGCTCATGGGTTACGGGCAGTGGATGACCTTTGCCCTGTTGCTCGTGGCCACCCTGATGATGGCCGAGCTCAACAACGGCTTCTCCCTCATACGCATCTACAGCCGCATGGTGTCGTGCTCGTTCATGGTGATGATCACGATGAGCCTCACACTGTTCGGGTCGGTAAAGGTGGCTGTTGTCATGGTAGCCTTCATCGCTTTCCTGTTGCTCATCTTCCGTGCTTATCAGAACGCCGGTGCCGTAGGATGGGTGTTCTACGCCTTTGTCGCCTTGGGCATCAGCAGCATCGCCTTCTCCAAGACGCTGCTCTTCCTGCCAGTACTGTGGATTGTCATGGCTGTCAACGTGCTGTGTTTCAGTCCCCGCACGCTCATCGCCTCGATTCTCGGCATTGTCGCCCCTTACTGGTTTGTCGTGGCCTGGCTCATCTACAAGGATGACGTCGGCTATTTGGCTTCCCATTTCATGAGCGTGCTGCAGTTTGGCCCCGTCTGCCAGTTAAGCATCCTCAACGTCCACCAGCTCCTCACTTTCGCCTTTGTGCTGGTGCTGGCCGTCATCGGTGCCGTTCATTTCTTCCTCTACAGCTACCAGGACCGCATCCGCATCCGCCTGATGTACGAGACATTCGTCGTGCTGGATGCCTGCTCGGTCATTTTCGCCATCCTCCAGCCCCAGTATTTCGACGAGATGCTCGGCATATCTATTGTCACCACGGCTACGCTCATCGGCCACTTCCTCGCCCTCACTCACTCCCGGCTGTCCAACATTGCAATGTTCGTCCTCGCAGGTATGACGCTGGCCCTGACCGTCTTCAACTTATGGCTGAACTGACCGGTTTACTGGCGGGCTATGGCTATTGGGGCATGCTCGTGGCAGCCTTCCTTGCCGGCAGCTTTGTGCCGTTCAGCAGTGAGGCCGTGATGGTGGCCCTCATGGCCGCCGGACTGAAAAGCGCGCCGCTGCTCGTCTATGGCACCATCGGCAACGTGCTGGGCTCGATGTTCAACTATGGTGTCGGCCGCTTGGGACGCATCGACTGGATTGAGAAATACCTCCATGTGAGGCAAGACAAGCTCGAAAGGGTGCAACACTTCCTCGCCGGACACGGTGCCTGGGTGGCCGTCTTCACCTTTCTGCCCGGCCTCGGCTCAGCCATCTCCATCGGCCTGGGACTCATGCGCGCCAACGTGTTCATCACGCTTCTCGCCACCACCGTCGGCAAGCTGTGCCGCTATATAGTGCTTATCTACGGTGCAAGCCTCATCTTATAGTGCCTTTTATAAAACCTCCTGCCAGAGTGCAGGCACGGCGTTCGCGTAAAAAACAAACTAACCTTAAAAAAACATCCAAACGCTAACTTTGTCAAATAAAAAGTTGTATCTTTGCATCATTATTGCAATAACACAATTATTATCTTTTTCGATTAATGAAACAGTATAAGTTAGTGGACACCATTTTAGGATGGGTAGCGTTTGCCATTGCTGCCTTTACCTATTGCTCCACCATTGAGCCGACAGCCTCTTTCTGGGATTGTCCTGAATTCATCACAACCGGTTACAAGCTCGAAATCGGCCACCCGCCAGGGGCACCTTTCTTCATGCTCACCGCCAACCTGTTCAGTCACTTCGCCAGCGACCCGTCGCAGGTGGCACGCATGGTCAACACCATGAGTGCGTTGCTCTCGGCCACGACCATTCTGTTTCTTTTTTGGACCATCACTCATCTTACACGCAAGCTCATCGTCAAGGACTGGAACAGTCTGACAGTCGGCAAGACCATCGCCATTGAGGCAAGTGGCATGGTGGGCGCCCTCATCTATACGTGGAGCGACACTTTCTGGTTCTCCGCTGTCGAGGGTGAGGTCTATGCCTATTCGTCAGCCTTCACGGCCATCGTGTTCTGGCTCATTCTTAAATGGGAAGACCACGCCGACGAGCCCCATGCCGACCGCTGGCTTGTGCTCATCTTCTATATGACGGGTCTGAGCATCGGCGTGCACCTGCTCAACCTGCTCTGCCTGCCGGCCATAGTACTGGTGTATTGCTACCGCCGTTTCCCCAACATCGAGGTGAAAGGCTCGCTCATAGCCCTGCTCATCTCGTTTGTCATCGTGGCCGCCGTGCTTTATGGTGTCGTACCGGGCATCGTCACCGTGGGCGGCTGGTTTGAGCTGTTCTTCGTCAACACGCTCGGACTGCCATTCAACACCGGTCTCATCATCTACATTGCCTGCCTTGTCGCAGCTACGATATGGGCTATCTATGAGAGCTACATCGACAGCAACAAGACGCGTGAGAACATCTCGTTCCTGCTCGCTTTCGGCCTCATTGGCATTCCGTTCTACGGCTATGGCTGGTCGGCCTTCATTATCGGCGTCGTCGTGCTGGCAGTGGCCGCCGTCCTGCTCAACCGTAAAAAGGTGGTCAACAAGAAGCCTGTCTATCTCGTCACCTCACGTTTCAAGAATACGGCCCTGCTCTGCATGCTCATGCTGATGATCGGCTACTCGAGCTATGCGCTCATCGTCATCCGCTCGGTGGCCAACCCGCCCATGGACCAGAACTCGCCAGAGGACATCTTCACGCTCGGCTCTTATCTCAGCCGCGACCAGTACGGTGACCGGCCGCTGTTCTACGGACAGGCCTACACCTCGCAGGTGGCGCTCGAAAGCGACGGACAGATGTGCCGCCCGAAGATGAAGGAGGGCGCGCCCGTCTATAGCCGTAAGGAGAAAGCCTCAAAGGACGAGAAGGACTCTTACTTCGTCGTCACCCACAAAAACAAATATGTCTATGCGCAGAACATGTTCTTCCCCCGCATGTACGACTCCGGCCACGCACAGGACTATGAGTCGTGGATGGGCGGGGTTGACGGCACGCAGGTGCCTTACGACCGCTGCGGCGAGAACATCTCGGTGAAGGTGCCCACGCAGCTCGAGAACATCAAGTTCTTCCTCAGCTACCAGTGCAACTTCATGTACTGGCGCTACTTCATGTGGAACTTCTGCGGCCGTCAGAACCAGATACAGGGCAACGGCGAACTGGAGCACGGCAACTGGATTACCGGCATCTCCTTCCTCGACAACGCCCGTCTGGGCGACCAGAGCAAGCTGCCCGACGACCTGAAGAACGACAAGGGACACAACGTGTTCTACGGCCTGCCTCTGTTGCTCGGCCTTATTGGCCTCTTCTGGCAGGCATTCCGCGGCCGCCGCGGCATCCGCCAGTTCTGGGTGGTGTTCTTCCTCTTCTTCATGACGGGCCTTGCCATCGTCATCTACCTCAACCAGACGCCGGTGCAGCCGCGTGAGCGCGACTACGCCTACGCGGGCTCGTTCTATGCCTTCGCCATCTGGTGCGGTCTTGGCGTGGCAGCCATCATCGACCTGCTGAAAAAATACCTCAAGGTGAGCAATGTCGCTGTGACGGCTGTTGTCTCCCTGCTCTGTCTGCTCGTGCCTGTCCAGATGGTCAGCCAGACCTGGGACGACCACGACCGCTCGGGACGCTACACCTGCCGCGACTTCGGCCAGAACTACCTCATGACCATGCAGGACAAGGGAAACCCGATTATCTTCACCAACGGCGACAACGACACCTTCCCGCTCTGGTACAACCAGGAGACCGAGGGCGTGCGTACCGACGCCCGCGTGTGCAACCTCTCCTATCTGCAGACCGACTGGTACATCGACCAGATGAAACGCCCGGCCTACAACTCGCCGGCAGTGCCTATATCCTGGCCCAGGCTCGACTACTGCTCGGGTACCAACGAGTATGTGGAGGTGCAGCCCAGCCTGAAGCAGCAGGTGCTCGACTTCTACAAGCAAGACCCGGCTGCCGCCAAGGCGCAGTTCGGTGACAATCCGTTTGAGGTGAAGAACATCATGAAGCATTGGGTGCGCGCCAAGGGAGACATGCACGTCATACCGACCGACACGCTCTACGTCACCATCGACAAGGAAGCCGTGAGAAAGAGCGGCATGATGATGGCAAGCGACACCATACCCGACCGCATGGTCATCTCGCTCGCCGGCAAGAACGCACTCTACAAGAACGACCTGATGATGCTCGAGATGATTGCCCAGTGCGACTGGACAAGGCCCATCTACGTGGCAGTCACCGTCGGTGAGGAAAACTACATGAACCTCGGCGACAACTTCATCCAGGAGGGCCTTGCCAACCGCATCTCGCCCTTCACGACAAACAAAGGCAACGCCAAGAACTTCGACACGGAGAAGACCTACAACAACATGATGTTCCGCTACCGCTACGGCGGACTCAGCAAGCCGAGCCTCTACATCGACGAGACCGTCATGCGCATGTGCTACACCCACCGGCGCCTCTTCGGCCAGCTGGCTCTCCACCTCATCGCAGAGCATAAGGACGACAAGGCGCGCAAAGCCCTGGCAAAGGCTGCCAAGGAATTGCCCACCTACAACATCCCCATGAACTACATGAGCGGTGGCACCGACCTGGCCAAGGCCTACGCCCTGTTGGGCATGAAGAAAGAAGCCATGCAGTGCATCAACGAGGTGTGGAAGAACGCATCGCAGTATGCCAATTACTACCTCTCGCTCAGCGGCATCCGCTTCCAGCAGTCCAACCGTGACGCGATGATCCAGTTCTCCATCATGCAGCAGACGGCTGAGATTACCAAACTTGTCGACAGCAGACTTGCCGCCAAACAGGTGGCAATGCTCAACAGCCTCTACCAGCGCTACATCGGCATGGGCGGACAAGAGATGCAGAACTGACAATGATTATCGAGCAACCCGCCAAGTGGCTCCGATGGGTCTATCCGAAGGCGACATGGAGAATGGACAAGAACGACCATTCTGTCTATGTCACCTTCGATGACGGCCCCATCCCCGAGTCAACCCCCTTTATCCTCGACACCCTGAAGGAGCTGGACATTAAGGCCACCTTCTTCATGGTCGGGGAGAATGTGATGCGCCACCACGACCTTTACAACCGCATCGTGGCTGAGGGGCATCAGGTGGGCAACCACACGTTCCACCACCTTGGCTCATTCAAGCACATGGCCATCACTTACGGCCAGGACGTAGCGATGGCCAATGAGCTTATCAAGGCCCATCTGTTCCGGCCGCCCCATGGCTGGATGAAATTCTCGGTCTACTGGTGGGTCAACCGGTATTATAAGATTATCATGTGGGACCTCGTCACCCGCGACTATTCGAAGTGGATGACCGCCGAGGATGTCGTCAACAACGTGAAGCGCTATGCGCGCAATGGTTCCATCATCACGTTCCACGACTCGCTGAAGAGCATTGACAAGTTGCGCACCGCGCTGCCCGAGAGCCTGCGGTGGCTTAAGGAGCAGGGCTACACGTTCAAGACATTCAAATAGAAACTACTCACAAGAGCTGGCTACACCCTTCCACTATAAAGGCAAAGGGCAAGAATTAATGAAAAATAATTATAATTTCGTACCAGTTCGAATTCTTTTTGGTAACTTTGAACCGTGAATAAAAAAGAAATAGAACAGCAAGTAACCGAGTTCTTCCATGACTTTGCCATGAGACAGCTCGAGACAGCACACGCTGACCCCAACGACGCCAGTGCCGTTAAGCAGATGATGCTCAATCACTGTGAGATGATATATCCCGCATTCTCATTGACCGCCGTCTTCCGGGAAAACAACGGGAAGGACCATCACGAAGATATGGTTGAGGCCTACCGGCTATGCTACACGATGCTCCTGCAAGGCAGGCTGCCATAGCAAGGCACCACCAACAACGAACCTTGAACACTACAAAACAACATATAAAATTAAAAACAAATATGGCAAAACAAAATCAGAATGGTCGCATCATTGCGATTGTGGCATGTATCTTCCTCTTCGGAATGATATCCTTTGTCACCAACCTCGCCGCTCCTATCGGCGTCATTTGGAAAAACTACCCTGAGTTCAACGGCAGCAACACGCTTGGCATGATGGGTAACATGATGAACTTTCTGGCCTACCTGTTCATGGGAATCCCCGCCGGACTTATGCTGACGAAGATTGGCTACAAGAAGACAGCCCTCATCGCCATAGCCCTCGGCTTCTTAGGCGTGTTCACCCAGTTCCTCTCTGGTCAGGTGCTCACTGGTACCAGCATCTTCGGCCTGCCCGGCAACTTCTATGTCTATCTGCTTGGCGCTTTCATCAGCGGCTTCTCCGTCTGCATGCTCAACACCGTAGTCAACCCGATGCTCAACCAGCTTGGCGGCGGCGGCAACCGCGGTAACCAGCTCAACCTCATCGGCGGCTCGTTCAACTCATTGATGGGCACCATCACGCCTATGCTCGTTGGCGCGCTCATCGGTACCGTCACCAAGAACACGGCCATCACCGATGTCAACGTTGTACTTTATCTGGCCATGGCCATCTTTGCCGCCACGTTCTTCATCCTGCTCTTCGTTCCGATTGACAACCCGAAACAAATGGACAGCAACACTGTCTATGAGCATTCGCCCTTCGCTTTCCGTCACTTCACCTTCGGTGTCATCGCCATCTTCGTCTATGTGGGTGTAGAGGTCGGTCTTCCCGGCACCATCAACTTCTATCTCTCCGAGCCCGGCGCCAATGGCGCAGGCCTTGCCACGCTCGACCCAGGCCTCGAGGCAGCCACCATCGCAGGCTTCGCTGCCGGTACCTATTGGTTCCTGATGCTCATCGGCCGCTTCCTCTCAAGTCTGATTGCCGCCAAGGTGTCCAGCCGTACCATGATGATTGTTGTCAACGGTGTCGCCATGCTGCTCATCATTGTGGCCATCCTCATGCCGAAGACCGTCACCGGCAGCATGCCCGTGTTCACCGGATCAAGCTTTGCCGTGGTGAAGCTGCCGCTGAGCGCCATCCTCATCGTGCTTTGCGGTCTCTGCACCTCTGTGATGTGGAGCTGCACCTTCAACCTCGCCACTGAGGGACTTGGCAAATACACCGAGAAAGCCAGCGGCATCTTCATGATGATGGTGGTAGGCGGCGGCATCGTGCCTCTTATCCAGAACGGCGTGGTCGATCTGACGAGCAACTACATGCTCTCCTACATCGTGCCGCTCATCGCCGTGGTGTATATGTTCGTCTACGCCGCTTTCCTCTCGAAGAACGTCAACAAGGACATCAAGGTAGACTAAGCGTCATTTCTCTTTGCCATAAGGGCAGGGCTGCAGCCCTGCCCTTTTCATATACGTTCTCCCCATCAACCCCCACAACCCCCATTTACCCATCCACCCCATAAAACTCCCATCCCCACTATGACCATTCAGTTGAAACGTGTCTATGAGCCCGCCGCTGAAAGCGACGGCTGCCGCATTCTTGTTGATAAGCTGTGGCCGCGCGGCATCAGAAAAAGCGACCTGAAATATGACATCTGGGCCAAGGACGTGACACCATCGCCCGAGCTGCGCCGCTTCTTCCATGCCGACCCCGAGGCCAACTGGGAGACCTTTGCCCAACGCTACCACGACGAGCTGCTCCATAACGAGGCCCTCGACAAACTTGCGGCGCAACTAAAAGAAAACAACACTCCCGTAGTAACGCTGCTCTATGGTTTCCGCAATCCGCTGAGAAACCACGCAGTGATACTACGGGAGGCACTTATGGAAAAGCTGAATCTGTAGGCCTTTCCCTACCCAAAAGCCGGGCCTTACACGAGCCTGGCAATCTCGTCCATCATCTGCTTGCCCAGTGCATCGGCCTCTGCCATGGTTGAGGCCTCGCTGTAGACACGGATGATGGGCTCCGTATTTGATTTGCGCATGTGTACCCACTTCGTCGGGAAGTCGAGCTTCACGCCGTCGATGTCGGTCACCTGCACGTCATCGGCTCCGCTGTATTTTTCTTTCATCTTGGCGAGAATGGCGTCAACGTCGGTTGTCGGCTGCAGGTCGATACGGTTCTTCGCAATGAAATAATTGGGGAACGACGCACGCAGCTCACTGGCCTTGCAGCCCTTTTGTGCCAGACTGCTGAGGAACAGGGCGATGCCCACCAGCGCGTCGCGGCCGTAATGGCTCTCGGGATAGATGACGCCGCCATTGCCCTCGCCGCCAATCACGGCGCCTACTTCCTTCATCTTGGTCGTTACATTGACCTCGCCCACGGCCGAGGCGTAATACTTGCAGCCGTGCTTCTCGGTCACGTCGCGCAGGGCGCGGGTTGAGCTCAGATTGCTCACCGTGGGGCCTTTCACGTGGTCCAGCACATAGTCGGCCACCGTGACGAGCGTATATTCCTCGCCATACATCTTTCCGTTCTCCTGAATGAAGGCCAGCCTGTCAACGTCAGGGTCAACGACAATGCCCAAGTCGTATTTGCCGTTTTTCACCTCTTCCATGATTCCGCCGAGGTTTTTCTCCAACGGCTCCGGGTTGTGGGCAAAGTCACCGGTGCATTCCCCGTTGAGGAAGGTGTAGCTGACGCCGAGCTTGTCGAGCAGATGGGGCAGGATAATGCCGCCGACCGAGTTGATGCTGTCGACGCAGACTCTGAAGCGGGCCTTGCGTATAGCCTCACAGTCAACGAGCCTCAAGTCCAGCACCGAGTCGATATGCCGCTGGTCGAACGAGTTATCTACGGTATATTTTCCGAGGTTGTCCACCTCAGCATAGTCGAAATCCTCGGCCTCAGCAATGCGCAACACCTCGTTGCCGTCGTCCTTGGTCAGAAACTCACCCTCATTGTTGAGCAGCTTCAGCGCGTTCCACTGCCGTGGGTTGTGGCTGGCAGTGATGATGATGCCGCCTGCCGAATGGCTCATGCGCACGGCCAGCTCCGTGGTGGGGGTGGTGGCAAAGCCGATGTTGATTACATCGTAGCCCATGCCCATCAGGGTGCCGCAGACCACGTTCTTCACCATCGGGCCGGAGATGCGGCCGTCGCGTCCCACGATTATCGTATTGCTCTTGGACTTGCCGCTTCGGCGTATGAAAGTGGCATAGGCCGAAGTAAACTTCACAATGTCAAGCGGATTTAGGGTGTCACCCGGCTTGCCGCCGATAGTGCCGCGGATGCCGGAAATAGATTTAATCAGGGTCATAATGGTTTTATTAAGAAAAGTGTTAGAGTCTGATTACTGGAGACCTCTTTGGAAAGTGATGTCGTACAGGCATGGATAGACGCTCTGTATGGCATTGGTCTGTCCGAGGTCGTGCGGAACTATGAGTCTCACTTTCGCAATCTCGCTGCTGGCAGTCCTGTAGCGGTCGAAGTTGAGATAGGGCAAGACGGAAAGCCAGCCGCTCGGAATGGTCGTAGAGGAATAGAACGCGTACATCAGGCTACTGCTGCTGTCGAAGCTGCCCGAGAACGTGCCTGAGTTGTTGGTCACCGTCATGGCCTCGTCCCAACGGTAGTAATAGGGCGGGATGGTGTTGGACACCTGTATGGAGTCGGTGAGCAGGTTGCGCTCGGTATAGCGGCACACCAAGCGTGCCGTCTCACCGTTGGCGATGGGCTTGCCCGTGCCCTTGCGTACAATCTGCATGTAGAGTCCGCTCGACTCAAACAGCACGAACTCGTTTTTCGACACGTCGGTCGTATAGTTGTTGCTGCGGAACTCATCCTCGCTGATGACGTTCACGCCTGAGTCGGCAATGTAGGCGCTGATGGCGGAGCGCTCGCGGTTGACCTGGTCAGCGTATGTCTCGCTGTCATTGCATGCGGCAAAAACACCGAGGCCGGCTATGAATAGCAGCAAATATGCAAGTTTCTTCATAAGATAGTCCTGTTATACTATGCAAAGTTAGCAAAAAAGCCGTTATCGCCGCCTTTTCCCTTTGTTTTTTTAAGATAATTCATACTTTGCGCAGCTGTTCCGCATAATAGTTAAATGCCTCGCGGGTGATGCGTACCGCGTCGTCGATGGTGCCGTTGATGCGGCCGCCGCTGGCGTTGAGGTGGCCGCCGCCGTTGAAGAAACGGCGGGCCATGTCCTCGACGGAGAAGTCGTCCACCGACCTCAGGCTGACCCACACGCGGTTGTCGATGCGGTCGTCCTCACGCAGCGAGATGGAGCATTTCATGCCCTTGATGCGCAGCGGCTCGTTGACCAGTCCCTCGGCGTCGCCGCGCACGAAGTGGTAGTCCTTCATGTCCTGCCGGGTGATGGTGTAGTAGCTCGCGTGCAGGTCGTCGAACACGTTGAGCTTTTGCGACATCAGATAGCCGCGAAGGCGTATGGCCCACGAGCTGTAGTTGTTGAACACGTTGCGGTATATCTTGTCCTTGTCAATGCCCTTGGTGAGCAGCTGGCAGATGATGAAGTACAGCTCCGGGCGCGACGAGTTGTAGGTGAAGCCGCCCGTGTCGGTCATCATGCCGCAGTAGGCAGGTACGGCGAATGCCTTGCCCAGCTCGTCAAAGCCGCCAAGTTGCCAAACGATGCGGAAGACTATCTCCGAGGTGGAGCTCAGCTCTGGGAATGAGGCGGTCAGCCTGGTATCGATGGTGGGATGAATATGGTGGTCGATGAGCACTCGCCCTGCCTTGCAGCGTGTCAGGGCATCGGTCATGTCGAGCGTCCGCCCTAAGTCGTTGAAGTCGAGGCAGCACACGAGGTCGGCCTCATCGAGCCAGCCCTCCACCTGTTCGGGATGCTTGTCATATCTCACAATCTGCTCGATGCCCGGCATCCAGTGCAGGAAGTCGGGGAAGGCGTTGGGCACGACAATCCTCGGCTGCTTTCCATAGTGTACGGCCAGAAAATTGCCCCAGGCCAGGCTTGAGCCTATGGCATCGCCGTCTGGCTGTGAGTGGGCTACTATAATAATGTGTTGGGCGGCGCGCAAGCACTCGTCAAGTGTCCGCGCCTCGTCGGCTGATAAAAGGTTCAAATCCATAATTGATGCAAAGGTAGCGTAAATCGCGCGAAGAACAAAACAAACGGGTTTGTTTTTTTCTGTTACAACTTTCACAACGGCCGTGCCTGCCGTTATGCCGGTTGTCCAGTACCATGGAGGCGATGCCGTCAGGCGCGTCTCCCGATGCCATCTTGTCCAAACGTCATTGCGAAGTGGCTGTAGCGACGAGGTGTGGCGACCGCCGTGCACAACTGTGGCGACCGCCGCGCAAAGTTGCGGCGACCGCCATGCACGGCTGCGGCGACCGCCGCACTTTCCCGGTCAACTTATTAGAGGGTGTCAAATGGGTCATTCGGGAACGTCATCTCACTTAAGACGATGTCAGCTGTCAGTCTGCTATTTGACGCTGTTGACGACCTGCATGATGTCGTCGGCAATCTGCCAGTCTTGCAGGTGGTTGTCTGTGAGCAGCTGGTTGACGTCGTAACGGTCGTAGAGCTGCTTTCGTACGCCGAAGTTGATCACGCGCACGGCCGACGGACCATAGAAGCGGGCCACGGTCTCACCATAGCCGCCGTCGATGCTGCCGTCCTCGATAGTTGCCACGACGGTGTGGTCGGTCTTCAGCTCGTCCAGGAGCTGCTCGTCGAGTCCGGAAAGGTAACGCGGATTGATGAGGGTGGCGTTGATGCCCTTCTCAGCCAGCAGCTGTCTTACGGCCTCGCCTTTCTGGAAGAAGTCGCCCACGGCGATGATGGCCACATGGTCGCCACGGTGGGCCACCACTGCCTTGTTCAGGTCGCTGTAGTCGCTGTCAACGTCCTCTGTGGAATGAGCCACCCCAAAGGCGGGCACACGGATGGCCACCGCGTATTTGTCCTGCCGGATGGCCCAGCTCTCCATGGCGCGCAGCTCCTCCCACGTCGTGGGGGCGAGATAGACGAGGTTGGGGATATGGCTGAGCATGGGAATGTCGAAGAAGCAGATATGCGTGAAGTCGCTCATGCCATAGACGCTGGCGCCGATCACATTGATGACGGCGGCGTTGCCGTTGACGGCAAGGTCCTGTGCCAGCTGGTCATAGGTACGCTGCAGGAACGTGGCATAGGTGCTGAACACCGGGCGCGCGCCCCTCTTGGCCATTCCCGAGGCTATGGCGACGCCCTCTTCCTCGGCGATGCCCACATCGACGAACTGCTTCCCGAGGGCCTCGCGGCGCTCCTTGGTGAAGCCGAGGGCGGCAGGCACGGCGGCGGTGATGGCCACGAGCCTCTCGTCGCGTCTCATCTCCTCGAAGAGCCAGTCGCCGAGCAGCATGTCCATCGACTTGCCGCCATGCGACGGGTTGAGCGGGCTGCCGTCTTCGAGATGGAAGGGCATGCTCCAGTGCCACCGCTCTTTGTCGGCCACGGCGGGGGCGTAGCCATGGCCTTTCTCGGTGTGGATGTGCACCACCACGGGGTGGTCGGTGTCTTTGACCTTGCGGAAAGCCTCCACGAGACTGCCCACATCGTTGCCCTGCTCCACGTAGAGGTAGTCGAAGCCGAGGGCACGGAAGAAGTTGCACGCTGCCTGTCCTTTGCTCTCGCGCAGAAGCTTGAGGTTGCGGTACAGCCCGCCATGGTTCTCGGCGATGCTCATCTCGTTGTCGTTGACCACGACGATGATGTTGGTACCCAGCTCGACGGCGGTGTCGAGTCCCTCAAAGGCCTCACCGCCCGAGAGCGAGCCGTCGCCGATGACGGCGATGACGTTCTCCTTGCCACCAAGGATGTCGCGGGCTTTCTGCAGGCCGGTGGCCAGGGCGACGGAGGTGGAGGTGTGGCCAATCTCGAAGTTGTCATACACCGGGTTCTCCAGCGGAGAGGAGTAACCCGATATGCCATCCATGCGGCTCACGTCGAGGAAACCGTCCTTGCGCCCGGTGAGCATCTTGTGAGGATAGCTCTGGTGCGAGACATCGAAGACTATCTTGTCCTCGGGAGCGTCGAAGACGTAGTGCAGGGCCACGGTGGCCTCGGTGAAGCCGAGGTTGGGTCCCACATGGCCTCCGTGATGGCTCACGCGGTTGAGCACGCCTTGTCTCACTTCCCCGGCCACCACGCCGAGCTGTTCTATGGTCAGAGATTTCAAGTCCTTGGGACTGTTGATGTTTTCTATATACATAGTACCTGTTTGTTTTGTTTTCCGGGTGCAAAGGTACAACATTCTTTTCACTCGCTGCTTATCCATATTGCGGAGCTGCCAACCCAAATTACGGAAACAGCCTTTTTCTTGTCCGCTCTGATGTCTTATTCTGCCTTCATGAGAAGTCATAGCGGATGGACGCGTCTTTTGGCAAAGTAAGGCGGTTATTTAGAAAAGATTTCCTATCTTTGCACGGTAATAACCATTACCGAAGTGGGATAAAAGAATTATGCTACAGCTATTGACAGTCATAAAAGCACAATACATTGATGGCTACCGCATTGAGGCGGTATTCAGCAATGGCATCAAAAAGATGATAGACTTTGCCTCCGTCATTCAGCGGGCGAAGGGCATCGTGAAAAAACTGGAAGACGTGGAGTTCTTCAAGCACTTCACCCTCGACCCCTTTACCATTGATTGGAACAACGAGATTGGCTTTGACCCACAAGACCTGTACGAAATGGGAACGACTATCGGCTATGACAATAGTATCGTGGTTGACAACAAGCAGGTTGTGGCAGAACCGTAACAAGACATTATTCTCCACTGCCGCTCCACACACTGCCGCTTCCAAAGGAGGAAGATTCATCTGATGTGATGAAACTGTTGCCCTTG
>CABVDL010000022.1 GCA_902497035.1 uncultured Prevotella sp.
GGGTGGTTGGGGTGGTTGGGGTGTTTGGGTGTTAGGGCGGGGATGAACCCCGCCCGTACGGTGTCACCGGTGTCACCGGCGTCACGGGGTCACCAGTGTCATCTGTGTCATCGGCGTCATCGGTTTCGACAGCGTCATCGGCGTCATCTTAAAGCGGACGTTGCGGGAGAGCGTCTGCGTGGTTTTGTCGTCCTTTGTAATGGTACACTGGAGGCGATAGACGGCAGAGGCGCCCTCGGTGAAGCCGATGCTCGCCTCCACCCATTTGTTGGTACTGTTCCAGTAAGGTGGCGTAGCAAAGAAGCCTGTGGGATTGCTCCCCGAGACAAGCGACCAGGGGGCGGAAGCGTAGTAGGGACTTACCGTTTTGGTGACATCGGTGTCGTCGCTCCACCGCTTTATCTTCGGCACGAGGTGGATTTCTCCGTAGTAGGAGAAGCCGAGGTCGAGGGTCTGCCCGTCATCGGTGACCGTTGGCGGCAGTACACCGATGGCAGTGAAATATTTCACGTCGAACGTGAGCTTATAGTCGTCGAGGGTGATGGGGATGACGCGGTAGTCGTTGCGTGCTATCTGGGTCCAGTTGAGGATGGCGTACCGGTTGGCGGTCTTTGCCATCGTGCCGTCGGCTTGTGTTGTTGTGAGGTTGAGTGTCAGCTCGAAGTTGGCGGGGTCGTGGGCCTGGCTCTCGTTGATGTAGAACGTCAGCTCCGCGGGCTTGTCGCTGTTGTTGGCGGGGATGGAGAGAGCTGTGGCCGGGGTGATAGTATAGTCGCCATAGAGACTATAGCTGCTATAGGTAGACGCATTGGAGGGAATAGCCGCGAATGCCGTAGCGAGGCGAGGCGAGGCATACTCCTTGCCGTTGGCATCGGTGCCCGTAGTGGGCAGGAGGTAGAGGTTGGGGACGGGAGTGGTTCCGTCGGCAGACGTGACCTCCGATGCGTTCTTAGTGACATCGCTCAGCGTGATGCTGTTGAGCGTCATCGGCTGCGAAGTGGCGTTGGTGAGCCTGAGCGTCAGCTTCGCCACCATACGGAACACGTAGAGGTTGACTTGGGGCGTATGGGCGTTAATGACGACATTTGTCTGCTTGTTGCTCATCGGAATGCCGGAGGTGAAAGCCGTGACGGAGGTCTGGTTGCCGTTGACGGCGAGTGTCTTTGCATCAAAATTGGGTGCAGAATCGCCGACCTTGGCCGTGGAGAGTCCCAGTTGGTCGAGTGTGAGGTTGGCGAACGTGTAGAAGATATAGGTGCCGCTGTCGAAGTGCACCATGCTCGAATAGGTGTCCTTCTCTTTTCCCGTGGCGAGGTTGCCGCTCTGGAGGATATGCGTAATCTTGCTCGTCTTCTGGTCGACGGCGATGATGATGTAGTTCTTCATCATCTCCCCGTCAGTGGCATTGGCATCATCAAAAGCACGTGTGGCAATGCCCGTGGTATTGGCCTCGCGGGCCGTTACGGTGAGGGCGACATCGGCACCGCCACCAGCGTCGGTCGCGCTGCCGCTGTCAGCATCGTCACTGTTGCACGCCACAAACATGCAGAGGGTGAGCAGGGACAGGAATATGGAGGATATCTTCATTGGTTTCAATTACATTACTATGGGGTCGTGCTCGACATAATACCATGGCTTCACGGTCAGCGTGACGCCAATCTTGTGCTCGGAGAGCTTGTACACGTGGTACTGGTACCAGGTGTTGCGCACGAGGTTGAATTCGGACTTGCTGACCACCTGGTCGTAGTCGCCGCTACCGTTGTCGGACGGTTTGGAGTTGTAGTTGGCAAACTTCAGCTCGTAGGTGGTGCCCTCGCTCGTGCCATTGTGCTTCAGCTTGAGGCGTATCGTGGAAGGGGTGACTCTCGGTGTGGTGTTGTCGTATTCGGGAATGTAAACGGGCAGGCCTGCCGTGGCAGCCGTGCCGTTATTGAAATGCAGTTCAGTGAGCGCACCGCTGTTGACCGTGGTCACGCCGTTTTCCGTCGTGCTGTATGCACGGAAGCGAGCGTTGTTGTCTTTGTTGTCGCCGGGATAGGCCATCAGCGTAGTGGCTGATGAAAACTCATAGCTGTTGACTGCATTTTGACTGAAGTAGCCGTTGGGCAGCACGTAGCCTTTCTGGTTGTAATGTGTGAGGCAGAGGTCCTCAAAGGTCCAGCCGTCGTCTTTCATTTCCTGCGTCAGGTCCACCGTCACCTTGGCCACAGAGCGCATCAGGTCGATGGCGTCACTGCCAGTGAGGTCGTTGCGTGTACCTGCCGTGAGCACCACGTTGTCGTCGGCCGTGATGGCGCGCATGCCCCACATGGGCAGGGCATCGGGCGCGGTGTAGCTCGGCAGTTGAAAGGTGAGGTCGGAGATGCCTGTGCCTACATAACTTGCCGAGGCCGGTATGCCGGTGTTGGCATAGACCACGAGCTCACCCTCGAACGGTGTCGTGGTGCGGTAGGCCTCTGGCACCTCCATCGACACCTCCACGTTGGCCGTGTATTCATAGTTGCCGGTGGTGGAGGTGGTCTGCGGCGTGATGCGCAGGCCATACTCCTGGGCGATAAAGTTGCCCTGCTTGTCGTAGAGGACCACGTGCAGGCTGCTGAGCTTATGCTCCAGGTCCGTGCCGGCCGCTACGGTCTCTGTGGTAGCGCGTGTGGTGGCAGCCTCGGTACGGGGTATGGAGAGTTGGAAGACGACGACCACGGACTGGCTGTCTGCCTCTGCCGCACTGTCGTCGGAGGAGCAGGCACTGAGCGCGAGCATGGCGAGCAAGGCCATTGCCGCAGCCAACAGGCGTGTTGTATGTCGGGTCGTTTGGATAATCATGCGTAATAATATAATAAATAAGGTGTGGGCGTTGCACGTCAGCCGTTGATGTCGGCATTTTGCAACACCACCCTCCACGAGTTGATGTAGATGGAGGCTGCGAGCCAGTTGTGCTGGTTGTCTATGAAGAAGACCATGTCGTAGTGGTCCTCGCGGTCGAGGTACTCCTGGTCTGACATATTCTTGTTGTAGTTGCCTTTGACGAGAAGGCAGTAGTCGATGGCAGGGATATTGACTATCTCCTTGCCGTCCTTTTTGTTGACGATATGCAGTCGCATGTCGTGTCCCTTGACAAGGCGGTTGGTGGTAATCTCCGCCACTACGGCCGATACGCCGGTGACGGTGGTGCCGTCCTTTCCGGTGACGCCGGCCGTTCCGCTTGTCACCGACCATGCGCGGTAGGTGAGCAGCTCGTCATCGACGAGGTTGTTGCTGCAGTCGAGACGGCCGTTGTTGTCGGTGAGGAAGAAGCTGAAGTCTTTGGGGTTGAGGTTGTCGCCGCTGAGATTTTGCAGCACGACGCGGAACACGTTGGTGTCCTTGGTGAGATAGACGGTGGCCTCACGCACGCCGCCGTATTGGTAGTCGGTCATATCGGCATTGCGGGCAACGCCGAAGAAGAGGGGCGTGAGGTCGTGATTGACCTCAGCGTTGTCGCGGTTGACGGTGACGGTGAGACGGGTGGTGTCCTCCCGGTCGATGATATCGTCGCCGTAGGTATAGGAGTTTTCATAACGTTCCTCCCCGGTGGCCCACACGCGGAAGGTGTAGGTGCCGGAGGGAAGGTCGTTGACATCCATATAGCCGCGGCTCACGATGGATGAGACCGCCTCCGACTTCTTATAGACCACCTTTCCCGTAGCGTCGCTTGCATAGAGCGTGACGCTATCCACCTCATGGGCAAAGGCGTCAGAGAACAGCATGTTCATGTCGAACACGAAGCGCACGCGCCGGTAGGTGGTGCAGTCCTGTCCGCTGTCTGACTCCATCATGCCACAGGAAGAGAAGAGCAGCGCGCACGCCGCGATAACGAGTAGCGACAGGCGACGAAGCAGAGGGGTTGAATATCGATGAGCGGTCAACATTGTGATGTAACGAATATATATGGATGTTTTGTTGTTTGAATGTATGGCACGCAGCAAGGTAGCGTGGTACTGAGCGGCGTGCCTTTAGAAGCGAGGACTTTTCTCACCTCTATCGGAATGCGGCCGCCCGTAAGGGATAGAGCGGCTACATAAGAAAACGATACTTTTATTTTTATCGGTTTGTAGCGTCGAGGTCTACAGTGCTGGTCACCACGCGCCACTGAAGCACGTTGATGCGGGCAGCCAGATAGGTTTCGGCGTTAGATGGAACGATAGGAACGATTACGCGGTTGGGGTCGTAAACCGGTGTACCAAAGCCCTTGATGCTGTTGATGGTAACCTTGTACAGGTGGTTGCGCACCACGCCATAGTAGCCCAGGTTCGATTCAGCAGCGCCCAGGTGGCGAATAGAGGTGTAGTAGTAGGCCATGCCCTCGTGACGAATCTCGGCAGGCGATGCGCTCAGAGCAGTGTTCACATCGGCCAGGGTGATGGCTGTGTAGTCAGATGCATTGGTAGAACCGGCTTTTGCGCCAGAATTGAGCTTGTAATACATGCCGTTGTCGGTGGTGTTAACCAGGCGAGCGGTAACTTGATAATCCTTGAGTGAAGAGTTGGCATCAGGTGTAGCGAAAGTGATGTCGTCGGCAGTAAGGTTGCTGTAGCTGTCGCCCTTCTTTACGTAGATGTTGGTGTTCTCGCTAAGGATAACGTTCTTCACATCGGCCTCGCTGATGTACTGGTAACCCTTGTACTCGCAGATAGGAGCGTCAACATAGTTGCCCTCGCTGTTCTTGTACATCAGGTGAGCTGCCAGCAGCACCTTGGTGCGATAGGTAGGCGAGCTGCTCTTGTCGGCCTCGTCGGCAGTGGCTGTCTCGGTAGGAGTGTTAGGGAAGGTGTAGAGCGAAGAGCCGAAGGCGCTGGTGTAACTGTTGAAGCTGTGGTTCAAAGGCTGGTCGGCAGCGGTTCCACCCGAGATAAACGGAGTAGAAATCTCCCAGAAGCTGCGGTGATAGTCGGCAGTAGTCCAGGGGGTGAAGCCCAGTGTGCCGGCCCATGCGGTGCGGTCACTGTTGCTGCCAATGTTCTTGGTGATAGGTGTGCGGCCATTCTCGTCGGCCACGCCCCAGCCGTCAATCACTGCGTAGATGGTGTTGGTACCATATTCGCCCACGGCATAGGCATCCTTACCGTTAATGGTAGTCCACTTGCTGTCGGTAGCGGTGCTCTTGGTGGTGCTTACCTTGGCAACGATACGCTCCACGTAGATGTCAACGGGGTCAGCCTCGGCAGCTGCCTGTGTGGTGAGCACATGACCGGTGGTAAGAGCCGAGCAGGTAGAGGCACCATTGTTGTCGTAAGCCGAGTTGCTCATTACGAAGTACTTGCCGTTAGTGGCATACTGAGTGGTCTTGAGGTCGGCACTTCTGAGCTGGTCGACACTCAGTGAAGTGTTGCCCAGTGTGCTGGCATCCAGACTCTGTGGGTTGGCCACTGCAATCATGGTAGCAGGTGATGCACCGCGGTTGCCCTCGATAACGAGAATTACGTTACTCTTGTTTTCAACAGTCTTGCTATCGTCGCCGTTGCCGGTCATGGTAACATCCTTTTCCAGATAGTTCACGCCCACAGGGGTAGAGTTGGTGAGGTTGTAAGGTGTACCATCGGCGTTGAAGAAGTAGAAGCGCACCTTTGAGATGTTGCTTTCGTCGGTGGTGCCGTTTTCGTAGCCGTCGAGGGCACGTGTGGCGGCAGAACCCACGTTGGTAATGTTAACTGAAATGTAGCTCTGAGCATCGGCATTGCCGGTGGTGTTGGCTGCATCGTCACTACTCGAGCATGCGGTCAAACCGAAGACGGCTGTGCCGACAAGGGCAAGCGTCGAAAGAAATTTGATTTTTCTCATGTTGTTTTAAATAAGTCTATAACTATTAATAAATATATTGTCTAACATTTGAGGGGCGTAGCACGCCGTCACTTCAGCAGTTCCTCATACACCTGACGGGCTTCCTGGGCCTCAGGCAGGTCGCCGGCCTTGTCGAGGTAGGGCTTGGCGGCCTCCGCCTTGCCCTCGTTGAGCAGGACGATGGCGGCGTTGAGGTTGGCCGTGGCATTGTTGGGGAAGTAGCGCACAGCGGTCTGCATGACCTCGTTGAACGCCTCAGAGCCAGGCTCGTAGGTCTGGGCCACCATAAACATCTCCTGCTCGGAGAGCAGGTAGGGCTTGGTCTTGATGAGCTGCCTGGCCGTCTCCACATCGAAGGGCTTCACCTTATAGGTGATGTGGTAGTCGGAGTGGCGCAGCGCGGGATACCAGGTGGCGAGCATGAACTTATACTCGTCGGTGTATTTCAGTCGGATGCGCCATTCGCGGGCGTCGGGATTGACCAGCGAGTCGGTGGCCATCCTGAGTATCTCGTCCTTGTGCTCGAGGTTGCTGCCCTTGATGTAGTTGATGAGTCCGTCCCAGTCCTCGGGAGTGGAGGAGACGGTGAAGAGCGACGCGGGGAGCTTGACCTGGCGGCGCACATACTCGGTGAGCGTGCGGGCGCGGTTTTTGGCCAGGTAGGCGTTGTGCTCGTAGGGGCTCTCGGGCGAGGCGTAGCCGTGGATGTTGATGGCACTTACCTCGAGGTTCTTGTCGCTCTTTAGCAGGTTGATGGTGTTGATGATGCTGTCGAGCTGCTCCGGGTTGCGCCGATACTCGGGATAGAGCGTAATCTGGTCGACGGGGAAGTCGATGTAGGCCCTCTTGTCGAGGTGGCGTATCTTCACAGCCTCAGCCTTTGGCATGATGAACTTGGCCTTTGGCTGCTGCCAGGAGAGCAGCGGATAGTGGTTGGTTGACGCGGTGTCGAGGTCACCGCATCCGCAAACGTCCTCGTCGAGGCGCACGCTGTAGGCCGCGAGCTTGCCGGCAACGGGAATGGTGGCCGTATAGTCTATGGTCTGTGGCTTGCCGTTGTGGCGGCGCACGATGCGCGCGTCGCTGCCGTAGCGGTTGCCGTAGAAGCCGCGCTCGGTCATGATTTGCTGGCGACGGCCGTTGACCACGATCTTTGGCAGGGCCACCTCGCCCTGCCTGGTCTCGACGACGGGCGTGAAGACGAGCTGGTGGTTGGCACGCAGGCGCAGCGAGTCGAGGCGCATCCTCATGGTGAGGGTGAGGTGGCGGTTGGCCGCATCGACGCGGGCCTGCTCCACCCTGACGCGCGAGTCGGCCACACTGAGGTCCTGACAGCGCTGGGCGTGGGCGCACACGCCGCAGCAAGTAGTCATTGCGGCCAAAAGAAAGAGGGAATATACGTGTTTCATCATTTCTCTGATTTTGAGTTGGAACCAAGCACATACACGATGGACAGCGCGGCCTTGGTGGGTCCCACGTAGTTGCGGTGGCCGTCGCTGTGGTTGTTGGTGCAATAGACGCAGTATTTCTTATAAGGAGAGTAGATGTAGCCCGCGCCGATGTTGGCCTCCAGGCTGAGGTGGCGCGAGAGCGGCCACTGATAGCCCGCGGTGAGGCCACCGCCGACGTACCAGCCCTTGTAGCGATGGTCCTCAAGGGTGTGGATGAGGTTGAGGGGCAGGTCAACGCCACCGGCATTGTACTGTCCGCCCATGGCGTGGGCGCCGACAAACCAGCCGTTGAATTTCTGGCAGAACCAGTGGCGCACCTCGGGCTGCACCACCCAGTGGCGCAGGGAACTGTGGTCACCGCCCGACTGCCGCCAGGGATTGAGGCCAAAGAACACCTGCCCGGTGGTCTTCTCGCCGAGCCCCACCTCGGCGCCAAGGTTGGGCGTGGTGGTGGCCCAGTAGAGCAGGTTGGTCTTGACGGCCAACTGGGCGTTGGCGTGCATGCCTGCGACAACCGTCAGGAAGAGAGCCAGTAAGCCACGACGGAGAGCGACGAAACGTGAGGCAAGACTCCCTTTGACCGAAAACTGTTCTGAAATGATGTTTAAACGTGTCATCAGCGTTATTGTCTTCAACAATGTTTGTTTTGTTATGAAAATATATAGTTGTGCTATTATCCTTTTGTTCTTATTGTATCGCACGGTATTTGAACGGCTATTATATCTGCCTGTGGTCGTTTTGCCTTATATGACGCTTCTATATACGAGTATTCATTCGTAATTACTTTGTAATGTTTGCAAAGTTACAAAGATTTGCACTATTGAACAAAGCGAAACGGATGAATTACGGATGATTTAATGATTTTTATAGAATAAAAGATTTGTTACAACTGTTCGTCCGTCATATTCTCTATTCAAGTTTCGTAAGCTAACTCGTTTGATTTTGTCCTAGTAGGGGCGGGGTTTATCCCCGCCCTGGGTTTATCCCCGCCCTAACCTCGCAGGCCAGCCGATATTCCGTCGCTGTCATCCTGGGGTTAGAGGGTGTATCAAAATACAAATCCACAACCTAACAACCTTCAATCTGTAAGTTGAGCGCCCTCTAAAAGCAAAGAATAAGCCATTTCTTGACTCGAAATGAGTTTTGAAATGGCTTTTTCTTATTGGAAAGTTTCAATCTGTAAGATTTTCAAAATGGCATTTGCATTTTGACACACCCTCCTACATTTTTCGCCTGTTTTCTCGTGATGCAGGCCATCCGATATTCCGTCGCTGCCATCCTGGGGTTAGGGCGGGGGATCCCCGCCCCACTATGGTGGTTCAACGGATATACCCGCGGTGCGGAGTGGGGGGTATTTGGAAGAGGGTCCATGGCTCACGAGGCAAGGGGGGCGAGAGGGTGGGTCCGTCAGTCTAAAACGGCTGGCGATAGTCGCATCCTTCTTTCCAGCGGGAACAGCCGTAGGCGGTCTTGCCCTTGATAATGTGGCCGGTGTGGCACTTCGGACACGGTGCGCCGACTACGGGCTCATCTTTCTTTGTAGTGGAGGATGGCGAAGACGCAGGCACTTTGTTGCCGGCGTTTTTTCGTTTTTTGTGCACCTCACCGTCGCTCACCCCGATACTCACGGGAGTGGTGTCGTGCATGACATCATAGACGATGCGGGAGACCTGAAGCTTGAGTTCGTTGATGAAGGTCGCGGCATCGTATTTGTGATGCTCGATATCGCGCAACTTCTTCTCCCACTGGCCGGTGAGCTCCACACTGGTGAGAAGCTTCTCGTGGATGGTATGGATGAGCTGTATGCCCGTGGGCGTGGCCACGAGGTTCTTGCGCTCACGCCGGATGTAATGGCGCTTAAACAGCGTCTCGATGATGCCTGCGCGCGACGACGGCCGGCCAATGCCATTCTCCTTCATCACCGTGCGCAGCTCCTCATCGTCGACGAGCTTGCCCGCCGTCTCCATGGCACGGAGCAGCGAGGCCTCGGTGTAATGCTTGGGAGGGACTGTCATCTTCTTGGTCAGCGTGGGCTTGTGCGGTCCCGTCTCGCCCTTGGTGAACGCGGGCAGCGTGCGCTCGTCGTCCTTCTTCTCATCGTCGGCATCGGCATCCGCCGCTTCCGTCTGATAGACGGCGCGCCAACCCGGGTCGAGAATCTCCTTGCCCGAGACCTTGAACTCGACACTGTCCACTTTGCCCAAGACTGTGGTCGTGGAGAAACGGCAGTCGGGATAGAACGCGGCGATGAACCGGCGGGCGATGAGGTCATACACTTTTTTCTCGGCATCGGTGAGCATGCCCGGCGTCTGTCCCGTGGGAATGATGGCATGGTGGTCGGTGACCTTCGAAGTGTCGAAGACGCGCTTCGACTTCGGCAGTTTCTTGCTGATGGCCGCCAAGTCCCTGATGGGCTGCAGGTAGGGCTTCTGGCCGTTGGTGTAATACTGGCTCACGCCGTTGAGTATGCCCGGACATTTGGGATAGATGTCATCGGAGAGGTACTGCGTGTCGACGCGGGGATAGGTGGTGAGTTTCTTCTCGTAAAGCCCCTGGATGAGCTTCAGCGTCATATCGGCCGAGAAGCCGTACTTCCTGTTGCAGTCGACCTGCAGTGAGGTGAGGTCGTAGAGCTGGCGCGGGGCCTCACGGCCGGGCTTTTTCGTCACACTGGTCACTACAAACGGCTTGCCCCCGATGAGGGCGAAAGCCTTTTGTCCGTCCTCCTCCGAGGTGAACTTGCCCGACGTGGCCGTGAACAACGTGTCGCGGTAGACGGTGGACAGCACCCAGTAAGGCTCCGGCTTGAAGTTGGCTATCTCCTCGTCGCGCCTGACGATGAGGGCGAGCGTCGGGGTCTGCACGCGGCCGATGCTCAGCACCTGCTTGCGCTCACGGCGGTATTTCAGTGTGTAGAGGCGCGTGCAGTTCATGCCGAGCAGCCAGTCGCCGATGGCCCGGCACAGTCCGGCCATGTAGAGGCTCTCATATTGCTGTTCTTCTTTCAGCTGGCGGAAGCCCTCCTTGATGGCCTCGTCGGTCATCGACGAGATCCACAGGCGCTTGACGGGGCAGTGGACTTTGGCCATCTGCATCACCCAGCGCTGGATGAGCTCGCCCTCCTGTCCGGCATCACCGCAGTTGACAATCTCGTCGGCGTTGTCGTAAAGGCGGCGGATGGTTTCAAACTGTTTCTCGATGCCGCGGTCGGGGATGAGCTTCAACCCGAAGCGGCGGGGAATCATCGGCAGGGCGGCGAGCGTCCAGAACTTCCAGTTGGTCTCGTAGTCGTCGGGCTCCTTCAGCTCACACAGGTGACCGAACGTCCAGGTCACCTGGTAGCCGTTGCCCTCCATATAGCCGTCGTGCGAGGCCGTAGCCCCGAGGATGCGGGCTATGTCGCGCGCGACGCTTGGTTTTTCTGCTATGCAAACAATCATGGTCCTATGTACTATTAGTATGCCATACCGGCTGTCGGTATCAAGGGGCATCTCTGCAGGGGACGGTCTTGTGCCGGCCCTGAGGCAAGGTTCGACATCTTTTCGGTTGGGGCTTTATTTCTGGAAGGAGTTGATGGCGTCCACTACACGGGCCACTTCGTCGTCGGTCATGGTCTGGTTGCAGGGAATGCTCAGCTCCTGCCGGTGAATGGTCTCCGTGACGGGCAGCGACAGGCCGTTCCACTCCTTGTAGCAGGCCTGCCGGTGGGGCGGGATGGGGTAGTGGACCATCGTGCCGATACCCTGTGACCGGAGCCAGGCCTGGAGCGCGTCACGATGGGGCGAGAGCAGGGGAAAGATGTGGAAGACGTGACCGACTCGGCCCTCAAGCCAGTCTTTAGCCCCCGGCATGGTGACGAGGGGGCTGGTGATGTGGCGGTAATAGAAGGCCGCAATCTGCTGGCGGCGGCGGTTGTCGTCGTCAAGCCAGCGCAACTTCACGTCAAGCACGGCGGCCTGCAGCTCGTCAATGCGGCTGTTGCGTCCCTTGTAGGGGAAGACATACTTGCGCGACGAGCCGTAGTTGCCCAATGCACGTATCATATCGGCCAGTCCGTCATCATCGGTCGTCACCGCTCCGGCGTCGCCCAAGGCACCGAGGTTCTTGCCCGGATAGAAGCTGTGGGCGGCGGCATTGCCGAGAGAGCCCGTATGGCGTCCGCGATAAACGCATCCGTGTGCCTGGGCGTTATCCTCAATGAGTAGCAGACGGTGCTGTCGGCAGAAGGCGGCAATCTCCTCCGTCATGGCGCAACGGCCGTAGAGGTGGACAAGCAGCACGGCACGCGTGCGGCTGGTGAGCTGGCCTTGGAGGAGCGAGCCGTCAAGCTCGAGCGTGTCCAGGCGTGGCTCCACGAGGACGGGCCTGAGCCCGTTCTCGGTGATGGAGAGGATGGAGGCGATATACGTGTTGGCCGGAACGAGCACCTCGTCGCCGTCCTGCAGCACGCCCATCTCCTTGTAGGCGCGGAAGATGAGCGTGAGCGCGTCGAGGCCGTTGCCGCAGCCGACGCAGTGGCGGGTGCCGATGTACTGGGCATAGTGCCGCTCGAAGCGCCGTGTGGCCTCGCCCTGAAGGTACCAGCCGCTTTCAACGACGCGGCTGACCGCCGACGCTATCTCGGCCTGATGCTGTCCCGTCACTTTTTTCAAGGACAGGTAGGGTATGTCTGTCATGAGTCTGATTCTTAATTTATATGTTCCACTCGTACCAGTCGTAGCACACGCCACGTCCGCCAAAGCCCTCCTTCTGGAAGATGAGTGGTGCGTTGAGTACATGGCCGTCGCCCTCGCACGACTTGCCAAAGTCGAAGAAGGGCGCATCGCGGTACACGTCGTTGATGAGATAGTCGAACAGCAGGTCGAGCGCCCCCTCGTGCTTGCCTTCGGGCGAGGCGGAGATGTACTGCGTATGGACCACCTGCGGGGTCTCAAAGATCAGGGTGCCGCCGAGCGCACGGCCGTCCTTCAAAGCCATGTAGAGTCTGATCTGGGAGGGGAAGCGTGACTTCAACAGTTCAAGTTCCTGAGCGGTATGGACAGGACTGACACCGTATTTATGCTCAAGGTTGCTGTCGAGGATGGTCCAGAATGCGCTGAGGTCGTCGCTCTCTGCCACGATGAGCCCGTTGCGCCGCGCCTTGCGTATGCCGCTGCGCCGCGACTCCGTGAACTTCAGACGGTGGTCACGGACCAGTGTCGTCGAGATGTGGCGGGCTATGAGCTGTGCGCCGCACACATTGGTGAGGGCATAGAGGTCCTCCTCAGCAGGCAACTGGTGGTAAATCCAGGGAATGGCCTTGTACACTACCCGGCGGAAGCCGCCGGCGCGCAGGCAGGCGTTGACGGCCCTGAAAACCTCGCAGACGTTGACCGTGGTGGCGCGGCTGTCGGTGAGCAGGCCGCCGTAAGTGAGGCCCTGGTGGCTCCACAGCGTGTCGCCGGCCTCGTTGGCGGGCAGGAGGGCAAAGAGCCGGCTGTCCTTATAGACCATCAGCGAGTGGTCGCGGAAGCGGTCACGGTGATAGTCCATATAACGGCGGTCGAAGAGAAACGTGCCTTGCCTGGAACGCGCAACGAAGGCATTCCAGGCGGACTGGTCGTCGGGAGAGTATCGTTTGATTTCAAACATTGGGACAGCAGTCTATGCGTTGCGCCTGTAACCGATGAACTGGTGATAATCGTAGATATAGTCGGCCTCGTCAAACGGGTCCTCGGCCAGGACGAGACAGACGGCGCCGGAGGAGAAATTCTCCAAAGTGCGCCAGATGCCTGTGTCAACCAACAACCCCTCATAAGGACGGGTGAGCAGGTACTGCTTGCGCACGCTGCCATTGTCAAGGGTGACGGTGAACGAACCGCTGACGGCGATAATCACCTCACGGCAGTGGATGTGGGCATGACCGCCGCGCTCGGCCCCGGTCGGGATGTCGTAGGTCCAGTACACGCGGCTGATGGCGAACGGCACATCCTGCAGCTGCTCGGCCACGGTGAGGTTGCCCCGTGGGTCGGTAATCTTCTTCAGTGGGATAATCTTTCCTAAGTCCATATAAATATTAACGCTGGCACATTGTGATTATTTTATTTTTGGCTGGCAATAATCATAACATGCATCCGTTCAAATGTTGTACTTTATATATGATGCCTATATGGAGAAGCCTTGTCAAGAAGAATGCCCGCGCGGCGCACTCGTACCGTCAATGAGAAGAAGAAAATACGGTCACGATTATACCGGTCGAAAGATGTACCTCATCACCATGGTCCTCAGCGACAGGAAGCCATTGTTAGGCGAGGTGGCAGGCGAGGAGGATGCGGGCGAGGTCAGGGTAAGGTTTGTGCCCTCTCCATTGGGGGAGGCTGTGGAACGGCAAATTGCCGGCATACCCGGTTATTACCCGCAGGTCAAGGTGGTGGCGCAGCAGCTCATGCCCGACCACGTGCATTTCATTTTTTTTGTCAAAGAGCGGTTGCCGGTGAAGCTGGGGATTGTCATCCGCGGCTTTGTGCAGGGCTGCAACAAAGCGTACCGAAAGCTTTACCCTTCGCCTTGGAAAGGCGAAGCACACGACACAAGGGGCGAAGCACATGACACAAGGGGCGAAGCGGCACTGAAAAGGACTACGAGCAACCACAGGGGCAACGGTATCCTCTTTGAACACGGCTATAGCGACCGCCTGCTTACACACGAGGGGCAGCTGGCGTGCTGGAAACACTATCTTGCAGACAACCCGCGACGACTGTGGGAGAAACGGCATCACCCTGACTTGTTTCGTGTGCAGCGCAACCTGAAGGTCAAAGGCATGGTCTTTTCGGCCATAGGCAACAAGTTTTTGCTCGACCGTCCCCTGCTGCAGGTGCAGTGCTCACGCAGTCTGACTGAGGAGGCTGTAGATCGCGAGACGAGGAAAGCCCTCGGCGCCTGCGAGGCTGGGGCTGTGCTGGTCTCGCCATGCGTCTCGCCTGGAGAGAAAGCCGTGATGCGTGCTGCCTTTGAGGCCGGTTTCCCGGAGGTGATACTCGTTGAGAACGGCTTTACCGAGCTGGCAAAGCCCGGTGGGAGGCGCTTCGACGCGTGCGCCAAAGGCCAGCTGCTCATCCTTGCGCCTTGGGAGCACCACAACGACCGCCGTACCATCACCCGCTCGCAGTGCCTGGAGCTGAACGACATGGCGCGTCGCCTTTGCCAGCCATAGCCGCACCCTGCCCGCCCTGCCCCGCCCAGCCTGCCATGGTCCCCGCCTTGCCCGCCCTGCCCCCGCCTTGGAAAGGCGGGGCACACAACGGGAAGCTCCCCGTTAAGTGCCTCGCCTTTTTAAGGCGAGGAGCGGCACGGCGAGCAGGGCGGCCTTTCTATTTCTTCATATACGGATCGGTGCCTAGCACGGTCTTGGCGAGGCGCTTGGCCTTGTCACGCAGGGCATTGATGTCGCTGCCCACCTTGTCGTAGCACAGCACGACGCCCATGCGGCGGCCCTTATGAGCTATGGGCTTGCCGAAGATGCGCACGCGGGCATGGTCCTCGGCACAGGCCTCCTGCAGGTTGTAGTCGAGCGGCTTGTCGCTCTCAACGGGCGACAGCACAACCGCCGAAGCACCATACTGCTCAAGATGGATGGCGGGGATGGGCAGACCCGTCACGGCACGGAAATGCAGCTCAAACTCGCTCAGGTTGGTGCAGTGGCTCAACGTCACCATTCCCGTGTCGTGCGGACGCGGACTGAGCTCGGAGAAAATGACCTCGCCCTGCCGGGTGAGGAAGAACTCCACGCCCCATATGCCATAGCCTGTCAGGGCGCGTGTCACCTCGTCGGCCATATGCTGCGCCTGCTTCAGCGCCTCGTCAGAGATGTGGTAGGGCATCCAGCTCTCACGATAGTCGCCGCCTTTCTGCACATGGCCGATGGGCGGGCAGAACAGGGTAGGACCGTTCTTCTGCGTGACGGTGAGCAGCGTGAACTCACTCTCAAAGTCGATGAACTCCTCAATAATGACCTCTTTCACGTCGCCGCGTCCCTCCTCCATCGCGTCACGGAAGGCTTCTTTCAGCTCGTCATCGTTGTGGACGTAGCTCTGGCCATGGCCGCTCGACGACATCAGCGGCTTGACGACACAAGGGAAGCCGATGGTGTCGGCGGCACGCTTGAACTCGTCAAACGTTTTGGCATAGAAGTACTTGGCCGTGCGCAGGCCCAGCTCCCTGGCCGCCAGGTCACGGATGGCCCGCCGGTTCATGGTGTAGTTGACGGCCCGTGCCGAAGGGGCCACCTGAATGCCCTGCTTTTCAAAGTCGAACAGCCGCTCAGTGCGGATGGCCTCAATCTCAGGCACGATGAGGTCGGGCTTGTGTTTCTCGACAACCGCAGTGAGAGCGTCACCGTCAAGCATGGAGAACACCTCACACTCGTCGGCCACCTGCATGGCAGGCGCGCCGGCATATTTGTCGCATGCGATGACATACTGGCCGGCCCTCTTGGCGGCAATCGTAAACTCCTTGCCCAGTTCTCCTGAGCCTAAAAGCAAAATTTTTTTCATTATCGTGAATTTAGGTCTGATCTCTAAAGGTTATTCCTTTGGAATGATGCGCCGCCGCACCATCGGGGACAATTGTCTGAGCATCATCTGCCATTCCGGCGTGATGGACAGCCGGCGGAGGTCTTTCATGATGATGTCGAGAATGGCCTCGGGGGTAATACGATATTTGGCAGCCAACTGCGCGGCGCTCATTCTCATACTGCCGAACAACCCATAGTAAGCGACGATGATATCCTTGTCAACAGGGCCGAGCATCGTTAGCAGCACGTCGAGATTGGCCTTGTCGGCCTGACTGACGAGAAGTGCCGACTGACTGGCCAGTTGCAGGTACTTGTCCAAAGGTTGAGCTATCTTGTCCATACTCAGTTTCGTTTGCCGAGGGTTATTACCTCGCAGTCCTTAAAGTCGTGGCCATCGATGGTAAGGCGTACGAGCGTGCGCTCTTTCTGCCACCCCGACACCCCGGCAGCCCCGGGGTTGATGTGCAGCAGGCCAAGATGCTTGTCGGGCATGACCTTTAATATATGAGAGTGTCCCGAGATGAACAGGTCGGGCGGACTGGCGTAAATCATGTTGCGCACTGACGCGTCGTAGCGGCCAGGATAGCCGCCGATATGCTTCATCAGCACATCGACATCCTCGCATTTGAAGCGCAGCACCTCAGGGTAGCGCGCGTGCATGTCCCAGTCGTCAATGTTGCCATAGACCGCACGGAAGACCGGCCCCAGAGCCTCGAAGCGGTCGGCCAGCTCCATGCTTCCGATGTCACCCGCATGCCAAATCTCGTCACACTGTCCGAGATATAACTCATATTTGTCATCCCAGAAGCCGTGGGTGTCGCTGATGATGCCTATTTTCTTCATACAACAAACGTTATTTACCGTTGCCGGCGCCATCCAGTCCAAACCGCTTGCGGATGAAGGCGGCGATAAACCTTTCAGTCTCCTCGATGCCCAACAGGCTCGAGTTGATACAGAGGTCGTAGCTCTCGGAGTGTCCCCAGCGCTTGCCCGTGTAATAGCTGTAATACGACGCGCGGTCGTCCTCGCCCCGGAGAATGTACTTGCGGGCGGCGGCGCGGTTGAGACCGTGGCGCTTGCACACCCGCTGGATGCGGTGGTCCATATTGGCCGTGATGAAGACGCTCACCGTGTTCTTGCGGTCGCGCAGCACATAGTCGGCCGTACGGCCGACGAACACACAGCTTCCCTCGGCGGCCGCCTTGCGGATGGCATCGCTCTGGAACTGGTAGAGGCTCTCCTGCGAGAAGTTGTTCCTGTAGAAGTTGTTCTCGCCGAAGAGCGGCAGATGCAGATGGAACAGAGACTTCATAACTCCTTTCTGCTCGTCGTTCTGCTCGAAGAACCGCTCGCTGAATCCGCTCTCCTTGGCGGCAAGGTTGAGAAGTTCCTTGTCGTAGAGCTTGCAGCCGAAATCCTTGGCAAGCATCTTGGCGATGAGTCCGCCGCCGGATCCTATCTGGCGGCCGATATTGATGATGATGGGATTATTCATGGATAGTGGGATTTATCTGTTTTCTTAACCGCCTTTTGTAGTTGAGCATGATGGCGTTGGCAACTAAGGAGGCGATGATGTCGGAGGCGGGCAGTGAGTACCACACGCCGTTGATGCCCCAGATGTGAGGAAAGACTATGAGGAAAGGCAACAGAAACAGCAACTGCCTTGAGAGGGAAAGGAAAATGCTGACTTTCACTTTCCCGATGCACTGGAAGAAATAGGTGATGACCATCTGACTGCCGACAAAGGGGAACACCAGCATGTTGATGCGTATGGCCTTGACCGAGAGCTGCAGCAAGGTGGGGTCGGCGGTGAAGAGACGCGCGCACCAGTAGGGAGCCAGCATGGCCAGCAGCCAGCCGGTGGTGGTGATGATGGTGGCGATGAGCATGGCCAGCCGCAGGACCTTAAGCAGACGGTCGAACTGAAGACTGCCGTAGTTGTAGCCGGCGATAGGCTGCATGCCTTGGTTCAGACCCATGACGAACATGAGGAAAATGGTGGATATGGCGTTGGCAATGCCGTAGGAGCCTACCGACAGGTCGCCGCCGAAGCGGACAAACTGATTGTTCATGAAGATGACGATGATGCAGGCGCAGAGGTTCATGAGGAAAGGTGAGATGCCCACACCGATGATGTTGCGCACTAGATTGCCGCGCAGCCGGTAAATGCCGCGCTTGAGGTGGAGCAGCTCTTTCTTGTTTATCAGTAGCTTGAGCTGGTAGAGTAATGCCAGAGACTGTGAGAGTACCGTGGCTATGGCGGCACCGCGGATGCCCCATCCCCACCAAAAAATGAACACGGTGTCCAGAAGAATGTTCATTACGACCGTGAAGATGGTAGCGTTCATGGCCTGCCGCGGCTTGCTCGAGGCGCGCAGAACGGCATTCATGCCAAAATACATGTGGGTGACGATATTGCCCAGGAGGATGATTTGCATGAAGCTGCGCGCATAGGGAATGGTCTCCTTGCTGGCTCCGAAGAAATAGAGAATGGGGTCGAGAAAGACTAGGCTGATGATGGAGAAAAGAAAACCAATGAGCAGGTTTAGCGTCACGGTGTTGCCGAGCAAGGCCTCGGCAGTGGCGTAGTCTTTCTGGCCAAGCTTCACGGATATGGCGGTGGCCGCGCCAACGCCAACGGCGGCTCCAAAAGCTGCGGAAAGGTTCATGAATGGGAAAGTAATGGCAAGGCCGGAGATGGCCATGGGCCCTACCACCTGGCCGATGAAGGCACGGTCGATGATGTTGTAGAGTGAGGAGGCCACCATCGCGACGATGGCGGGCAAGGCATACTGCCGCAGCAACTTGCCTACGGGCTTTATGCCTAATGCTAATGTGGCTTGCTTGTTGTCTCTGTCCATATAAATACTATTGCAAAAGTAAACAATTTATTTGGTATATTGCTTTTTTACCTCTACTTTTGCAAAATAAACTTGAAAAGCTTAAGTAGATTACTGATGCAAAGAAAGGCTTTAACACTATATGAACTCAATTCTTTGGTCCGTGATGTTATAGAGACCACGTTCGACTCAATCTACTGGGTAGAGGCAGAGGTGTCAGAGGCCAGAGTGGTGAACGGCCATTGCTATATGGAACTGGTTCAGAAAGACCTCATGGGCGCCACACCGGTAGCAAGAGCGTCAGCCAAATGCTGGCGTAACACGTGGGCAAGGCTGAGACCCAAGTTTGAGCGTGCCACCGGGCAGACGCTTCACGCCGGCCTTAAAGTGATGCTGGCCGTGACGGCCAACTTTCATGAGGCTTACGGATTTTCGTGGATAGTGCAGGATATAGACCCCACTTACACCATGGGCGACATGGCCCGGAAGCGTCAGGAAATCATCAACAAGCTGAAGGCTGAGGGCGTGTTCGACATGCAGAAAGAGCTTGATTTGCCAATGTTTGCCCAACACATTGCCGTCATCTCAAGCGAGGGTGCGGCCGGCTATGGCGACTTCTGCCATCAGCTGCTCGACAATGAGGAGGGCCTTTGGTTCAAGGCGGAGTTGTTTCCGGCAGTCATGCAGGGAGCTGACGTAGAGCCGACGGTCATTGCCGCCCTCAATGCCATCAATGAGCGGATTGACGAGTTCGACGCGGTGGTGATTATTCGCGGCGGCGGGGCGACAGCCGACATGAGCGGCTTCGACACGCTGAGACTGGCCGAGAATGTGGCCAACTTCCCCATTCCCGTGATAACGGGCATAGGCCACGACCGCGATGAGAGCGTGCTGGACATGGTGTCGCACACAAGGGTGAAGACGCCGACGGCCGCCGCCGCATTCCTCGTTGACCATCTGGAAAGCGTGTGGCTTCGCGTCAACGACTGCCAGACAAGACTGTCGAATGTGGCCAGGCACAATATAGACTTGGCGAAAGAGCAGCTTGCCCGGATGGCCGAGCGCATTCTTTCAGCGTTCTCCATGGTTAAAGAGCAGCAGCTGCACAGGCTGAGCCGAATAATGACGGAATTGTCGTTTTTGGCCAAAGGCAGGATAGACGGCTGCCGTGCCAGGGTGGAAAAGGCGGAGGAGGCACTTCCGCATTTAGCCAAAATAGAGCTCGTGAAATACAGGCTTCAGCTGGAGGGCATTGAGACCAAGGTGAAGATGCTTGACCCCCAGCTCGTACTTCGTCGGGGATACAGCATCACACGGATTAACGGCAAAGTGGTGAAAGATGCCTCCTTGCTTAAAAAGGGAGATGTGATGATCACGCAGCTTGAGAGGGGAACCGTTGAGTCGGAGGTGATTTGACATGGCAATATATAAATGGACTAATATAATAAGGTATGGAAAAGATAAAATATGAGGATGCCGTGAAGCAGTTGGAAACTATTCTGGACCAGTTGGAGTCAGGCAAAATGGATCTTGACGACATGAGCAGTGAACTGAAAAAGGCGCAGCAGCTAATCAAGATATGCAAAGACCGGCTGACCAAAACAGACGAGGAAATCAAGAAAATATTAGAGAATAAGTAGAAAAGTTGCCAAAACAGTTGCAGTTTATCATTATTGTTGCTACTTTTGCATCGATTTTATGAATATAGGATTTAATAACATACACTATGAAAGATTTAGATTGGGAGAATTTGACCTTCGGTTATCGCAGGACTGACTACAATGTCAGATGTTACTATCGTGACGGCAAATGGGGTGAAATTGAGGTATGTTCTGATGAATACATCAACATGCACATGGCAGCCACCTGCCTGCACTATGGACAGGAGGCATTCGAGGGGCTGAAGGCCTACCGCTGTCCCGACGGCAAGGTGCGCATCTTCCGCGTCAAGGATAACGCCGAGCGCCTGCAAAGCACCTGCGACGGCATTGTCATGCCGAAAGTACCGACAGAGATGTTTGTGGAAATGGTGAAGAAGGTGGTGCGACTCAACCAGGAGTGGATACCGACCTACGAGAGTGGCGCCACGCTCTATATCCGTCCGCTGCTCATCGGCATCAGCCCGCAGGTGGGTGTCCATCCGTCCAAAGACTACCTCTTCCTGATCTTTGTCACGCCTGTCGGCCCGTACTTCAAGGGGGGCTTCGCCTGCAACAAGTACGCCATCGTGCGCCAGTGGGACCGCTCGGCACCGTTGGGTACCGGCATCTATAAGGTGGGCGGCAACTACGCGGCTTCTCTGCGCGCCCACACCTTTGCGGCAAGCAAGGGATACGGCTCAGAGTTTTATCTCGACGCCAAGGAAAAGAAATATGTGGATGAGTGTGGTGCGGCCAACTTCTTCGGCATCAAGAACAATACTTACGTGACGCCGAAAAGTACGAGCATCCTGCCGTCCATCACCAACAAGAGCCTGATGCAACTGGCTGAGGACCTTGGGTTGAAGGTGGAACGCCGCCCCGTTCCCGAGGAAGAGCTGCCCACCTTTGAGGAGGCCGGAGCATGCGGAACGGCAGCCGTCATCTCACCCATCAGCGAGCTCGACGACCTCGACACGGGAAAGAAATACAGCTTCGGTGACAAGCCGGGCCCATGGTCCACAAAGCTTTACAACACGCTGCGTGGCATACAGTATGGTACCATCGAGGACAAGCATGGATGGACCACCGTCGTGATAGAGTAAAACTGAGACTTTCAGGTTACCGAATTATGACAGAGGGCCTGTGGAAAATCGTCCGTACGATTCTTCACAGGCCCTTATAGGGTGGCTAACTTACTGCAAAGTGTAGTGGCCGGCCTAGTGCCGGCCACCAGCCTCTTGGTAAGGCAGTTCCGCTCCGCATCAGCGTGAGTGCAGTACAGGCTCTTCCGCAAATCCCGTAGGGCTTATGTATGCCCGGACTTCACTACCTTTTTGCGTGCGTGGCTTTCCACCATGCCGTCTTTTCCTTTCCCTTAACGGCAACGCTGTTCTGGCTGGGGTCCGAAATGGTGATGCCGGAATAATGTTTGGGTGTAAAGGTCAATGGGTTTTCATTTACATAAATCCAGGAATATATTTTTTCCGTGTGAACGGTAGCCTTGACGGCACTGCTGAGGGCTGCGTTGAAGTCGTTGAGCATGTCCTTGTTCTTGCAGAGACGGGCCACATAGTCGCCAAGGTCAAAGAATATAGGCGTGTGAAATCCGTCGAGCACCTGAATACTGTCCATCTGAGTGCTGTCAAAGGTGTAACGCTCGTTGATGGCCCTCATGCGGACTGCCACTTCCTCCACCTTGCGGCAGTCGATGACGGAAAGGCCTCCATAGGGATAGTCGTAGCCGGAATAGAACGTCAGGAAGCTTTCGGCCGCCTGTTGGTAATTAGGAGTTGATGAGGCCAGACTGCTCCACATGGTGCGGTAGGGCATGCCGATGTTCATCACCTCTGACGTGGAGCCGATGAGGAAATTGGTGACATCTTTCAACTCGTATGCAGTCTCGATATTGGCCATGTAGCAGTCGTCAAACAGTACGAACTGCATCTTCATTCCCGCACCTCGTATGCCCTCGGCAAGCGTCGGAATGTCGGTGGCTAAGCTCTTATCGCTTACACTGCCGTAAAACCTTGTCATCGGGAAGTCGGGCAGAGGCTCTTCAGCCTTACTCTGACGGCCGTTGAGGCCTTGCTTGGCATTGTTGGGATAATTCAACCAGTCGTCCTTGTAGGTCCAGCCGCTTCCGTGGCCTCCGATGATCATGGCATAGTTGAGCGCGGGCGCCTGGGTCTGCACGTCATTTAGGATGGCCGTGATGCCGTCGGCCGTGGTATAGGGCGCGCCGGTGTAAGACTTCAGCTGCTTATGGGCGACCTTGCCGCTGGCATAGACAATCTCATACAGATTTGACTCGTTGGCTGACTCGCTGAGGAAGACCAGCACGCGGCCATTGGTGCCTTTGGCGCTGGTGATGGCGCTCTCAATGCTGTCAAGATTTTCCTTGAAAGCACTGTAGAGGCCTGTTCCGGAACCCGAGGCAGTACCCGTCCAGGGCATGAAGACGAGCATCGTCTGCTTATTATAATCATCCACCTCCACCGACTCGCCGCTGCACGAGCAGATGGCAAGAAAACCGGCCAACAACAAAAGCAAATTGAGAATGCTGCGTCTCATCGTCATCATACGCTTTAATCAATGAGGGTCATTTCTTGGCTCTCAAGGCATTGAGACTGTCTTTAAGAGCCGCAATCTTCTCTTCGGCATCACGCTGCTTCTTGCGCTCCTTGGCCACAACGTCCTCAGGGGCATGAGACACAAAGTTGGCGTTGGAGAGTTTCTTCTGCACACCGGCGAGGAAGCCCTCAAGATGCTGGAGCTCCTTTTCCTGCTTCTCAATCTCGGCATCGATGTCAATCAGGTCGCCCACCGGCACGGCAAACTCATCGGTGCCCACCATGAAGGCAGAGGCGTCGGACGGCTTTCCGGCGGCCCCGGTAAAGGCCTTGAGGTTGCCCATCTTCATGATGACGGCCTCAAAGTCGGCATAGTGGTTCTCGCCAATGGCCTGCAGCTCAAGCTGCTTCTTGGGGGCGATGTTCTTGTCGTTGCGGATGGCGCGCACGCCTGCGACAATCTGCTTCACCTGTTCCATGGCGGCGGTGACCTTGCGGTCGTCATCGGTGGCGGAACCAATGGTGAGACGCGACACCATGATGCTCTCACCAGGCTTGCGGTCGCAGATGTGCTGCCAGAGTTCCTCGGTGATGAACGGCATGAAAGGATGCAGTATCTGCATGAGCTTCTCGAAGAAAGCGAGCGTGGCGGTCATCGTCGCGCGGTCGATAGGCAGTTGCTTGCCATCGACGTAGGCCGGCTTGATCATCTCCAGATACCAGGAGCTGAACTCGTCCCAGAACAGGCGATAGACGGTCATCAGAGCCTCTGAGATGCGGTAGGTGTTGAACTGCTCGTTCATCAGGTCGTTGGTCTCCCTCAGCTTTGCCTCAAACCACTCTACAGCCTGACGGCATTCCTCAGACTGCGCGGTGTCGGCCACGGTCCAGCCCTTGATCAGACGGAAGGCATTCCAAATCTTGTTGTTGAAGTTGCGGCCCTGCTCGCAGAGCGACTCGTCAAAGAGGATGTCGTTGCCGGCGGGGGCCGAGAGCATCATGCCCATGCGCACGCCGTCGGCACCGTATTTCTCGATGAGAGAAATCGGATCGGGCGAGTTGCCCAGGCTCTTCGACATCTTGCGGCCGAGCTTGTCGCGGACGATACCTGTGAAATAGACATGTCTGAACGGCATCTTCCCCCGGTACTCGTAGCCAGCCATAATCATGCGGGCCACCCAGAAGAAGATGATGTCAGGACCCGTGACCAGGTCGGACGTGGGATAATAATAGTTGATTTCCTTGTTGTCAGGGTCAAGGATTCCGTTGAACAGCGAGATGGGCCAGAGCCAGGACGAGAACCAAGTGTCAAGACAGTCGCTTTCCTGCTCAAGGGCATCAGCCTTCAGGGCCGGATTTTTCTGCCGCGCCAGCGTCAGAGCCTCCTGGACGGTCTCGGCCACCACAAAGTCGCGTTTGCCGTCGGCGGCCGTGAAATAATAGGCGGGAATGCGGTGACCCCACCACAGCTGTCGGCTGATGCACCAGTCCTTGATATTCTCCAGCCAGTAGCGGTAGGTGTTCTTGTATTTTTTGGGGAAGAACTCTATCTCGTCATTCATCACCGGCGGAAGGGCCAGGTCGGCGAAATGCTGCATCTTGAGGAACCACTGCGTGGAGAGCTTCGGCTCGATGGGCACATTGGTGCGCTCGGAGAAGCCCACCTTATTATTATAGTCCTCAATCTTCTCCATCAGTCCCTCTGCCTCAAGGTCAATGGCAATCTGCTTGCGCACGGCCATGCGGTCTTGTCCGACATACATGCCGGCGGCCTCGGAGATGGTGCCGTCGTCGTTGAAGATGTCAATGGTCTCGAGGTGATGCTTCAGCCCCAGCATGTGGTCATTGACATCGTGGGCGGGCGTGACCTTCAGACAGCCGGTACCGAACTGGATGTCGACATAGTCGTCCTCAATGACGGGAATGACGCGGCCCACCTTCGGCACGATGACGTGGAGGCCCTGCAGCCAGGTGTTCTTCTCATCGTTGGGGTTGATGCACATGGCCGTATCGCCCATGATGGTCTCGGGACGCGTGGTGGCCACCACGGCATAATAGCCTTTTGCATCCTGGTGCATGACGTTGCCCTCAGCCTTGCGGCTCACCTTTGACTGGTCCTCGGGGGCAACATAATATTTCAGGTAATAGAGCTTGGAGTGCTCCTCCTTGTAGATCACCTCTTCGTCGGAGAGCGCCGTCTTGGCCTTCGGGTCCCAGTTGACCATACGCACGCCACGGTAAATGAGGCCCTTGCGGTAGAGGTCAACAAAAACGTGAATCACGCTCTTCGAGCGTGTCTCGTCCATGGTAAAGGCCGTGCGGTCCCAGTCGCATGAGCATCCCAGCTTGCGCAACTGCTTGAGAATGATGCCGCCATGCTCGTGGGTCCAGTCCCAGGCATGCTCCAGAAACTGCTCGCGCGTAAGGTCGGTTTTCTTGATGCCCTGCTCAGCGAGCTTGCCCACCACCTTGGCCTCGGTGGCGATGGAGGCGTGGTCGGTGCCGGGCACCCAGCAGGCGTTCTTACCCTCCATGCGCGCACGGCGGACGAGAATATCCTGTATGGTATTGTTAAGCATGTGACCCATGTGCAGCACACCTGTAACGTTGGGTGGGGGAATGACCACCGTATAAGGCTCCCTGCCATCAGGCTTTGAACTGAAAAGCTTGTTGTCAAGCCAGTATTGATACCATTTCGACTCAACTTCCTTCGGGTCGTACTTACTTGCTAATTCCATTTATTATTTATGCTTTTATTGTCCTCTTAATATAGAATAACGCTGCAAAATTACTAATTTTCAATCGAAAACTATTACCTTTGCAACAAAAAGATTGTCACCATGCATACAAGAGAAGAAAAGTTGGCCGCTTTCGGCCGTCTGTTGGACGTGCAGGAGCGTTTGCGCAAGGAATGTCCCTGGGACAGGAAACAGACGTTCGAAAGCCTGCGCCCGAACACGATAGAGGAGGTCTTTGAGCTGTGCGACGCCCTGGCAGGACGTGACATGCCCAACATCTACAAGGAGCTCGGCGACGTGATGGAACACGTCGTGCTGTACAGCATCATGGGAGAGGAGACCGGCGACTTCGACGTGGCCGACGTGTGCAACCAGCAGGCCGACAAACTGATGTTCCGGCATCCGTTCATCGACTGGAACAAGCAGCCGGACCAGGTTGCCAATGCCGCCGAACAACAGCCCGGCTGGACAGTCACGGACCCTGACCTTACCATTAACGGAAAGGGGCAAGTTGTTTATAAAGAGGATGTTGACACGCCAAATGCCGACAATGGCATCACCATGTCTCCTGACTTGAGGAAAGGGCAGGGAAAGGCCACTGACGTGGAGATTACCTGGGAGCAGATTAAGCAGAAAGAACGGCACGGCAACAAGACCGTGCTAAGCGGCGTGCCGAAATCGCTGCCCTCGCTCATCAAGGCCTACCGCATACAGGACAAGGCCCGGAATGTAGGCTTCGACTGGAAAAAGAAAGAGGACGTGTGGGACAAGGTGAGGGAGGAACTCGGCGAGCTTGAGACTGAGCTCAACAAGGGCGACGAGGAGCGCTCGACACACGAGCTGGGCGACTTCCTCTTCAGCGTCATCAACGCTGCGCGCCTGTATCACCTCAACCCCGACAATGCCCTTGAGCATACCAACCGTAAATTCATCTCAAGGTTCAACTATATTGAGCAAAAAGCCAGGCAACTGGGTAAAAATCTGAAAGATATGACGCTGGAGGAGATGGACCGGTACTGGAATGAGGCAAAAATGAACGAACAACGCTAAACAATAAAATAATGAAGAAACTGTCTTTTCTCTTAATCGCCATTGCAGCCGTGGCCGTCGCCATGACCGGCTGCAGGAACAAGTCACAGCGCAGCACATCCGACTCGGCCGTAGCGTCCGAGCCGCAGGTCGCCGACTCGACGGTCTACGGCGTGTGTGGCGAGAATACGGCCATGCACACACTGTCGCTCATCACCGATGCCGGTGATACACTGGAGTATATACTCGACGACAATGATGAAAATCCCGTTGTGGGCGGCCTGCTGGCTGGCGACCGCCTCGCCGTGGTCGAGGGCCCGGAGACGGACGGGGAGAAAACGGCCAAAAAGGTCATCAACCTCACCACACTGCTCGGCAAATGGACCAGTCTGGACAAGAACTTTGAGATACAGGAGGGCGGAACGGTGAAGTCATACGTCGAGGCTGAGAAGAACCCTTGGACAAGCTGGAAGATTCTCAACGGAAAGCTCGTGCTCAACCGCGACACGTTCGCCATCGACAACCTCGGCAGCGACTCCCTGTATCTGGAAAACAACAACGGTATCTTTGTCTACAAACGGGCAAAATAAAACCATGGAGCCGTTCAACATACATGTGCTGGGATGCGGCAGCGCATTGCCGACACTGAGGCATTCCGCCTCGTCGCAGGTTGTGGAGATGCGCGGCAAGTATTTTATGATTGACTGCGGCGAGGGTACGCAAATGCAGCTGCGCCGCTCACGCATCGGGTTTACCAAGATACAGGCCGTCTTTATCTCTCATCTCCACGGTGACCACTGTTTCGGTCTCGTCGGTCTCATCTCCACCTTTGGGATGCTCGGACGTACAGCTCCGCTACACGTCTATGCGCCAGGTGATTTTGAGACACTGCTAAAGGAGGAGATGAAGCTGTTTTGCAACGCACTGGAATTTAAGGTGGTGTTCCATGCCGTCGATACAGACAAGCATCAGACCATCTTTGAGGACCGCAGTCTGACCGTGGAGAGCATCCCGCTCGACCACCGCATCCCGTGCTGCGGGTTCCTGTTCCGCGAGAAGCCCACGCTGCCGCATATCCGGCGCGACATGATTGACTGCTACGAGGTGCCGGTCAGCCAGATCAACAACATCAAGAACGGGGCCGACTGGGTGACACCAGACGGAGAGACGATACCCAACAGCCGTTTTACCGTTCCCTCTGCGCCGCCCCGCGCCTACGCCTACTGCTGTGACACACGCTACAAGCCACAGTTGAGCCAGCTTGTCGAGGGGGTCAGCCTGCTTTACCACGACTCGACCTATGACAGCAGTTGCGCCGACCGCGCCCGTCTGTATTATCACTCCACATCGCAGCAGGCGGCACGGGTAGCCCTCAATGCGCACGTCGGACGGCTGATGCTTGGCCATTTCAGCGCACGCTACGACAATGAGGACAATATCCTCAGAGAGGCGCAGGCCATCTTCCCCAACAGCTTCCTGGCAAATGAGGGACTGGTCGTACCCGTAATCCAGCAGCCCTGAGCCATCGTCTCTGACAGTCATCCGGCGGGCCATAACCAAGGCATTGAACCGTATTGTGTATTAAAAAAAATTAAACGTACGCATTTGGACGCTTGCCAAACACCAACGTCTCAACTTTTTTATCTATATTTGCAAGCGAATTCAATGCACGTGCTTATGATTAAAAAAATACTTTTCACATTGATGCTGGGATGCGGAGCTGTGCCGTTCATGGTGCAGCAAGTCAATGCCATGCCCGGTATAGAAATTATCGAGAACGATTTCTCCCAGATTTCCATCGAGCTGAAAGGCTCTACACTGCGTGTGGCCGGGGCTGCGGGCGAAAACCTCTATATATACAATATCACCGGGGTGAGGGTCCTCAGTCTTAAGGTTGACGGCAATGACAAGAATTACAATCTTAACTTGCCGAAAGGATGCTACATCGTGAAGGTGGGCAGCGTGGTGAGAAAGATTTCCATTCGGTAATAGACAGGAAGTGAGACCGGGAGCCGTTTTATATTCACATTTCCCTTACCAGCTTTTTCTCTTTCTTACGCTATACAGTCTGACGGGATGTCGGGAACATGTCGCCAATCCAAACGCACATGTCTCATTGCGTGACTATGCGTCACTGGCAACCGACGACTACCGGCTGATGCCCCGTCGGGTGCGCTCAACGGTGCTGTCACTGGCCGCATCCGACAGCGACTCCACACTGGCTGACTTTTATGCCCGCAGCCACTATGCCAAGCGCAGGGGACTGATGTGGATCAATCGCAAAGGGGTCTCTCCGCAGGCCGACTCCCTAATCGTGCGCCTGCGGACGGTTACCCGTCTGGGCTTCAGCCCCGTCAAGTTCCGTCTGCCTCAGATTGAGGCAGACCTGGAGAGGGCAAGAAACCTGAGGTTCGACAACGGACAGAACACGGTGAGCCGCGTCTATGGCCGTTTAGAATACAATCTGACCAAAGCCTGCTTCCGATATGCCGCCGGACAGCGTTTTGGCTATGTCAATCCCAAGAAGCTCTTCAATCAGCTCGATATACACGACACAGCTTCAGGACGCGTCACATACAACATTTTGTTCGGCTTACCCTGTCCCACGCCAGGCTCATCTTTCTTTCATCAGACTTCACAGGCCATCAGCAACGACAGCCTGGACACCTTTCTTGACGGGGGAGAACCGCATAATGCTTACTACAGCCGTCTGCTGCAGCTGCTCAACTCTGATTCCGTGTCTTATTACGGCCGCAAATTGATTTTGGTTAATCTGGAAAGAACCCGGTGGCGGCTTAACACTTATCCCTGGGACGAGCAGAAAAAGGTTTTGGTAAACATCCCGTCTTTCCATTTACTGGCAATCGATGGAGGGAAGGTGCTAAACATGCGCATTGGCTGCGGGTCGCTTGAGTCGAAGACCCCCATGCTGTGCAGCGACATCAACCGGATGGATGTCAATCCACAATGGATTATGCCGCGGAGCATTGTCAGGAAAAGTATTATACCAAGGTTAGGCAATCCCGCATATTTCAAACAGCATCGCTATTTCATCCGCGAGCGGGCTACCGGCGACATTCTCCCCCCAAGCTGGGGATTGCGTTATGGCCTGGAGTCGGGCGACTACCTCGCTATACAGGAGGGGGGAGAGGGCAATGCCCTTGGACGGATTATTTTCCGTTTTAATAATGACTTCTCCATTTACCTCCACGACACATCCTCGAAAAATGTGTTTAGCCGCAACGACCGCGACGTAAGCCACGGTTGCATCCGGGTTGAGCGTCCGTTCGATCTGGCCGTCTTCCTCTTGGGCAAGGGGCACGACGCAACCATTCGAAAGATACATTATTCGATGCATGCTGATGTCTCTCCCTTGGGCAAACGAAAAAGAGATCTGACGGAAGACGAAGCGCAGGTGTATGACACACTGCAAAAGAAAATGCTCATTAGCACCGTCACGGTAAAGCCTGTGGTGCCAGTGTACATCATCTATTTCACGCTTTATCCTAATGAGCATGGAAAGCTGAATGCCTATAGAGATGTATATGGATACGACAATCTGATTTACAATCAATTAAAGAATTACATTTAAGTTAATTCAGTGGGAGGCAGTGAGAGGATCCGACGATAAACAACTGATAGCCAGACTGAGCAATCCGGCCACGCGCGAAAAGGCCTTTGCGGAATTGGTCAAGTTGTCCAGCCAGCCATTGTATTGGCAAATACGGCGGCTGGTGCTGTCGCATGACGATGCTGACGACGTGCTGCAAAACACATTTCTCAAGGCATGGACCAATCTGGATTCCTTTCAGGGCAAGTCACAACTCTCCACATGGCTTTATCGTATTGCCATCAACGAGGCTATTGATTTTCTCAGGCGAAAGCAAAAAACGACCACGGTCGATATCGACGATGAGCCAGGGGTAGCCAATATGCTGATGGGAGACAACAATTTCGACGGCGACCATGCTCAGACCCTCTTGCAACAAGCCATCGCAAAACTACCCGATGTGCAACGTGCTGTTTTCAATCTTCGCTATTACGACGATATGAAATATTCGGAAATGTCGAAACTGCTGGATACAAGTGTCGGCGCACTGAAAGCAAGTTATCACATAGCAGTTACAAAAATTAAAGAGGAGTTGGAAAAACATGACGTTTAAAGTGCAATATGTGGCCATTAATAGTTAAGCGTTGTTAATTATAGGCAATTAATCACATGTTTTCTTGCAGTATTAAAAAGATTGCGATAACTTTGCACTCGCTTTCGGAAAAACGCCGGGAGCTACAGAGAAGCGTTCTTTGAGACGATTACATAAACAGAGAAGTAGTAGTACAAGAA
>CABVDL010000023.1 GCA_902497035.1 uncultured Prevotella sp.
CCTCGGAGGGCGCCCGACGCGCACGTGCAGCGAGGCCACGGCACGCGACGTCGACAAGGAGGTGAGCGAGATCATCCGTCAGGCCCACGACAAGGCCGTGAGGATCATCACCGGGCATGCGGCCGAGATGGACAAGGCCGCTGCCATCCTGCTGAGGAAGGAGACCATCACCGGCACTGAGTTCATGCAGGTGCTGGACGGCAAGCTGTAAGGGCCTCGCCCTTGGCGATAAGGCCGCGCGCCGTTGGGGCAACGACACTAAACGGAGCCGCCACGCCATTGCATTACTTACAATGACGTGGCGGCCCGATGATGTGGGCTTGTTCCTGCCCGCGGATTATTGCGCCAGGAGATAGTCCTTGAACTGTCCGAAGTCGTTGGGCATGGGCACGCTCTGCTTCTTGCCCCGCATGAAGGCGGCGAGGCGGTCGGGGATGTCGATGTCGGACCCGAGGATGGCATCGACCTTTTCCTTGAACTTGGCGGGGTGGGCGGTCTCGAGGAAGACGCCTACCTTGCCGGCGGGCAGCTGCTCCTTGAGGGCCTGGTAGCCGCAGGCTCCGTGAGGGTCAAGCACGTAGCCGTTGGTCTGGTAGCAGGCTCTCATGGTCTGGCGAATGCGGTCGTCGGTGTAGGTGGCGCCGCTGATGTCGTTGCGTATGGCCTCCCAGCTGTTGCCGTAGAGGTCGAGGATGCGGGCGAAGTTGCTTGGCGCCCCCACGTCCATGGCGTTGGCGAGGGTCTGCTTGCTGGCCATGGGATGGTATTCGCCTGACTGCAGATAGTTGAAGAAAACGTCGTTGGCGTTGTTGGCGGCAATGAAGTGGCTGACGGGAAGTCCCATGCGTGCGCCGAACAGTCCGGCCGTGATGTTGCCGAAGTTGCCGCTCGGCACGCAGACCATTAGGTTGGAGCTGAGGGGGTCGCCGTCGTCGATGGTGACCGCTCCCTTGCGCTTGAGCTGGGCGTAGGCGTTGAAATAATAGAAAGCCTGCGGCAGGAAGCGCGCCACATTGATGGAGTTGGCCGAGGTGAGTACCATGCGCTCGTTGAGCGTCTGGTCCATGAAGGCGTTCTTTACCAGGGCCTGGCAGTCGTCGAACACGCCGTCCACCTCCAGGGCCGTGATGTTGCGGCCGAGCGTGGTGAACTGGCTTTCCTGTATGCGGCTCACCTTCCCCTTGGGGTAGAGTACATAGACGTGGATGCCATCGACGCCGAGAAAGCCGTTGGCCACGGCCGAGCCCGTGTCGCCGCTCGTGGCCACCAGCACGTTCACCAGCCTGTGGTCGCCGGTCTCCTGCTGGTCCCTGCGGATGAAGTATTGCAGCAGGCGCGCCATGAAGCGGGCCCCCACATCCTTGAAGGCCAGCGTGGGGCCGTGGAAAAGCTCAAGGGCATAGATGTTGTCCTCGACCTTGACGACGGGCGTGTCGAATGACAAAGTGTCATAGACGATGCGCCTGAGGGCCTCAGGCTCAACGTCATCGCCGAAGAAAGCCCTGGCCACCTCGAGCGAGAGCTCCTGGAACGTCAGCCTGTCGATATGCTCAAAGAACTCGCGGGGCAGCCTCTTTATCTGCTCCGGCATGTACAGGCCCCGGTCGGGGGCAAGTCCGCGCTCCACGGCTACGCGCAGCGAGGCCAGCGGGGCATTATGGTTGGTACTGTAGTATTTCATAGTGTTGGTTATTCGATGCTGATAAACTTGTCCATAAACTCAGTGAGATGAAGCATGCCGCAGGCTCCGCTGACGCATGACACCTCGTCGTACACCTGCACGTCGTCTGGCTCGATGCCGCGGTGCCACACGAGGAAGGGTACGGGCTCCTTGACGTGGGTGCGCACCTCCACGGGCGTGGGATGGTCGGGCATGACGGCTATGGCCACCGGCTCGTGCCATTGTTTCACCTCATTGTAGATGGGCTCCACCACGCGGTGGTCGAGATTTTCTATGGTCTGCAGCTTCAGGGCGAGGTTGCCGTCGTGTCCCGCCTCGTCGCTGGCCTCGAAATGCACGAAGACGAAGTCCTGATTGTAGAGTGCCGTGAGCGCTGCCTGCACCTTGCCCTCATAGTTGGTGTCGGCAAGGCCAGTGGCACGCGGCACCTTGATGATGTCGAGGCCGGCATATTGTCCGATACCCCGGATGAGGTCTACTGCCGAGATGCAGCTGCCCGACTTTATCTGCGGGTATTTTTCCATCAGGGTCTTCATCGACGGACGGTAGCCTCCGCCCCATGGCCAGATGAGGTTGGCAGTGCGCTCGCCTTTCTCTGCCTGCTCGCGGTTGTAGGGCTGTTGCTCCAGCACTTGCTGGCTGCGTCGTATGAGGCTGTTGAGTAGGTCAGCGGTCTCCTGAGCCGTCATTCGCTCTTCGCCGGTGGGCTTGCCGTCGAAGCCGATGACAGGCTCCCGCTTGTTCTCCCAACCTTTCTCGGGCTTCACCAATAGCGGTTGCCACTCGTGGTCGGGATAGTCGTGGGGTGGTGCGCACTCGATGTGCTTGCTGGCGTATTTCACGATGAGCAGATGGCGGTATTGTATGCCGGTGATAAATCTCACGCGTTCGCTGCCCAGCGCGTTGTTGAGTGCGTCGATGAGTGGCCTTGCGTTGTCAGTGGTGAGGTTGCCGCCGTTGTGGGTGACGATACGGCCGTCGGCTACGTGGATGATGTTGCAGCGCAGGGCCAGGTCCTCTGGGGCCATGCGGTAGCCTATCGAGGCTGCCTCAAGCGGCCCGCGGCCCTCATACACGATGTTTTGGTCGTAGCCGAGGATGGTGCTGTTGGCTACCTCCGAGCCCGGCAGAAAGCCGTCTGGGATGGTCATCAGCCGTCCTGTACGCCCTCTGCGGGCGAGCATGTCCATGTATGGGGTGTCGGCATATTGCAGCAGTGTCTTTCCCCCAAGGCGTGCCACGGCATGGTCGGCCATACCGTCGCCTAATATAATAATGTGTTTCATGATAAATCGGATTAAACGTTGGCTATGCTGATGATATTGGCAAACACGCCTGCGGCTGTTACACTGGCACCGGCACCGTAGCCCTGGATGAGCATGGGGTATTCCTTGTAGCGCTCCGTGGTGAGCAGGATGATGTTGTTGCTGCCCTTAAGGTTGTAGAACGGGTGGTCTTTGGCCACCTCCTGCAGGGCGACGCTCGTGTGGCCGTGGTCCATCGTCGCCACAAAGCTCCAGTGCTTGTCCTCGGCCTGGAGCCGTCTGCGCCTCTGTTCGAAATCATTGTCCAGTTCGGGCAGATGCGCCCAGAAGTCATCTAATGTGCCGTTAAAGTATTTGTCAGGGATAAACAAGTGTCTCTCCACGTCGTCCTGTTCGGCCCGGTAGCCTGCCTCGCGGGTGAGAATGACGAGCTTGCGTATGACGTCGGTGCCGCTGAGGTCGATGCGGGGGTCGGGCTCAGAGAAGCCTTTCTCCTTGGCCAGGCGGACAGCCTGCGACAGGGGGCAGTCGGCGGAGAGCGTGTTGAAGATGAAGTTGATGGTTCCGCTCAGCACGGCCTCAATCTTCAGAATGCGGTCGCCGGAGTTGCGCAGGTCGTTGATGGTGCCGATAATGGGCAGTCCTGCGCCCACATTTGTCTCAAAAAGGAACTTAATGCCGCGGCGGAGAGCCGTCTCTTTCAGCTTTACGTAACTCTCGTAGCTTGAGCTTGCCGCAATTTTATTGGCCGCAACGACGCTGATGTTGTGGTCGAGGAACGTCTGGTAGAGTGCCGCGATGTCCTTGGAGGCCGTGCAATCGACAAATACGCAGTTGAAGATGTTCATCTTCAGGATGTTGTCGCACAGCTGCTGCGGGTTGCTGGGTTCCGACTGACGGAGCAGTTCCTGGTAGTTGTCGAGGTCGATGCCGTCGCGCGAATAAATGGCGTTGCGCGAGCTGGCCACGCCCACGACGGTCAGTTTGAGGCGCGAGTGCTCCTTAAGCTGCTCGTATTGCGAGCGTATCTGTTCGATGAGTTTGCCGCCTACGGTGCCGACACCGCAGATGAAGAGGTTGAGCACCTTGTATTCCGAGAGGAAGAAAGAGTCGTGCAGCACGTTCATGGTCTTGCGCAGGTTCTCTGACTTGACCACGAAAGAGATGTTGGTCTCAGAGGCGCCTTGCGCGCAGGCGATGACCGAGATGCCGCTTCGCCCGAGCGTGCCGAACAGTTTGCCGGCGATACCGGCCGCATGTTTCATGTTCTCGCCCACGATGGCTACGGTGGCGAGATTGCTCTCAACGTGCATGGGGTACATGGCACCGTCCTCTATCTCTGCCGCGAACTCTTCGTTAAGAACATGGGCCGCTTTCTCGGCGTCGGCGTCGCGCACGCCTATTGAGGTGGAGTTCTCAGAGGATGCCTGTGATACCATAAACACGCTGATGCCATTGTTGGCCAGCGCGGTGAAGATGCGCCGGTTGACGCCGATGACACCCACCATGGCCAGTCCCGAGACGGTGATGAGCGTGGTGTTCTTGATGCTCGATATGCCCTTGATGGGCTTGTGGTCGTTCTCAATCTTGTCTTTGATGATGGTGCCGCGCGCCTCCGGGTTGAAGGTGTTCTTGATGCGGATGGGTATGTTCTTCACGCGCACCGGGTAGATGGTGGGCGGATAGACCACCTTTGCGCCGAAGTTGCACAGCTCCATGGCCTCGACGTAGCTTAGCTCGTCGATGGTGTAGGCGGTCTTGATGACGCGCGGGTCTGCGGTCATGAAGCCATTGACGTCGGTCCATATTTCCAGTATTTCGGCGTTGAGGTCAGCGGCGATAATGGCTGCCGTATAGTCGGAGCCGCCGCGTCCGAGGTTGGTGGTCTCGCCAGTGTCCTTGTCCGACGAGATGAAGCCTGGCACGAGCGTGACGCGCGGCAACTCGCTGAACGCTTGCCTGACCAGCTGGCTCGTCTGCTCGCTGTCGAGCGCGTTCTTGCCATTGATGACCGTTGTCTTGATAAAGCTGCGTGAGTCCATCCATTTTGACCCTTTCACCAGGGTGGCCACAATGTTTGAGCTCAGCCGCTCGCCGTAGCTGACGATGGTGTCAAGCGTTTTCTGGCTGAGGTCGTGGATGAGGTAAACGCCATAGTAGATGGAGTGCAGCTGCTCAAGCAGGGCGTCCACCTTATTAAACAGCTGCTCCCGGTCGTTGGTGTCGGTGATGATGGTGTCGATCATCTTGTGGTGACGGTCAACCATTGCCTCGAACGAGTGCTTCCACTCTTCGTTGCCGTCCTTGGCCATTTGTGATGTGGAGATGAGCTGGTCGGTGATGCCGCCCAAGGCACTGACGACAACAACAATGGGTTGACTGCGCGCCTCTTTCTCTACAATGCGTTTAACACTCAGAATACTTTTCACGGAACCTACCGATGTTCCGCCGAATTTTAATACCTTCATTGTAATAATGATTTTGTTGATGCACGACCATCCCTTTAACGAGCGGGCTATGGCCGTCCTTGGTTGCAAAGTTACGAATGTTTTGCTTTAGTGCCAAGGGAAAAGCAGATTAATCGCACATTTTCCTTGCGATATGAAAGAAAAGCGGTAATTTTGCAGATGAAATAACAGTTGATAGACATGGTCGCCGAATACCAGATACGTGTGCTGCCAGAAGTGGCCAGCTCTGAGCAGAATATCATAGCTTACCTCGCGAGGGAGAAGGGCATAGCCGCCGACAGCGTGAACCGCGTGCGCGTGCTGCGCCGTAGCATCGACGCAAGACAGCGTACGGTGGTGGTCAACCTGAAGGTTCGTGTCTTCATCAACGAGCTGCCTCAGGATGATGACTACATCCGTACCGACTATCCCGATGTGAGCGGACGGCCGCAGGTCATCGTCGTCGGCGAGGGCCCGGGCGGACTGTTTGCCGCCCTGCGCCTGATAGAGCTTGGCCTGCGTCCCATTATTCTGGAGCGGGGCAAGAACGTGCGTGACCGCAAACGCGACATGGCGCTCATCACCAAGACCCAGCAGGTGGATCCCGAGAGCAACTATTGTTTCGGAGAGGGCGGCGCCGGAGCCTACAGCGACGGCAAGCTCTACACCCGCAGCAAGAAACGGGGCAGTGTGGACAAGATACTCAACGTGTTTTGTCAGCACGGTGCCCCGGCCTCCATCCTGGCCGATGTCCACCCCCATATCGGCACCGACAAGCTGCCGCGCGTCATTGAGAACATGCGGCTGCAGATAGAGCGGAGTGGGGGAGAGGTGCATTTCCAGACTAAGATGACGGCGTTTGCCATCGACCGGCAGTCGCGGGTGGTCGGCGTGAGGGCCGTCAACCTGGCCACGGGGGCCGAGGAGAGCTACCGGGGCCCTGTGATCTTGGCCACCGGCCACAGCGCGCGCGACGTGTATCGCTACCTTGCAGCGTCCGGCATTGAGATAGAGGCAAAGGGCATTGCCGTAGGCGTGCGCCTCGAGCATCCGTCGCAGCTCATCGACCAGATACAGTATCACAGCCGGCAGGGACGTGGCAAGTATCTGCCCGCGGCCGAATATTCCTTTGTCACACAGGTCAATGGCCGTGGCGTCTACAGTTTCTGCATGTGTCCCGGAGGCTTTGTCATTCCTGCCGCCACGGGGCCTGAGCAGATAGTGGTCAACGGCATGTCGCCGAGCAACCGCGGCTCGCAGTGGTCCAACAGTGGCATGGTGGTGGAGCTGCATCCCGAGGATGTGGAGGCGCTTTCAGGAGCGGCTCGAGCGTGACTGCTGGCAGCAGGGCAACCGGCGGCAGACGGCCCCGGCGCAGCGCATGGCCGACTTCGTCAACGGCCGGCTGAGCTTCGACCTGCCCAAGAGCAGTTACGCCCCGGGCCTGGTCAGCAGTCCGTTGCACTTCTGGATGCCAAAGTTCATAGCGGGCCGGCTGCAGGAAGGCTTCCGCGTGTTCGGCCGCAAGAGCCACGGCTTCCTCACCAATGAGGCGGTGCTGATAGCCACCGAGACGCGCACGTCGAGCCCCGTACGCATCCTGCGCGACCGCGTCACGCTGCAGCACGTGCGCCTGCAGGGCCTTTTCCCTTGCGGGGAGGGCGCAGGCTATGCGGGCGGCATCGTGTCGGCGGGCATCGACGGCGAGCGTTGCGCCGAGCAGTGCGCGGCTTATGTCAGCAGCCTCGGATAACGGCTGCGGGTCAGAAAACATTCACATTTAACAATAGGTATTAGCAAAACAATAAAACTCATTATCCATGAAGCAGACAAAAATAGTGTGTTCCATCAGTGATCGCAGATGCGACGTCGATTTCATCCGCAGTCTTTTCAATGCGGGCATGAACGTGGTGCGCATGAACACTGCGCACGCCACGCCTGACGGCATACGCACAATCATACGCAACGTGAGGGCCGTATCGCCGCACATCGGCATACTCATCGACACCAAGGGCCCGGAGGTGCGCACCACCGACGTGGAGAGTCCCATCAGCTACAAGGCCGGAGAGACGGTGAAAATATTCGGCCGGCCGGAGATGGCGACGTCACACGACATCATCAATGTGTCGTATCCTGACTTTGCCCACGACCTGAAAAAGGGCGACGATATACTCTTCGACGACGGAGCCATCGACATGAGCGTACAGGAGATTGTGGGGCCGACGGTGTATGCCGAGGTGCAGAACGACGGCGTGCTTGGCGCGCACAAGAGCGTCAACGTGCCGGGCGAACATATCGACCTGCCCGCGCTCACCGAGCGTGACCGCCGCAACATACTGCTGGCCATAGAGGAGGACATCGACTTCATCGCCCATAGCTTTGTGCGCTCGGCGGCCGATGTGCAGGAGGTGCAGAAAATTCTCGACGAGCATCATTCCGACATCAAGATCATCTCAAAGATTGAGAACCAGGAGGGAGTTGACAATATTGACGAGATCATCAAGGCCAGCTACGGCGTCATGGTAGCCCGCGGCGACCTTGGCATAGAGGTGCCCGTGGAGCGTATCCCGGGCATCCAGCGCATGATTATCCGCAAGTGCGTGGAGCATCACAAGCCGGTCATCGTGGCTACGCAGATGCTTCACACGATGATTACCAACCCGCGCCCAACCCGCGCTGAGGTGACCGACATTGCCAACGCCATCTATTCCAACACCGACGCGCTGATGCTGAGCGGTGAGACGGCCTCGGGCAAGTATCCTCTTGAGGCCGTGCAGACCATGGCCGCCATTGCGGAGCAGGCCGAAAAGGACCGCCAGAGCTTCGACCCGATTTACAATGTACCACTGAATGAGCACTGTACGCAGCGGGAGTTTCTCTCTCATGCGGCCATTGAGGCCACGCGGCTCTTGGGCGTAGAGGGCATCATCACGGCGTCGAAGTCGGGCTACACGGCCCGCTGCCTGGCCACCTACCGCGGTCCGAAGCCCATCCTCGCCATCTGCTACAACGAGAAGACGCAGCGCTGGCTCAACCTTTCCTACGGAGTCATTGCCGTCTATCAGAAAGAACACGCCAGCTCCGACGTCATCTTCCGCGCTGCCCTGCGCATGCTCAGGCAGAAGGGCTATCTGGGCAACGACGACAAGGTGGCCTATCTCTCCGGCTCGCTCGACAACATGGGCGAGGGCACGACGTTCCTCGAAATCAACAAGGTGAGCGAGGTGTTCGACCTGCGCTACCAGTTCCACCTGCCTGAGGAATAGAAAGAGGTCCTCTGCGGGTAAGCAACAATAATAAAAGGGAATCCGGGCGCTTGTCCCGGGTTCCCTTTTCCTTTATAGCGTCTCAAGAAGTCTGCCTCTCACCTTAGAAGCCTGCCTCTCTCCTTATATAAATAGGCTGCCCACCTGGAACACCAGGGCTGAGACCACCCATGCCAGCACTGTGGTGTAGGTAGCCGCGAAGAGAGCCCATTTCCAGGACCCCGTCTCACCCTTGATGGCTGCGATGGTCGCGATGCAGGGGAAGTATAGCAACACGAAGAGCAGGTAGCAGTAGGCGGTGAGCGATGCCGTGGGGCCTATCTCGGCCACTGGCACGTGATGCAGTTGGGCCAGGTCGGCTTCTATCTGCTTGCGCAGCCGCTCGTATTTGCCGCTCTCGTCATTGTAGCTGTCGTCGTCGGAGAAGCTGTCGTCGTTGGAATACAGCACGCCCATGGTAGAGGCCACAATCTCCTTGGCCCCCACGCCGGCGATGAGGCCTACGTCGAGCTTCCAGTTGAAGCCCTGCGGCCTGAACACTGGCTCCACGGCCTGTCCGATGCGCGCAATGTAGCTCTGTCCCTGTTGCTGCTGCCCGGTGAGTCCGGTGGGGTGGGGGAAGTAGCTCAGCGCCCAGACGATGATTGACGCCACGAGAATGATGCCGCCCATCTTCTTCAGATATTGCTTGCCTTTCTCCCAGGTGTGCCGCCCCAATGCCTTGAGCGTGGGGAAGCGGTAGGGCGGCAGCTCCATCACGAAGGGCGTGTCCTCACCCTTGAACAGCGTCTTGGTGAAGATGCGGCTAAGGACGACGGCCATCATCATGCCTACCAGATAGAGCGACAGCATGACAAACGGGGCTGCCGTCCGCGTGAAGAAAGAGCCTATGATCATGATGTAGATGGGAATGCGCGCCTCGCAGCTCATAAGGGGCAGGATGAGCATGGTGACGAAGCGGGAGCGCTTGCTCTCGATGGTGCGCGTGGCCATCACGGCCGGCACGTTGCAGCCGAAGCCCATGATGAGCGGGATGAACGACTTGCCGTGCAAGCCCATCTTGTGCATGATCTTGTCCATGATGAAGGCGGCACGCGACATGTAGCCGCTGTCCTCCATAAACGAGATGAAGAGATAGAGAATGAGAATTTGCGGCAGAAATGAGGCCACGGAGCCTACGCCGCCGATGATGCCATCGACGAGCATCGCCTCTACGGGGCCGTCGGGCATTGCCTTGCTGATGAGGCCGCCCACCCAGCCGAACAGCTGGTCGAGCCAGTCCTGCGGATAGGACCCCAGCCAGAACGTGGCGATGAACATGATGGCCAGGGCTCCCAGGAACAGCGGGAACCCTACAATGCTGTTGGTCAGAATGCGGTCGAGGACGTGTGAGGTGCGGTAGGCGTCGTCGTTGTCGCCCACCTGATAGTTGGCCTCTTTCAGCGCGCCGTGGATGAAGCCGTATTTGGCATCCATGACGGCGGTCTCCGAATCGACGTTGGTCTCCTCCTTCACGCGACGCGCTGCCTGGTCGCGGTGAAGAAATATCTCCTCGGCGTCGGGCATCTGCCTTACCAGGTCCTCCACCTCCTTGTCGCGCTCCAGCAGCTTGATGGCCAGGAAACGGGTGGAGTAGCGCTCGCGGATGTGCGGCTCCTGCTTGAGGTGCTCCTGTATGTCCTTTATGCCATGCTCAATCTCATGGCCGAGGTTGATGTGTATGTGGCGGTAGTGGCTGTCAGTGTCCTCGGTGCTCTCGTAAATCTCGATGACCTTGTGGAACAGTTCCTTCACACCTTCGCCGGTCTTGAACACGGTGGGCACCATCGGCATGCCGAACAGTTCCGACAGCCGGTTGAGGTCCATGTTGTCGCCGCGCTTCTCGGTCTCGTCAAACATGTTGAGTGCCACCACGATGCGCAGGTGCATGTCCATGACCTGGGTGGTGAGGTAGAGGTTGCGCTCAAGATTGGAGGTGTCGATGACGTTGATGACCACGTCAGGCGTTTTCTCCACCAGTTGCTTGCGCACGTAGAGCTCCTCGGGCGAATAGGCCGACAGCGAGTAGGTGCCGGGCAAGTCGACGATGTTGAACTGGTAGCCCTCGAATGTGGCGTGGCCTTCCTTGGCATCGACGGTTACCCCGGAGTAGTTGCCCACCCGCTCGTGGGCGCCGGAGGCGAAGTTGAAGAGCGAGGTCTTGCCGCAGTTGGGGTTGCCTACGAGTGCCACGTTGATGACGCGGCTCTTCTGCTCTGCCGCCGCCTTGAGCTCCTCGTCGCTTACGCTGTGGCGGGGCTGTGGCTGCGTGTCGGCGTCGGCGGCCGGTTGTGCAATGGCGCCGCCGTCAGACTCCGTGCTGCGCCCGTCGGCCTCTGCCGGGCTCTCCGTTTGCCTCAGTTGCTCGTATTCGCTCACGGTCATCACCTCAATCATGTCGGCCTCACTGTGGCGCAGACTCACCTCGTAGCCCATGACGCGGTACTTCACCGGGTCCTTGAGCGGGGCGTTGAGCAGCACGTCAACCTTTTGGCCCTTGATGAAGCCCATCTCCACGATGCGCTTGCGAAAACCACCGTGTCCCGTCACTTTGACGATGATGCCGCTGTCGCCGGTATGCAACTCTGATAATTTCATGCTTGAACCTGTTATTTTCCTTACTTTAGGCAAAATTACAAAAAAAAACTTGCAAACGGGCTGCAAACTACTGTTTAGCCATAAGAATACCTAAAAATAATGATGGCAGGGTAAAAAAGACATTGAAAATTTTGCCGGTTAAGGGAAACGTCGTATATTTGCAGGCGAAAAGAGACACAAGAGATTTGGGATTGTTCTGATTTGATCGGGATACTCATCAAATTAATATGAAAACCGAGTTGCTTCTCCGTCCAATGGCGGGCCACATAAATCGCCTCTGCGACTAAGCCTCCGGGCCGGTGGATTACAAAAGCGAAGAGCGCTCACAACTTTTTAAGCTGGAGTTTTCATCACATCGTCAGGGCAGTCCCTTTTTCAGATAAACAAAGAGAATTGAGGATTGCCTCGGGCAGCCCCGGTTCTCTTTTTTTGCTTGACAACAACTTGAATTACTTAAAGAAAGGAACACAAATGTTTAGTGGAATAGTCGAGGAGATGGCCACGGTGCGTGCCATCCGGCGTGAGGGCGGCAATATCGACCTGACGCTCAGCTGCTCGTTTGCGCAGCAATTGAAGACAGACCAGAGCATCTCGCACAACGGCGTATGCCTGACAGTGGTAGGCGTCAGCGGCGACTGCTACACGGTGACGGCCATGCGGGAGACGCTTGACCGCAGCAATCTCGGACAGCTGAAAGTGGGCGACAAGGTCAACGTGGAGCGGTCGATGCTGATGAACGGCCGCCTCGACGGCCACATCGTGCAGGGACACGTTGACGAGACGGCTGAGTGCGTGGCCATGCGCGACGCCGACGGCAGCACCTATTTCACGTTCCGCTATCCGCATGACAGCAAAATGGCGCGCCGGGGCTATTTCACGGTCGATAAAGGCTCGGTGACGGTCAACGGGGTATCGCTCACCGTCATCTCGCCCACCGACAACGAGTTCACCGTAGCCATCATTCCTTACACCCGCGAGCACACCAACTTCTGCGACATGCAGGTGGGCAGCGTGGTCAACATAGAGTTCGACATCCTCGGCAAGTATATCGCCCGCCTGCGTCATTTCGAGGAGTAGAAGCTGCGGGGCTCAGGCTATGTCGTTGACGCGCTCGCATGGCTCGTGCCTCACGTTCCCGCCATGTCGTTTGTGCCACTCCGCGCTGTCATTAAGCCATATTGCATTGCCCCGAGACTGCCCTTTGCCCTGGTCCAGCCAGTATCCGAGAGAAAAAAGACTATGCCTTGCCATGAAAAAGCAGTCGTTTCTCTTTGTACTGTCATTTTTTTTTGCGATATTTGCAACAGATATAAACCTGTTATAAAGACGTGATGCTATGAAGGTACAGAAATATTTGGACCCGCGCGCCGACCTGACGTTCAAGAAAATCTTCGGTGAGCACGCTGACTTGGCAACCAGCTTTCTCAATGCCTTGTTGCCTTTCAAGGAGGGCGAGCAGATAGAGAGCGTTGAGTTTCTGCCTGCCGAGCTGGTGCCCAATACGCCTCTAAAAAAGAATACGATAGTTGACGTGCGCTGCAAGGACACGTTGGGACGCCAGTTTCTCGTGGAGATGCAGATGTATTGGACCGACACGTTCATGCAGCGTGTGCTCTTCAACGCGTCGAAGGCCTATGTGCGCCAGTTGGACAAGGCCTGCCACTACAGCTATCTTCAGCCGGTGTATTCGCTGAGCTTGGTGAACGACATCTTTGAGCGGGATATGAAAGAATTCTATCATCTCTACGACATTGTCAACATTGAGCACACCGACAAGGTGATAGACGGTCTGCACTTCGTCTTTGTTGAGCTGCCCAAGTTTAAGCCGCAGAATGTGCTGGACAAGAAGATGATGGTGCTTTGGCTCCGCTTCCTTACCGAGATGCACGACGACGTGCGCGAGATACCCGACGAGTTTATCGAAAACCCTGAAATCAACAAGGCTGTCTCGCTGCTTGAGGAGTCGTCCTACACTGAGGCCCAGCTCTACGGTTATGAGGAGTTCTGGGATGCAGTCATGGTCGAGCGCACCGTCAAGGACGATGCCCTAAAATATGGAACTCAGCAGGGTCTTAAGGAGGGCATGGAAAAAGGCATGAAGAAAGGCATGAAGAAAGGCATGGAAATCGGCATTGAGAAGGGCATGCAGCAAGGCATTGAGAAGGGCATGCAGCAAGGTCGCACAGCTATGTCGCTGGAGATAGCTCGTAAGCTGAAAGCCCTTAACTATCCCATGGCTGACATCGTGAAGACCACGGGGCTGACTATGGAACAGATTGAAAAGCTGTAACAGTGGTGCGCGGATGTCCCTGCCTGAAAGGCGGGGCTGTCGCGCTGACAGCAGATGCGCACAAATAATCTTTGGAAAGTGCGCACTTCCTGCAACGGTCTTGAATTTTTAGTTAATAATTGTTGTTATGAAGAAGATTATACTCATCTTTATTTGCGCCTTACTCGGCATGAGCGCGGGCGCGCAGTCTCTGACAAGCATGCAGTGGTTCAATGAGCCCGAGCACTGGGAAATCAAGGGCAACTCCCTTACCATGGATGTTCCGGCTCACTGCGACTACTGGCGCATCTCCCACTACGGCTTCACGGTCGATGACGCTCCTTTTTTCTATGCCACCTATGGCGGTGAGTTTGAGGCTAAGGTGAAGATTAGTGGTGACTACAAGGTGCGGTTCGACCAAGCCTGCATGATGATTCGCATCGACAAGGAGAACTATCTCAAGGCGGGTATCGAGTATATGGACGGAAAATACCACCTGAGCTGTGTGGTGACCCACCACACCAGCGACTGGAGCGTCATCGAGCTGGACCGCCCTGTCGATTATGTATGGATAAAGGCAGTGCGCCGCCTGGATGCCATCGAGGTGTTCTATTCGTTCGACGACAAAAGCTACACCCTGATGCGCAACTGCTGGATGCAGGACAATACCCCAGTGAAGGTGGGACTTGCTGCAGCTTGCCCTGACGGGGATGGCTTCAGTGCCCATTTCGATAGCTTCAAGGTGAGGCATCTTCCTGACCAGCGACGTCTGGATTGGCTGAAGGCAAACAGCGGCAAATAGGCATGCCTGCTCTTGGCACCTCCTGTAGGCCTTACGCCAAGGAGGATACGAGAAGCCAAATGTTGAGCACCGTTACGATGCCCGCCAGACTATAGAGGAAAACAGTGTTCCACGGCTTGTTGGCGTATTTGCCCATGACGCGCCTCGAAGAGGTGAGGCTCACCTGTAGGAAGACGGTGAGCGGCAGTTGCAGGCTTAGCACCATCTGTGAGATGATGAGTCCTTGAAACGGGTTGCCGATGAAGAGAATGGCGAGCAAGGCCACGCCCAACGACAGTGCCACGCCCACGGCAGAGTGGGGGTCCTTGGCGTTGTACGACTCGCCGAAGAGTCCTGAGAAGATGCTGCCGGCTGCCATGCCGCTGGTGATGGTGCTGGAGATGCCGGCCAGGAGCAGTGCCAGGGCAAAGATGTTGGAGGCGTTGTTGCCCAGCAGCGGTGCGAGCATGGCGTTGGCCTGGGCCAGGTCGTCGACGTGCTCGCCGTGGGAGAAGAACGTGGAGGCGGCCAAGAGTATCATTGCAGAGTTGATGGCCCAGCCCACGAGCATGGAGAAGAGCGTGTCGGCAAACTCATATTTGAGCATGTGGCGGATGCGCTCGTCGCCCTTGAGGTTGATCTCGCGGCTCTGTATCACCTCGGAATGGAGGAAGAGGTTGTGGGGCATCACCACGGCCCCGAGGACGCTCATCACGATGAGCAGGGAGCCTTGCGGCACCGAGGGCACCACTGCGGCCCGTGCCGCCTCACCCCAGTCGATATGCACCAGAAACAGCTCGTAGATGAACGACAGTCCGATGACGGAGACGAATCCGATGACCGCCCGCTCTATCTTCTTATAGGAATTGGTGAAGAGAAGAATGAGTACGGCAGCGGTCACCAGCAGCGCGCCAACGGGAATGGATATGCCGAAGAGCATCTGGAGGGCGATGGCGCCACCGAGAATTTCGGCCAACGACGTGGAGATGCTGGCAAGGACGGCACTCACGATGATGGGACGACCCACCCATCGGGGCGTGTATTTCACGGCGGCCTCACTCAGGCATAGTCCGGTGACAATGCCCAAGTGGGCCACGTTGTGCTGTAGGGCAATGAGCATGACCGTGGAGAGCGTCACCACCCACAGCAGCGCATAGCCGTATTCCGACCCTGCGGCAAAGTTGCTGGCCCAGTTGCCAGGGTCGATAAAGCCCACGGTGACGAGAAGTCCCGGGCCGATATACTTGAAGATGTCGAGGGCTCCCAGCACGTGGGGATGCCGCTTGTTTCTCAGTTCCTTTAATATATTCATCACTGACCGTTGTTTTTGGTGAGCATTAATAAACCGATGCAAATATACGACAGTTTTTCGAAAACCGGCTCGTTCAGGTCAAGAACTTGCTGTTTTCTTTCAGAACTGGGGTCTCCCCCAGCCGCTGTTTGCCTGGCAGTCTCGTCATCTCCTCATTTCAGCAAGTCGTAGCTGATAGGCCGCAAAATCGTTTCTTGTGTCTTTTCAACTGTTAAATTGCATTGATATTTGCTTAATATTTCCCACAATCAATAAACCTTTTGATGTCTGATACATCCAAATTCCAAATTTATGACATCATGCAATTAAATCATATTCTATGAAGAAATCCATCGTGAGTCTGGTATCCTTGCTTCTGACGGCCGGTATGCCCCTTGTCTCTCATGCGCGGCAGTGGACGCTGCAGGACTGCATCAGCTACGCTTTGACCAACAACATCTCGCTGCAGAGAACACGTGTGAAGCATCTCTCAGCCATTGAGGACTTGAAGCAGAGCAAGGCCGCGCTGCTGCCTTCGCTCTCGGCCTCGACCTCGCACAACGTAACCTACAATCCCTGGCCCGAGACGGGCAGCTATACTATAGCTGGCAGCCGCGTGCAGACGCAGGTGGATAAAGTGTATTACAACGGCTCTTATGGCATCAACGCCAACTGGACTGTGTGGAACGGCAACCGCAACCGCAACCAGGTGAGGCTCAACCAGATGACCGCTGACCAGGCTGCCCTTGACAGTGCTACGACGGCAAACTCCATTCAGGAACAGATAGCCCAGCTCTTTGTGCAAATACTTTACTCCAAGGAGGCCGTTGAGGTGGACAAGGCCACGCTTGAGACTTCGAAAAAGAACGAGGATCGTGGAAAGGAGTTTGTCAGGGTGGGCAACATGAGCAAGGCCGACCTGGCTCAGCTCACCGCCCAGCGCGCGCAGGATGAATACAATGTGGTGCAGGCTGAAAGCCAGCTCAAGGAATATAAGCGGCAGCTGAAGCAGCTGCTTCAGATTACCGACGATGAGGAGTTTGACGTTGTGGTTCCCGCCACTACCGATGATATGGCATTGCAGGACATCCCCAAGGTGGCCACAGTTTATGATGCCGCTTTAAGCTATCGCCCTGAAATACAAAATGCGCAGCTCGGCATAAAGAGCAGCGACCTCGCCATCAAGATGGCCAAGGCACAGCGCATGCCGACGGTGGGACTGTCGGCAAATGCCGGAACATCGACCACGTCGATGAACGACAACCAGTGGGGCAAGCAGATGAAGAACAACTTCGTAGTGGGAGGCGGCGTGATGGTGAGCATCCCCATCTTTGACCAGCGAGAGACCAAGACGGCGGTCAACAAGGCCATGCTGCAGCGCCAGGACTATCAGCTCGAGTTGCGCGACAAGCAAACCACGCTCTACTCGACCATTGAGAACTACTGGCTGCAGGCCTATAACAACCAGGCGCAGTTTAAAAGTGCCAGGGTGAGCACGGAGAGCGCGCAGGCCAGCTACGACCTCTTGCAGGAGCAGTTTAAGCAGAACCTGAAGAACGTCATAGAGCTGATGAACGGCAAGGACGCTCTGCTGAAAGCCAGGCAAAGCGAGCTACAGGCGAAATACTTAGCCATCTATAATATTGATATGTTGAAGTTTTATCAAACAGGAGAGTTGAAATGAAGACAAAGAAGATTAGCAGCGTGTGGATTATTGTCGGTGTCGTGGTGGCTTTGGCTGTTGTAGCCTAGCTGCTTTCGGTCAACAAGAATGAGGAGACCGTCAATTTCACCACTGAGACCGTGGCCCCGGCCAATATTGAGAACTACGTCACTGCCACGGGCAGCATTGAGGCAGTGCAGACCGTAACGGTGGGCACACAGGTGTCGGGTATCGTAAGCAAGCTGTATGTTGATTACAACAGTGTGGTGAAAAAGGGGCAGGTGATTGCCGAGCTCGACAAGAGCAACCTCGTCAGCCAGCTCAATTCTGCCAAGGCTTCGTTGGCTGAGGCTGAGGCGCAGCTGCGCAGTGCCGAGAGCGACGTGGCCTATCAGCGGGGCAATTACCAGCGCTACAGGGCATTGTATCAGAAAGGCTTGATCTCGGCCAACGACTATGAGTCGGCCCGTTTGAGCTATCAGACCTCGTCGGCTACGCTCTCCCAGCGCAAGGACGCGGTGCTGTCGGCCCGCGAGGAGGTCAACCGCGCGCAGACCAACCTCGGTTATGCCACCATCACGTCGCCCATCGACGGTGTGGTTATCTCAAAGAGCGTCGAGGAGGGACAGACCGTTGCGGCCAGCTTCTCCACGCCTACGCTGTTTACCATTGCCAAAGATCTGAAAGACATGCGCGTGGTGGCTGACGTGGATGAGGCCGACATTGGCGGCGTGAGAACCGGGCAGCGCGTCACGTTCACGGTTGACGCCTATCCCGACGACACTTTCCAGGGCTATGTCACACAGGTGAGACAGGAGGCCACAACCACCAACAACGTGGTGACCTATGAGGTGGTAATCAGTGCGCCCAACAACGACCTGAAGCTTAAGCCCGGACTTACTGCCAACGTGAATATCTACACCAGCGAGACCTAGGGCGTGCTAAGCGTACCGGCCAAGGCATTGCGCTATACGCCTGAAAAGGAGACTGTTGGCGGCCGTAAGATTAAAGACGTGACGGGCAAGAACAAAGTGTGGACGCTTGAGGGCAACACGCTCGTGGCGCATGCCGTGAACATTGGCGCCACCGACGGCACTCACACGCAGGTACTGAGCGGCATAAAGCGTGGGCAGAAAGTCATTACCGGAGTTGCCGTCTCAACTGACAGCGGCGACGGGGCGTCTGACGATGACAACACCTCGAGTCCGTTTGCACCGGGGCCGCGCAACAATAAGAATAAGAAGTAAGCGTATGACAGAGCAAGCAAACAGCCAGGCTCCGCAGCCAGAGAGCCGGCAGCGCAAGGTGGTCATCGAGCTTCGCGACGTGAAGCGGGATTTCCAGGTAGGTGACGAGACGGTGCATGCGCTGCGCGGCGTGTCGTTCAAGATTTACGAGTGCGAGTTTGTCACCATCATGGGTAAGTCGGGCTCAGGCAAGTCAACGCTGCTCAACCAGCTTGGATGCCTCGACACGCCTACAAGCGGTGAGTACCTCCTCGACGGCATATCGGTCAGACAAATGTCGAAATCGCAGCGTGCCGTACTCCGCAACCGTAAGATTGGCTTCATCTTCCAAAATTACAATCTGTTGCCCAAGACGACGAGCGTGGAGAACGTGGAACTGCCATTGATGTACAACAATGACGTGTCGACCAGGCAACGATTTGAGAAATCGGTGGCCGCGCTGAAAGCCGTGGGCCTGGGCGACCGCCTTTATCACAAGTCAAACCAGATGTCGGGCGGCCAGATGCAGCGCGTCGCCATCGCCCGTGCCTTGGTCAACGACCCCGCCGTCATACTTGCCGACGAGGCTACGGGAAACCTCGACACACGCACCAGCTTCCAGATATTAGTGCTCTTTCAGCGGCTCTATGCCGAGGGCCACACCATTATCTTCGTAACGCACAATCCCGACATTGCCAACTATTCCTCGCGCAATATCGAGATACGGGACGGGCGTGTCATCAGCGATACGTACAACGACAACATTAAGTCGGCCGCCGACGCGCTGGCCAAACTGCCTGACAACACTGACGAGTAACAAGTTTCATTCAGCATGAATTACAGTAATCTTTTCAAGATAGCCTTGCGCGCCATCGGCGCCAACAAGATGCGCTCCTTCCTCACGGCTCTGGGTATTATCATCGGTGTGGCCTCGGTCATCACCATGCTCGCCATTGGCCAGGGCTCAAAGCGAAGCATTCAGGCCAATATCGCGGAGATGGGCTCAAACATGATTATGATTCATCCTGGGCAGGACATGCGTGGCGGTGTCAGGCAGGATGCCTCGTCGATGGAGACGCTCAAGCTTACCGACTATCAGGCCCTCAAGGATGAGTGCTCATATATAAAGGGCATCAGCCCGGTGGTCAACTCGAGCGGACAGTTTATCTACGGCAACAACAACACACAATCTACCATCTACGGCGTCAATGCGGAGTATCTCGACATTCGGCAGCTGTCGGTCAGCGATGGAGAAGTGTTTACCGACCAGGAGATAAAGACCAGTGCCAAGGTGTGCATCCTCGGTCAGACCGTTGTCAATTATCTCTTTCCCAACGGCGGCTCGCCCATTGGCAAGGTGGTGCGCTTCAATTCCATTCCTTTCCGTGTGATTGGCGTGTTGAAGAAGAAAGGCTATAACTCGATGGGCATGGACCAGGACGACCTTGTGCTTGCGCCTTATACCACGGTGATGAAGCGCATCCTCGCCCAGACCTATCTGAGCGAGATACAGGCCTCCGCCATCACAGAGGGCGTTACCGACAAGGCTGTTGAGGAGATGACGGGCATACTGCGGCGTACGCATAAACTGAAGGATGCCACTGATACCCAGGCTGGCGACGACGACGATTTCAACATCCGCTCGCAGGAGGAATTATCGACCATGATGAACTCCACCACCAGCATGCTTACCATTCTCTTGGGCTGCGTGGCCGGCATCTCGCTTGTCGTGGGCGGCATAGGCATTATGAACATCATGTATGTGAGCGTCACCGAGCGCACGCGTGAGATTGGCCTGCGCATGAGTGTGGGCGCGCGGGGCGTGGATATCCTCAACCAGTTTCTCATCGAGGCCATTATGATGAGTGTGACCGGCGGCCTAATTGGCGTCGTGCTGGGTATCGGCTCGAGCTACGCCGTGAAGCTCATCGCCCACTGGCCCATCTACATTGAGCCTTGGACCATCATCATGAGCTTTGCCGTGTGCACCTTTACCGGCGTGTTCTTCGGTTGGTATCCGGCGAAGAAGGCTGCCCGCCTCGACCCCATAGAGGCCATACGCTACGAATAACGCGCAGAGCCGTGGGGAAATACGCCCTTACAGCTTCACCTTGCTGATGTCAATGAGGTGGTTGACAATGGCGTAGATGGTCAGGCCCGCGGGTGAGTGTATCTGCAACTTTCGTGCGATGTTGCGGCGGTGTGTAAGCACCGTGTTGACCGAGATGTAGAGATGCTCGGCAATTTCCTTGTTGGTCATGCCCTGCACCAGTGCGATAATCACTTCTTTCTCACGGTCGGACAGCGCCTCGTCGCTGTTCGGCTGCTTGCTTATCATGCTGCTTATGCGGGCGGAGACATCGTTCTTGCGTAGGCTGTCCTGCATGCGCCTAATGGCTGGAATGAAGATGCGGTCCTCCACCTGGGCGTGGTCTGACAGCCACCGCTCGCTGTTGTATATGTCGTAGAGCGTGTGCGTGAGCTGGTTATTGCGCAGGTTGTCGGCCGGCAGATACTTGATGATGATGTTTTTAAGCTCCCGCAGCTTTATGTCAACTTGGTTGTGATGCTTCGAGAAAGTCTCTATGTCGTAGTTGGTCGGGATGCTGCCGTCCATTAGGGCACTCACAAAGGGAAAAAGGGTTTTCTCCTCATATTTCATGTGATTGCGTATGGTGTGGGCGTATTCGTCGTAGAGCTTGAGTATGAGCTGGCTCAAGTTGTCTTTGGCATCGAGCGCATCCTCGAGTTCCTTTCTGATAAAGGGCAGTTCGAAATCAATATAGTAGGTGTGGCTGGCCTTCAGATAGTGCATTAGCGTTGATATCGACAGACGGTCGTCGTCGTCAACGTTGAGGTACCCGTTGATGGTAAAGTTGACTACCGTCAGGAAAGTGTAGGTATCCACATTCTCTGCCTCGCAGACTTCTTTCACCGTTTTGTCGCCAAATCCGAGGCTTATGCCGAAGCAGCCTAAGCTCTGCAGCACCGCGTAGTTGTCGCTGATGATGCTTATCAGGCTGTCGTTGGGCTCATACATTTTTTGATTTCTCATTGCGGGTGTTGTTGAATTGGCTTGTGCTGTTGATTAAAAAGCCCCCATCCCCCTGCTTGCGTAGGAAGATGGGGGCTATATAGTATAAGGTGTAGCCCGACTTAAAGTCCGGCTGCCGAGCTAATCCATGTATAGACACCCGAGCAGAGTCCAAAGCCGACGATGCCGAGGGTGCAGATGGCCAGGGCGAGCTTTGTGCTGACGGCTGACTTGAATGTGGGCAGGGGATTGTCGTTATGCTTCACGAACATGGCCTTGACTATCAGCAGATAGTAGTAAAGGCTGATGACCGTGTTGACCAAGGCTACGAACACCGTTGCGTAGGTCAGTGCGCCGAGGGTGGTGGTGATCTCTGCGCCGTTGGCTGCGGCCATGAAGACGAAGAACTTCGAGAACATGCCGGCAAACGGAGGAATGCCGCCAAGGGAGAACAGGGCCAGTGTCAGGATGAAGCTCAGACGGGGATTGGTCTTGTAGAAGCCGTTGTAGGCATCCATGCTGACAACACCGCCGTTGTGCTCCTCAACCGACGAGATGATGCCGAAGACGGCGAGGTTGGCCACTACGTAGATGAGCACATAGTAGCTCAGCGCGGTCACGCCCATCGCATATCCGCCGATGACGGCCAGCATGATGTAGCCGGCCTGTGAGATGGAACTGAAGGCCATGAAGCGCTTGAGGTCTTTCTGATGGATGGCGAAGAGGTTGGCTACGGTGATAGACAGCACGATGACAATCATCAGCATGTAGCGCCAATAGGTCACCATCGGGGCAAACACCTTCATCAGGATGACGCAGAGCGCAAAGGCTGCCGCTCCCTTTGAGACCACGCTCAGGTAGCCTGAGACATTGGTGGGAGCGCCCTGGTAGGTGTCGGCTGTCCAGAAATGGAACGGCACGAGTGAGATCTTGAAGCCCAGTCCGCTGAAGAAGAACACCATTCCCATGATGGTGAGGGGCGTCACTGTGATTTTCGAGACTACGTCATCGAAATAGAGCGTGCCCGTTGCGCCATAGAGGAAGCTGATGCCAAAGATCATCACGCCGCTTGAGAAAGTGGCGGTGAGGATGAACTTGGCTCCGGCCTCGGCGCTGTAGTGGCGGTACTTGTCGAATGCCACGAGGCAGGCCATAGGCACTGAGGCCATCTCAAGGCCCAGGAAGAAGAGCAGGAAATGATTGGCCGAAACCATCATGTTCATGCCGAGCAGTGTGGAGATGGCAAGCAGGTAGAACTCGCCCTCCTTGAAGGCGGTGTCGGGACGGCTAAGCCACTCGCGGGCCTGGATGAAGACGATGAGCGTGCCGAATGCCAGGATGGTCTTGATGACGCCCACCGACGGGTTGGTGACATACATGCCGCCAAACGTAGAGGCTTCGGCCGTGGGGAAGATGTTGATGAGGATATGCACGAGCATCAGCGCGCAGACCAGGATGTTGAACCAAGGTCTCGGTGAGGCATGCTCGTTGAGGATGGCTCCTTTGGGGCGGTCCAGGCTCTGCTCACCCGTCTCAGCCTCGGCCACGGCGATGGGGGCGGGCTTCTGAGCGGTAAAGAGGTCGATGAAGAAGACCAGCACTAATATGGCCGTCAGCGTGACCTCCGGTATCATGTTCAGAAATTGACTATAATCGATATTCATTGTTTTTGTCTGCTTAAATTACATTCCGGTAATGTGAGAAATCATAGGTACTACGGCATCCCTGATGATGTTTTGTGCCCACAGCGGAGCCAGTCCGAGGCCGGCAACGCAGAAGATGAGGCCGCCGACGGCGATGCGCTCATCCCATGAGGCATCCGTGAGCTTGTAGTATTCGGGGTTGGGTACCTTCTGATAGAGTATCTTGCCCACCACGCGCAGAATATAAACCGCAGTGATAACGATTGACGTACATGCAATGATGGTGCAGGTGCGATGGAACACGTCGGCATTCTCGAACGAGCCGACGAAGATGTTCATCTCTGCCACGAAGCCGGAGAAGCCGGGCAGGCCGAGGTTGGCCAAGCCTGCCACCACGTAGGCCACTGAGAGGAACGGCATGATTTTCATCAGTCCGCCAAGGCGGCGCACGTCACGCGTGCCGGTGCGGTGGTATATCATTCCGATGACGGCGAAGAAGAGGGCTGTCATCAAGCCGTGTGAGAGCATCTGAAGGATGGCGCCGGTGGCTGCGGTGCTCGTCATCATCAGCAGGGCGAAGAGCACCATGCCGCAGTGTGACACCGAAGAGTAGGCGTTGATGTACTTAAGGTCGGTCTGAACGCAGGCCGAGAGTGCACCGTAAACCACCGAGATGGTCGTGAGGATAAGGAATATCCACGACAGCTGCTGGGCGGCGTCGGGCAGCAGGAACATGGCGATGCGGAAGCAACCGTAGCCTCCGAGCTTCATCAGCACGCCGGCGTGAAGCATTGACACGGCCGTCGGGGCCGAGGCATGACCGTCGGGTGACCAGGTGTGGAACGGGAAAAGCGCGCCAAGCACTCCGAAGCCGATGAAGATGAAGGGGAAGAACACCTTCTGGATGGACACGGGGATAGCGTGGAGCTGGGCTATCTCTGTGACGCTCATCGTATAGACGTGGCTGTATTCTCCGTTGAAGAAGTAGATGCCGAGGATGCCGATGATGAGCAGTGCGGAGCCGCCCATGAGCATCAGCGTCAGCTTCATGGCTGAGTATTCCTTGGGGCCGGTACCCCAGACTCCGATGAGCAGGTACATCGGGATGAGGGCCACCTCGTAGAACATGAACATCGTGAACAGGTCTTCCGTGATGAAGAAGCCGAACACACCCGTTGACAGCAGGGTGAACCAAAGGAAGTATTCCTTCTGCAGCGGATGGAGCTGCCAGGAGGCAAAGGTGCCGGTGAATACGATGATGGCCGAGAGCAATATCATCACCACGGCTATGCCATCGACGCCAGTGCGATAATAGATGTTGAGCGGCTCAAACCAGGGGATGGCCTCTCCGAAGAGGAAAGGCACCTGCTCGGCCGTCTGTGTCTCGCGTGCGGCCAGGAAGGCAAACACCAGATAGATGGCCAACCCGAGCAATGCCGTGGAGCCTACGGCCATGACAATGCGCACCTGCTTGTCGTTGCGGGCCAGCCACAGGCAGAGCAGCATTATAACCGGTATAATGACAAAGAAATTTAAAAAACTCATTTTAGTATTTCTTAAATGGGATTGAACGGGTTAGCTAAATGCAAAGCAGTATAAGCGTGAGCGCGACGGAGCCGGTGAGGAACCACACGGCATACTGGCGCACGTCTCCGCTCTGCCAGGGACGGATGGCCTCTCCGCCCTCGCGCACTGCCCAGCCTGAGAAGTTGAACATGCCGTCGATGACGTGACGGTCGAACCAGGCGATGGGAATGGAGAAGCAGCCAAACACAATCTTATGGGTGAAGAACTGCCAGGCGTCGTCGATGTAGAAGCGGTTGAGCGCGGCCTTATGCAGGCTGGGCATAGCCTTGGCGAGCTTGTCGGGCAGCGGGTTGTGCTTTGGAGCGTACATATATGTGGCAAGGGCGAAGCCGAGGGTGGCCACGGCCAATGATATCCAGGCTGTGGTGCCAAACTGGAAGTGCTGAAGGGCTATTTCCTCGGCATGGCCGTCGAGTGATACGAAATGGCCGAAAGGTATCCAGCCGGCCACACACGAGATGACGGCGAGGAACACCAGCGGGCCCCACATCACGAAAGGCACCTCGGCAGGCTTGCGGCGATGCTCGGGGTCTTGCTCGTAGTAGCTGTCACCCCAGAAGATGACGTAGTAGAGACGGAACATGTAGAAAGCCGTCATGCCGCTGACCAGCGTCATAAACCATCCAAGATAGGGGGAGAAATGGAAGCAGGCGTCAACAATCTCGTCCTTGGAGAAGAAGCCGGCCAATGGCCAGAAGCCACTGATGGCGATGGTTCCAATCAGGAAGCAGATGTTGGTGATGGGCATGTATTTGCGCAGCCCGCCCATGTATTCCTTGAAGTTGGAGCCGATGATTACGATGATGGCGCCCGAGCAAAGGAAGAGCAGGGCCTTGAACATGGCGTGGGTGAAGAGGTGGAACATCGAGGCCATGTAGCCTACGCTGCCCTCACCCTCCATGGCGGTGCAGACGCCGAGTGCCACGAGCATGTAGGCAATCTGCGAGATGGTGGAGAAGGCGAGTCCGCGCTTGATGTCGCGCTGGCAGCAGGCCACGGCGGCTGCGTAGAAGGCCGTGAACGCGCCGATATAGGCTATGTAGTGCAGCGTGTTGGGCGCGTAGGCCAGCCAGATGGGCATGAGTGAGGCCACCTGATAGACGCCGGCGACCACCATGGTGGCGGCGTGGATCAAGGCCGAGACAGGCGTCGGGCCCTCCATGGCGTCGGGCAGCCATATATGCAATGGGAACATGGCCGACTTGCCGGCGCCTCCGATGAACATCAGGAACAGCGACATCGGCAGCACAAAGGCAGCTCCGGGAAGCTCAGTGACGAGTTTCGGGTCGGCCGTGAGGTCATAGTCAAACGTGCCGGTATAGAAGCTGTAGAACAGGATGCCGATGAGGAAGAACAGGTCGGCGAAGCGCGTCACGATGAAAGCCTTCTTCGAGGCGTGCACTGCGGCGTGCTTGGGATAGTAGAAGCCGATGAGCAGGTAGGAGCATACGCCCACAAGTTCCCAGAAGAGATACATCTGGAAGATGTTGGTGGCCACTACCAGGCCCAGCATCGACATGGTGAAGAGCGACAGGAAGGCATAGAAACGCTGGAAGCCCTTCTCATAGCCCTCTTTCTTGTAGTGCTCGTCGCGCTCGGCCATGTAGCCGAAACTGTAGATATGCACCATGAACGACACCGTGGTGATGACGATGAGCATCATCACAGAGATGGGCGTCAGGCGGAAACCTATGTTGAACGTCAGCAGCTCAGTGAACTTCAGCCATGTGAAGTTGAACACCGTCACCGTGGGATATAAGCCCGTGGCGGCGTCACGTCCGATGGCGAAGAAATACTCGTAGGCGGTGTAGAGGCTCAGTCCCCAAAGTACGCCCAAGACGGCCGTGCCGATGAGTCCAGCCACCGGCTTCTTCATCTTCATGCCTAAGAGGCCCAGCAGCAGGAAGCTGAGGAAGGGAAGAAGAAGAATCAGATATGAATAACTGTATTCCATTGTGCGATTTAGTGTTTCATGTTTTCAATACTGTTCACCTGGTCACTGTGATAGTTGCGGTAAACGTTGATGATGATGGCCAGTGCCACGGCTGTCTCGGCTGCGCTCACTCCGATGGAGAAGAGCGTGAAGAACGAGCCCTCGAGCATGCCGGGGAACAGCATACGGTTAAACACGGCGAAGTTGAGGTCGGCCGCATTGAGCACCAGCTCAATGCTGATGAGCATGGCGATAAGGTTGCGATGGGTCACGAAACCGAACACTCCGATAAAGAACAGCAGCGTGCTAACTGCCAAGAAGCAATATACTGAAATCATTTGTCGTCCTCCTTTCTGGCAATCATGATGCCGCCGATAATACATGCCAGCAGGAAAAGGGAGATGAACTCGAACGGCAGTACGTAGCCGTATTTTCCTGCGCCCACGAGGCTCTTGCCAATCTCGGCGACTGGCACCTCTTTGTCGGCCACGCTCATGGCAGCGTCGATAAACTTGTTTTTCATCAGAATAGCGCCCACCGTGGCCAGTCCGGCCAGCGAGATGAGCAGTCCCTGGGCCACACGCGCCCCCTTGAAGCGGGAGACGAGGTTCTGCAGGGTGTCCTTCGACACAAGATGGATGGCGAAGATGATCAGAATGGTCACGCCGCCGGCGTAGATGGAAATCTGGGCTGCGCCAAGGAAAGTGTAGTCGAGGAGGAAATAGAAACCGCCGATGCCGAAAAGCACGAACAGCAGCCACGTGGCCGCGCGCATGACGTTTTTCGTGAGCACCGACATGATGGCCGAGCCAAGGACGACTACAGCCAAAATAACGAACATTACTATATTTGCCATAATCCTTACTTGGTTTTGGTGTTGAACTTACCGATGGTCAGCGGTGCGCCACCGTCGATGAGGCCGGGCAGCGAGCCGCCCTGATAGACCTCCTCGTTGAGGTGCAGCACCAGTTTGCTGCGGTCGAAGACCGAGTTCTCGAAGTCATTGGTGAACTCGATGGCGTCGAAGTTGCAGGCGTTGACGCAGAGCTCGCAGAACATGCAGTCGCCAAGGTCGTACTGGTAGTCGTCGAGCACTTTCCGCTTCTTGCCTGTCTCGGGGTCGGTCTCCATGTGTGACGTTATCTTGATGGTGTCGTTGGGGCATGCCTTCTCGCACATCGTGCAGGCGGTGCACTTGTAGTCGCCCACCTTCAGGCCACGCTTCACGGCCTGGGGGTCGTCGGCATCCTCGACACGCTTGAAAACCAGACGGCCACGGTGGCGCTTGGCTACGTGCAGCGTGGTCTTGCGGTTTTCGGGATACTGCTCGGTTGACTTGGGCGTGAAGTATTCCTTCATCGTCACCTTCAGGCCCGTGGCCAACGTTTTGGTGGCATCCTTTATCTCTTTGAAATATTGTGACATATCTATTTTGTTTGAACTTTGAACGATTAGGGATTAGAGTGTCCAACCGAATGCCACGCATGTGGTCATCACCGCAAGTGTGATGAGCATGAGCGGCATGAGGTACTTCCACTCCAGCGTCAGCACGTGGTCAACGCGCAGGCGCGGGAAGGTCCAGCGTGCCCACATCAGTATCCAGATGATGAGCAGCGTCTTGGCCCCGAACCATACGAAGCCGGGGATGTAGTCCATCACGCTGTCGAAGCCGGCAATGCCGATGTTGAGCGGGGCCCATCCGCCGAGGAATATGGTGGCGGCAAGCCCTGAGATGACCACCAGGTTGAGGTATTCGGCGAGGTAGAAATAGCCGAAGCCCATGCCGGAATACTCGGTGTGGTAGCCGGCAACAAGCTCGCTCTCGGCCTCGTCGAGGTCGAACGGGCCACGGTTGGCCTCTGCATTTCCTGCTATGAGGAACACCAGGAAGGCGACGATGGCGGGGATGTGGCCCTGAATGATGAGCCAGTTCCAGGGACCGGTCTGCGCGTTGATGATGTCGCTGAGCTGCATGCTGCCGCAGAGGACGACAGCCGTAATCATGCAAAGGCCGAGGGAGATTTCATACGAAATCATCATCACGGCGCCACGCATGGCCGACACGACTGAATACTTGTTGTTGGAGCCCCATCCGGCAAGGATGATGCCCAGCACGCCGATGGAGCTTATGGCCGTCACCATGAACACGCCGACATTGAAGTCGAGCACGGCGGCACCCTTGTTCCAGGGCAGGAAGGAGAACGTGCCCACTGAGGCGATGATGATGAGGAAAGGAGCCAGGGCGTAGAGCAGCTTGTCGGAGCGGTCAACGCCGAATATTTCCTTGATGAGCATCTTCAGCACGTCGGCGACAACCTGGAAGATACCCCACTTGCCCACGCGCATGGGGCCGAGGCGGCACTGGAAGAAAGCGCACACCTTACGTTCAAAATAAATCATGAACATGGCGATGAGGGCGTAGAGCGTCAGCACAATCAGGCCCACGACGACACATTCGATGAGAATGGCCCAGAAATTGCTCAGGCCGCAAGTCTGGCGGAGCAATCCATCGAACCACTGTGTAACTATACTGAAATCAAACATCTTCTTTTTATTAATTGTATTTGAGTGATGAAGACTATCTGTCCAAATCGGGTATCACAAAGTCGATGGCTGCGCCGGTGGAGATGAGGTCGGCAATCTTCTGTCCGCGCAGCATCTTGTCGAAGGCCCCGGCAAGGGTGAGGCCCATCGGGCGGAGCTTCACGCGGTAAGGGCTCTTGTCGCCGCGGCTGTCGAGATAGACGCCGAACTCGCCGGCACCGCCCTCTACCGAGAACCACCACTGTCCTTCCGGCACCTTGATGATGGGCTTCTGCTTGATGTAGAACTCTCCCTCGGGGATGCTGTCGATGAGCTGCTCTATGATGTCGAGGCTCTGGTATATCTCCTCGATATGGATCATGTAGCGTGCCATGGAGTCGCCGGCGGTGCCGGTAATCTCGTTGAACGTCACTTTGTCGTAGAGGTCGTAGGGATGGTTCTTCCTCACGTCGTTGTGCCATCCGGCGGCGCGTCCGGCGGGGCCGGTGACGCCGTAGTTGATGCAGTCGGCCAGGCCCATCGGCCCCACGCCCTCAAGACGCTTGTGCGTGATGACGTTGTCGCCGAACACGTCGAGGTATTCCTGCACCATCGGGCGGAGGTATTTGCAGAGCTTCTTGGTGTTGGCCACGAAGTCCGGGTCGATGTCGGCCTGCAGTCCGCCTATGCGGTAATAGTTCTGAATGAGTCGTCCGCCGGTGGTCTCCTCCATGACGTTCAGCACGTGCTCGCGGTCGCGCATGCAGTAGAGGAAAGCGGTGAGGGCCGAGAGGTCCTGTGCGCATGTGCCGAGGAAGAGCAGGTGGTTGTCGATGCGCTGCAGCTCGTCCATGATGGTGCGTATGTAGTGTATGCGGTCGCTGAGCTCAATGCCCATGGCCTCCTCGATGACGCCCACGAGCGCATGGCGGTTGGTCATGGCGCAGAGGTAGTTGAGGCGGTCGGTCAGGGCGAGCGTCTGCGGATAGGTCATGCTCTCCATCATCTTCTCGATGCCGCGGTGGATGTAGCCCAGGTGGGGATAGACGCGCTTGATGTTCTCGCCGTCGACAACGGTCTGCAGGCGCAGCACACCGTGCATTGACGGGTGGTTGGGGCCGAAGTTGACCACATAGTCGTCGGGCTCGAACAGGCGGTGCTTGGTCTCTGTCAGCTCGCCAAACTCGTTGAGGTTCCACTCTGAGGTAAAGTCGCTCTCTGGCTCGTCGGTCATCGGGAAGCGGTTCTTCTCTGGGCTCATGTCGAAGTCCTTGCGAAGGGGATAGCCCTCGAAGTCGGAGCGCATGAAGAGGCGGCGCATGTCGGGATGGCCGAGGAACTTGATGCCGAGGAAG
>CABVDL010000024.1 GCA_902497035.1 uncultured Prevotella sp.
CTTTCTAAAATAATTGTGAGCAGATTTAGGGGGTGCTGAATATTTTATGCGCTCTGCGCAATTTTACGCGATAGCGATTTTCGTCACGGGCAGGCTTTGTCCCCCGTAGGGGCGGGGTTTATCCCCGCCCTAACCCCGCAGGGCAAACCACGGGCGTGTCTGTTTTTTTGATTTGGCCGCAATGGTTAGGGCGGGGATAAACCCCGCCCCTACGGTGGATGAATCCCCGCCGTAACCCCGCATGAATCCGTTTGGTTCGGTCCCGTAGGGGGTCTGTACGTGACTATTTTCCAATAAACTTATTCTCGATTCAAGGTGACGCATTGACGAAGTCAGGTGTCAAGTTGCGGCACAGGAAAAGTCGTTGCCCAGCACAAACTCCTCACCTATGCTGAACCCCTCCTCATAGAGCCGCTCCAGCCGCTCCACATTTTTCTCAATGCGCCGCACCTCCATGGGCCTTCTCGGGCGCAGGCAGGCCACACGTCCCTGGCGCTCAAGGTCCTCAAGCAACTGCAACTGGTGGTTGTAAGCCTCAATGCGATGACTCAACGCCACGCGCAGGCGCGGATAGTTCTTGTAAACAAAATATGGTATCCTCCTGTCCTTTCCGTCCTCGCGAAAACCCAGGTTGCGCGTCGAGATGACCACATTGAACGGATGCCCCGTCGCCATGGCCCGCTCCACGGGAATAGAGTCGATGATGCCGCCGTCGAGCATCGGCTGCCCGTCAACCTCGACTATCTTGCTCACATAGGGCAGACTGCTTGAGGCACGGCAGATATCGACGGCGCGCTGCGCGTCGTGCGTCTCACGGAGATAATTGGAGCGGCCGGTGAGACAGTTGGTGGTGACCATCTCAAAACCAGCCGCATGGCGGAAAAACTCGTTATAGTCGAAAGGTATCAGTTCGTTGGGGAAACGGTCATAAAGAAGTTTCTGGTCGAAAATGCAGCCTTGCGTCACCAAGTGCCGCAAGCCGATATAGTCATATTTCACCAGCATGTCGATGTTCGAAATGCGGGCACGGCGTGGCTGTCTGGAGATATAACTCATGCCATTGCAGGCTCCTGCCGAGACGGCCACCATGTAGTCGAAATAGATGTGATGCTTCATAAAGGCATCAAGCACGCCGCTGGTGAATACGCCCCGCATGCCGCCGCCCTCAAGCACCAGACCGGTAGAATGAGTATCAATCTGCATAAAGAAATATAATTTTAGTTGCAAAAGTAGTCAATTTCGTTGGAAAGTCATTAACTTTGCAACAAAAGAATTGTTCAAACCTGTATTTTATGTTTAGCAAAGAAACCTACGTCAGCCGTCGCGCCGAGCTGAAGAAGCTTGTAAAGAGCGGAATAATCATACTTTTCGGCAACAACGATTCGCCGGCCAACTATCCCTCCAACGCATACTACCCTTTCCGCCAGGACTCCACTTTCCTCTATTTTTTCGGGCAGCAGCGTGACGGTCTGGTTGGCGTCATCGACATCGACAATAACATTGAGACCCTCGTGGGCGATGACATCGACATCGAGGACATCGTCTGGTACGGCTCCGTCGACAGTGTGCACGACATGGCTGAGCAGGTGGGCGTGAGCAATACGGCTCCGATGAAGACCCTGAAGACCATCTGCAACAACGCGCTGGCCAGCCACCGCACGGTGCATTTCCTGCCGCCCTACCGCCACGACATCAAAATTCAGATATTCGACCTGTTAGGCATACACCCCAACCAGCAGAAGGAAAGTGCCTCGATGACCCTCATCAAGGCCGTGGTGAAGATGCGCTCGACAAAGACGCAGGAAGAGATACTGCAGCTTGAGGATGCCGCCACCATCGGCTACAAGATGCACACCACGGGCATGCGCGTCACGAAGCCGGGACTGACCGAGAAGTATGTCGCCGGCCAGATTGACGGCATCTGCCACTCCTACGGCTCGATGGTGAGCTTCGCGACCATCTTCTCGCAGCACGGTGAGATTATGCACGGCAACCCCTCGATGGCCGAGCTTGAGAGCGGCCGTCTCGTGCTTTGCGACGCCGGCGGCGAGAATATGGAGCATTACTGCTCCGACAACACCCGCACCTATCCCGTCAACGGCAAGTTCACCCAGCGCCAGCTGGAAATCTACTCCATCGTCGAGGCCTGCCACGACTACGTGCTTGAGGTGGCGAAGCCCGGCGTGAAATATGCCGATGTCCACTTTGCCGTCTGCCGTCTGATGTTTGACCGCCTCAAGGAGCTCGGTCTGGCCAAAGGCGACACCGAGGAGGCCGTGAAAGCCGGCGCGCATGCCATGTTCCTGCCCCACGGCCTCGGCCACATGATGGGCCTCGACGTGCACGACATGGAGAACCTCGACCAGATCAACGTGGGCTTTGACGAGGAGACAAGACCCAACCTTGAGCAGTTCGGCACCAACTGCCTGCGCATGGGACGACGCCTGGAAGAGGGCTTCGTCGTGACCGACGAGCCGGGCATCTACTTCATCCCCGCCCTCATCGACGACTGGAAGGCCAGCGGCCACTGCAAGGAGTTCCTCAACTTCGACAAGCTTGAGACCTACAAGGACTTCGGCGGTATCCGTATTGAGGACGACGTGCTCATCACCAAGGACGGCTGCCGCTTCATCGGCAAGGACCGCATACCCTACCACCCGAAAGATGTCGAAGAATTTATGGCAAATAATTAAAAGATTAATAGTCAATTTTGCATATTCAGGCAAAATTGACTATCTTTGCGCCAAAAATAAGAAAACCAATAAGAAAGAATGAAGAAAACCCTTATCTTGGCGGCGATTGCAGCGCTTGCACTCAACGCCAATGCGTCAAGTGAAAACAAAAAAGACAGTGCAAACTCAAACAAGCCACGGTTTACCGTAATCAAGGAAAATCCGATTACCAGCATCAAGAATCAGAACCGCTCAGGCACGTGCTGGGACTACTCCACGCTCAGCTTCTTTGAGGCAGAAATCCTGAAAGCCACCGGAAAGACCTATGACCTCTCGGAGGCTTTCGTCGCCAACAAGACCTATATGGACCGCGCCATCCAGGTGGTACGCCTCCACGGCGACTGCCAGTTCTCACAGGGCGGCAGCGCCTTTGACCCCCTCTACTGCATCCAGCACTACGGCATCTGCCCCGAGACTGCCATGCCCAGGACAGGAAGCCAGTATGGAGACTCGCTGTTCAACTTCAACGAGTTCTTCAATGTGATGACCCCGTATGTGGAGGCTGTCGCCAAGAGCAATGCCAAGAAGCTCTCGCCCGCCTGGAAGAACGGACTGCAGGGCATCCTTGACTCCTACCTCGGCGCCACGCCGAAGCAGTTTACCTATCAGGGCCGCACCTTCACCCCGAAGAGCTTCGCCGCCTATATCGGCCTCGACAGCGCCGCCTGCAACAACTACGTGAGCTTCACCTCATACACCCACCATCCTTTCTGGACGGCCTTTGCCGTCGAGGTGCAGGACAACTGGCGCAATCCCCTGTCGTGGAACGTGCCTATCGACTGCCTTGAGAAGATTATCGACAACGCCATCATGAACGGCTACACCGTGGCCTGGGGCGGCGACGTGTCGGAAGACGGCTTCACACGCACCGGCCTGGCCTACATGTACGACACGAAGAAGCTGGCCAATCTTGAGGGCAGCGACATGGCCCGCTGGCTGAAGCTGACCCCCGCCAAGCGCAAGAGCGTCGTCGACTCACTCGGCGTGAACGTGCCGGAGATCGAACCCACACAGAAGATGCGCCAGGAGCGCTACGACAACTGGGAACTCACCGACGACCACGGCATGCTGATTTACGGCATCGCCAAAGACCAGAACGGCAAGGAATACTACATGGTGAAGAACTCATGGGGCGAGACCGGCGACTACAAGGGCATCTGGTATATGACCAAGAACTTCATCGTAGCCAACACCATGGACTTCACGGTCAACAAGAACGCCGTGCCAAAGGACATCAGGAAGAAATGCGGATTCTGACGCCACCACGTCACAATCGCCCATTTTAACACTCAGACAAGAAGACCGGATGCAATGCGGACGAACCGCAATGCATCCGGCCTTTTCATTTTTTGTCGATAAAGTTTTTTTATCTGTTGAATTCTTCGTATCTTTGTTGCAGAAAGAAAAAGATATTAAAGATGCATTTCAAATGGAAATATGACGCACCAACACCAGAAGAGACGCGGCAGGCCCATGAGCTCAGTGAGAAGCTCAACATGAGTCCCTTTCTCACCCTGCTGCTCATCCGGCGGGGCATCTCTACGGAGAGTGCCGCCAAGCGCTTCTTCAGGCCCCAGCTGGCCGACCTCATCAACCCCTTTCTGATGAGGGACATGGACGTGGCGGTGGATAGGCTCAACGACGCAATGGGCAGAAAGGAGCGCATTCTCGTCTATGGTGACTACGATGTCGACGGCTGCACGGCCGTGGCACTGGTGTACAAGTTCCTCCAGCAGTTCTACTCCAACATCGACTATTACATTCCCGACCGCTACGACGAGGGCTACGGTGTCAGCAAGAAAGGCATCGACTATGCCAAGTCGACCGGCGTGAGGCTCATCATCATCCTCGACTGCGGCATCAAGGCCAACGACATGATAGCCTATGCCAAGAGCCTCGGCATAGACTTCATCATCTGCGACCACCACATGCCGGATGACGAGCTGCCAGATGCCGTGGCCATACTCAACCCAAAGCGGAAAGACGACACCTACCCCTTCAAGCACCTTTGCGGCTGCGGCGTGGGGTTCAAGTTTATGCAGGCTTTCGCCAAGAACAACGGCATCCCGTTCTCACGCCTCATTCCCCTGCTCGACTTCTGCGCCGTGAGCATTGCCGCCGACCTGGTACCGGTGGTTGACGAGAACCGCATCCTGGCCTATCACGGACTGAAACAACTCAACCAGAACCCGAGCGTCGGACTGAAGGCCATCATCGACATCTGCGGTCTGAGCAACCGCGACATCTCGATGAGCGACATCGTCTTCAAGATCGGGCCGCGCATCAATGCCTCCGGTCGCATGGAGAACGGCAAGGAAAGTGTTGACCTTCTTGTGGAGAAGGACTTCAACGCCGCACTGCACAAGGCACGCCATATCGACGAATACAATGAGCAGCGCAAGGACATCGACAAGCAGATGACCGACGAGGCCAACCAGATTGTGGCCCGCATCGAGAGCCAGAACCACCACTCCAGCATCGTGCTCTACGATGAGCACTGGAAGAAAGGCGTCATCGGCATCGTGGCCTCACGCCTCACCGAGATCTATTTCCGGCCCTGCGTGGTGCTCACACGCGACGGCGACCTCGCCACGGGGTCGGCGCGGTCGGTCATGGGCTTCGACGTCTATTCGGCCATCAAGAGCTGCCGCGACCTGCTGCTCAACTTCGGCGGCCACACCTATGCCGCAGGGCTCACGCTGCGCTGGGCCGACGTGCCAGAGTTCCGCCGCCGTTTCCAGCACTATGTCGAGGAGCATATCCAGCCCGAACAGACCGAGGCCGCGCTGCACATCGACGCGGAGATTGACTTCAAGGACATCACCAAACGGCTGCACAACGACCTGAAACGCTTCGCGCCGTTCGGACCGGGCAACGAGAAGCCCATGTTCTGTACCATCGGTGTCTATGACTACGGCACGAGCAAGGTGGTTGGACGCACGCAGGAGCACATCAAGCTGGAGCTGGTCGACTCGAAGTCGGGCACCGTGGTCAACGGCATTGCCTTCGGACAGAGCGCCTCGGCACGCTACATCAAGTCGAAGCGGTCGTTCGACATCGCCTACACCATCGAGAACAACATCTTCAAGCACAACCTCGTACAGCTGCAGATAGAAGACATCCGTCCCACCGAGGGCGAGATTACCGAATGACGGACGACTTTCTCCACATTCTCAGACAATACTGGGGCTACGACAGTTTCCGTGGCATCCAGCTGTCTATCATAGAAAGCATCGCCTCAGGCCGCGACACGCTGGGGCTTATGCCCACGGGCGGCGGCAAGAGCATCACGTTCCAGGTGCCGGCCATCGCCAAGAAAGGCACATGCATCGTGGTGACCCCGCTCATCGCCCTGATGAAAGACCAGGTGGAGCACCTGCGGCACAAGGGCGTGAAGGCAGCGGCCATCTATTCGGGCATGACGCGCGCCGAGATTGTCAAGACGCTGGACAACTGCATTCTCGGCGGCACCAAGCTGCTCTATGTCTCACCCGAGCGCCTCTCGTCGGAACTGTTCCTTGCCAAGCTCCATTATCTCAACGTGAGCTTCATCACCGTCGACGAGGCCCACTGCATCAGCCAGTGGGGCTACGACTTCCGTCCCGCCTATCTCCAGATTGCCAGCCTGCGCAAGATAAAACCCGACGCTCCCGTGCTGGCACTGACCGCCACGGCCACGCCCGAAGTGGCCGACGACATACAGGAGCAGCTGCATTTCCGGCAGAGGAACGTGTTCCGTATGAGCTTCGAGCGGAAGAACCTGGCCTACGTGGTGCGCACCACCGAGAACAAGGTTGAGCAGCTCGTCCATATTCTCTCCAAGGTGCCGGGCTGCGCCATCGTCTATGTGCGCAGCCGCAAGAAATGCAAGAAGATAGCCGAGGAGCTGGAGCAATGCCACATCCCGGCCACCTATTACCACGCAGGACTGGAGCACGCCATACGCGACGAGCGGCAGCGGCTGTGGCAGAACAACGAGAAACGCGTCATCGTAGCCACCAACGCCTTCGGCATGGGCATCGACAAGCCCGATGTCAGGCTGGTCGTGCATATCGACGCGCCCGACTCCATAGAGGCTTACTTCCAGGAGGCCGGACGCGCAGGCCGCGACGGACTCAAGGCCTATGCCGTGCTGCTGTGGAGCACCCACGACGTGAGCGTACTGGAGAAGCACATCCTGACCAGCTTCCCTCCAAAGGAATACATCTGCCGGGTGTATGACTGTCTGGCCTACTATTACCAGATTGGCATAGGCATGGGCCGCGACCATACGTTCACCTTTGACATAGGCCCGTTCTGCGCCACCTATCACCTCCAGTCACAATATGTCGACTCCGCGCTCCACCTGCTTGAGAACGCGGGATACCTGCACTACGAGACCGACCCCGACGCTGCCGCCCGCCTGCATATTCTCCTGGGCCGCAACGAGCTGTACCGCCTCGACGAGCTCAGCAGGCAGGAGGAGACCGTCATGGAGATGACGCTGCGGCTTTATGGCGGCCTGTTTGCCGACTATCAGTATATCGACGAGGCGCTCATCGCACTGAAATGCAATATGAGGCAGGATGAGGTCTACCAGGTGCTGAAATCGCTCAGCGCACAGGGCATCGTCCACTTCATTCCGCAGCGAAAGAAGCCCTACATCTCCTACCTGCGCGACCGTGAGGAAACGGTATCTCTGCCGCCGTCAGTCTATGAGGACCGCCAGAAGCAGCTCATCGACCGTGTCCAGGCGATGATAGACTATGCCACCAACAATCACGTATGCCGCAGCCGCCAGTTGCTGCACTACTTCGGCGAGGAGCGGTCAGCCGACTGCCATTGCTGCGATGTCTGCCTCTCCAACCGGCGCAGGGACAAGGAGGAGGCTGAGGCCGGACGGCTCATCCTCGAAATGCTCAGCGACAACCTGCCCCACGACATCTGCGAGCTGAAAAAGACAAACCTCAACATTGACGACCTCGGCTCGGCCCTCGAAGCCCTCATCTACGAGCAGCGCGTGTTTGTCCAAGGCAGCCTCGTCTCGCTCAAGCCGTTCTGACGCTGTCACGCCCCCCCCATAAAGGAATCTGAAAAGTGGTTATTGCTGAATTTGAGGGCCGGCACAAGACCTGTCCTAACTTCTTAAAAAAAATAGGCGCAGCAGATAAAGTTTTGAGGAGCTGTGCATCATTGGTGGCAGTGGCTACATTATCATATGAAAAAGCCCCACTTCACAGCGAGGCTAAATCATTTATACAAAAACATTATGAATTTACTATCTTATAGTGAACAAGAGGCATAGCTACCTGTCGCAAGGACACCGGCATCGGCACATTGTCCGTATGGCCTGCATTGGCAACGCCGACCCCTCAATGCGCAATAGCGCTCACACTCCATCGCCAGGTCATAGCCCAGCAGGGCACCAAGCATGAAGTCCTCCTCGGGCGAAAGCTCATTGAGCGGCTTGCTTACCATCAGCCGGACGGCATTGAGACATTCCTTGCGCCCAAAGAACAGATTGATGGTGTCGCGCCCGGCCGGCTGGATGTAATAGTCTATATGCCGCCGGGCAAGCCGCTGACGGGCAAAGTCGGCGTACTGCGCGTTGAACGTGTACAGCACCATACGTCGCACACCTTTTTCATACTCGTAGATGTGGTTCATCAAAACCTTCATCTCAACCGGGACTCTTGACATAATGTACTTTAGCTTGATGATTAGAAACCGAGTATGGGAACCCACGCATCAATGCGGCTGCCGGTCTTGTCGTCCTCATTGACATCGTCAAGGGCCAGGCCGACAAACTTGCCGTCAACAACCGCCTCTGAGTCGTCATAGGTATAGCCGTCGGTGCTGACACTGCCCACCATGGTGGCTCCGGCAGCCACGGCCGCATCGTAAAGCTCCCTCATGCCGCCGCAGAACGTGTCGCTGTAGCTCTCGCTGTCACCACAACCGAACACGGCAACCGTCTTTCCGCTCAGACCGGCGGCTGTCAGCACCTTGACACCGTCATACCAGTCGTCCTGCATCTCGCCCGCGCCCCATGTGGAGGTGCCCAGAACAAGATTGTCAGCAGCGGCAACCTGCTCCTCCGTGAGGTCTGAGACGTTGATAACCTCGGCACCTAATTTCTCGCCAATCTTCTGTGCGATGGACTCGCAGGTGCCGGTTGATGAACCGTAAACAACTATTGTCTTTGCCATTGTAGTAAACGTTATAATTGATGATGTTGATTTTACACTTGCAAAGTTAGCCCAAATCCGTGAAAGCGACAATACCTAAAAACAATGATTCTGCCGTCAAACGGGCAGTGCCTCCGCATCAACAGGGCCACAAGGCCGGCCCCTACCGTTGTATCCCGGGTTAATAATCACTAAATAAATAAGGAGAAACTTGTACAAGCAGCGGTTTTTTGCTTACTTTGTAAACTAAATACGTTGACCAACAACGTTATCACACACCATCAACAGTGAAAGCACATGCGTAATACATTCGGAACCCTCTTCACACTCACCTCATTCGGCGAAAGCCATGGTGCCGCCGTCGGAGGCGTGATCGACGGCATGCCGGCCGGCATTGACATTGACCGGGACTTTATCCAGCACGAGTTGTCGAGGCGCCGGCCCGGCCAGAGCCGCATCACCACACAACGCAAAGAAGCCGACGAGGTGGAGTTGCTCAGTGGCGTGTTTGAGGGGCGGTCGACCGGCGCACCCATCGGGTTCGTCGTACGCAACACCAACCAGCACTCCTACGACTACGACAACATGCGAGACCTGTTCCGCCCGTCGCACGCCGACTTTACCTATTTTGAGAAATACGGACTGCGCGACCACCGTGGCGGAGGCCGCTCGTCGGCCCGCATCATGATAAGCCGCTGCGTGGGAGGCGCCCTGGCCAAGCTGGCCCTGCGTCCGTTGGGCATATCCGTCCAGGCCTATGTCTCACAGGTGGGCAGCATAGCCCTTGACAAGGACTACCGCCGCTACGACCTCTCACAAACGGAGACCAATGCCGTGAGATGCCCGGACGCCAAGGCGGCACAGGCCATGGAAGACCTCATCATGGAGGTGAAAAACAGCGGCGACACCATTGGCGGCGTGGTGACCTGCGTCATAAAGGGTTGTCCCATAGGATTGGGCGAGCCTGAGTTTGGCAAGCTCAACGCACAGCTCGGCGGGGCCATGCTCGGCATCAATGCCGTGAAAGGATTTGAGATTGGCGACGGCTTCGACATCGTCAGGCACCGCGGCAGTGAAGTCAACGACATCTTCGTCAGCGACAACGGGCACATCACCACCACGTCGAACCACAGCGGAGGCATACAGGGAGGCATCAGCAACGGACAGGACATTTACTTCCGTGTGGCCTTCAAGCCCGTGGCCACCCTCCTGAGAGAGCAGCCAACGGTCAATCTGCAGGGCCAGCCCACAACCATCAACGCCCGCGGCCGCCACGACCCCTGCGTCGTGCCCCGCGCCGTGCCCATAGTCGAGTCGATGGCGGCAATGGTCATCCTTGACTACTGGCTCGTCAACAAGACCGTAAGAATGCTGCCCTAAGAGGCTTACTTGACGATGGCCGATGCCACGGCATTGGCCACATAACTGCGAAGCGGCACCACATTGCCCTTGTCGAGCGGATGCACGGCATTGGTCAACAGTATGACTGCAACATCGTTGACGGGATCTATCACCACGCTTGTGCCAGTATAGCCCGTGTGGCCAAACGTGCGGTGCGACAGCAGGTCGCCGGTGTTCGACGAGTAGGGCGTAAAGATGTCCCAACCGGGCGTGTGTCCCCAGCGCTCGAGACCACGCGGTTCTGTCTCCATACACTTTACGGCCAACGGAGAAAGAATGCGCCTGCCATGCCACTCGCCACCGTTAAGCACCATTGCGCAATAAACAGCCAAATCGCGAGCCGAGGAGAACAGACCAGCGTTGCCCGACACTCCGCCCATCATTACACGCGCCAACGGGTCGTGGACAACTCCAAGAAGGCATTTCCCGTCTGGTTGTTTCTCGGTAGGAGCACAGAGCTTGGCAAGGTCGGCGCCGGGCGTGTAATCAGTATGATTCATGCCCAACGGCGCAAAGATATTGTCGTGGGCAAACTGCCGGATGCTTTCACCGCTAATCTTCTCTATGACACGTTGTAAAGTGATATAATTGAGACAGCTGTACTGCCAGCCCTCGCCCGGAGCGAAGTCACGGCGACAATCGCTGATCCAACTAATAACTGCCTCCGGATTGGGAGAACCATATTTCGACTTCAGTTCAGCAACGGGCGCGTATGGCGGAAGGCCAGACGTGTGCGTCATAAGGTGCTCGACGCGGATGGTCTCCTTGTTGCCCACGGAATCCTGCCAGTTCCTGAACTCTGGAATATAATTGCTGACCTCGTCCAAAAGTCTCAACTGACCACGCTCGATCAGTATCATGGCACTCGTGGCAGTGGCTACAGGCTTGGAGCAGGATGCCAGGTCAAACACCACGTCGGTAGTCATCTTTTCCGTCTTGGGATATACGCGCTTATTGCCGTATGCCCTTAAATAGCCAATCTTGCCGTGGCGCACTACACACAAAACCGCTCCCGGAATAGTCTTGTTAGCCACAGCCCGGTTGATGGCTGCATCAGCGTATGCCAGCCTGCCGGCATCAAGTCCGACTGTTTCAGGTGCCACCTCGTCTATCATTGACGATTGTGTCTGTGACGAAGCAAAAAGTGCCTGAAGAGCCAGTGCACAAAGTAAGAATAGTTTTTTCATCGCACAATTATTTAGTTAGCCTAAGAATTTTCAACACGCGGCATGCCAACAGGATTATTCCTTGTCCCTATAGCTTCTATATGGATGGTTAAGATCAAGATAATGGAAATTGTGCTGGCGCTGGTGCCGGGCATCAGGCAGCTTCATATAATCTCCATATTTATTGGTCAAGTACTCATCATAATGCTCAACCCCCTTTAGCACGCAGCCCTCAAACTGATAATCTGTAGGCTTGCCCAATATTTCCTTAAGCATTGTTCCTTTGCGTCCGTCGTCATAGTCGGCGACCCACCGACTTTGTCCGTAATTGCAACTATGGAGCAAATGGCGTATCTTACGCTGCAGGCCGTTCATGGTATATAAGCGTCTGACAATAAGAGGCACCCAGCAACTTGGCCCATGCCCATGTTTGTAAGGATCACGATGGACGAGATAGAGCAGCCGCTTGTAGTACTCATATCGTCCGAAATGAATAAGCCTGCGCACCCTCCCGTCAGGCACACCGTCAATAGGGAACACATCAAGATAGATGCCTCCGAGATAGCGCAGATGGGCGCGCTCTATGAGCGTTGTTGAGGCATCCTGTATCTTTGCAAAGGGCAAGGGATAAGTGGCATCATCTTCCGCACAGACCATTTCATAGGGCTCGGGCAACCACTCAGCACAATGAGCGATTAACTTATCGTAATCAGGCCTTGGCATAGCGATATCCATGTCATCGTCCCATGGTATGAACCCATGATGACGCACGGCGCCAATCATGCTGCCAGCCCATAGATAGTAGGTAAGGTTGTGGTCGGCGCACACCCTGTCAAGTGCCTTGCAGATACCAAGGATGGCCTGGTGTACCTGGTGAATATCATAGTTAGCCATAGCTTTCAGTAAAGTTCTTTTGGAATTAGATGTTTAGCATTTTCAAAGTCTTCAACCGTGTCGAGCTCAATGGTAAAATAATTGGAAATGTCCATTACCTTGAAACAAAAGCCTTTTGGGATAAGGCGCTGAAAAGCCTGCTCGTAGAAAACATCCACAAGTCCCTCTTTATTCATCATCGTATCGAGCAAACGGTATAGGGCTGCCGAGTAGTCGGCATTGATCTTCTCAATGCCCACCGACTCACCCATCGCTATAGCGGGGTCACAGGATTTGCTAATTTCGACTATGCTGTCGTTTTCATCTACCACTACTTTCATTTCTTCCTCGCCGAGGGGATGCCTGCTGACTGTCAGTATCGACGCTTCTTCACCCAGCACTTGTTCAATAATGCCTCCATCATAAAGGATGTCACTGTCGAGCAATATGAAGTCCTTGCCCTCAACAAACGGACGAGCCAACCAGAGCGAATAAATATTGTTGGTCCTGGCATAGTCAGTATTGTCAATGAAGTGGAAAGTTAATTTCGGATAACGTGCCACAAGGAACTCTGTAATCATCTGCGACAGATAGCCGGTAACAACCACTATTTCCCTTATACCGGCAGCTACAAGATTGTCAACCGAACGCTCGAGGAGACTTCTTGTTCCTATCCTGAGCAGACACTTGGGCTTATGTTCTGTCAGCGGGCGTAGCCGCCTGGCCATGCCCGCCGCTAATATGACGGCTATCATTGTTGAGCTATTCTAAGAATCGTATCACAGATTGTACGGTTCTGCTCCGCACGGCCTAACGTTATGCGCATGTGCGTGTTCAGGTCAGGCTCATTCATGAACTTCACCTTGTAATCTTCGTCAGCAAAGGCCCGCTGCAGCTTTTCCTTAAGCTGAATAGGATATTTGATAAGAATGAAATTGGCCACACTCTTATATACTTTGAAACCCTCCAGCTTGCCAATTTCCTTAGTGTACATATCCCGCGCATCCTGCATCACCCTCGCAATATCGCGGTAATGGTCGCTGCTTTTCAGAGCCGCAATTCCCACTTCCTCAGAAAGCCGGTCATAGCCAAGATACATATTTGCATATCTGGCAAAGCGTTCCATCTCATCTCCCTTGCCAATAAAGCCGAAGCCGAGACGCAATCCGGGAAGACCATAAAACTTGCTAAGTGTCCGACAGAATACAATGTTACCCCGCGTTTCTACCAGATGCTTAATATATAAGGTGTCGCTGGTAACATAGGAAGCATAAGCCTCATCCACCAGAATGACAGTTTCCTTGGGCACGATGTCGCAGAGATGTTCCAATTCTGTTGGAGTCAAGCCATTGCCCGTAGGATTATTGGGCGTTGCAACAAGCAGTATTTTGGGGCGAACCTCATTAACCTGCCGCTCCAAAGCATCAAAGTCGTACTTGAAAGTATCGTCTGTTTCAATTACATTATATTGTAGGGTCTTGCCGTTCACTTCTGCTGCGATATTGGCATAATACCACCATGAGAACTTTGGAATCATCATGATTCTATTGCTCCCCTCCTCTGTAAGGAAGAAGTGAACTGCCTTTTTCAGCAAATCCTCCGCACCATAGCCCAGCAGCACCTGCTGCTCATCAATCTGAAATTGCTCAGAAAGGAACACCGAAAAGATACTTTTCTTTCCCTGGTCATAAATGCGCGTGTAGAAAGCGAATTTGCTTAGGTCAAAATTCTTGATTGTGTCAACGACAAGCTGAGACGGCTTAAAGTTGAACTCATTCCTATCAAGGTAATTCATTGTCGATATTAATTTATTCTATATTAATTATTCTTTCTTCTGTACTCCATACCCTCAGGACATCCGCTTACAGTGTTATAGACTATTCCTATCACATAATCCCAGGTACAAAGAAGTTATTTGGAGCAAAATTAGTTAAATTTCCCGAATTACAAGTATGTTCCTCTAAAAAACATCTACAAAAGCAAGATATTCAACAAAAAAACGGGGTATCCGACAACCCCATTGCTTTTAGTGGCATATCCGTGTTTCGGACAAGCAGCTCATTTCTTCTGATTGCAGAGACACGATTGAGAAAGAAGAGGAAAAGCAAGCTTTTTGTTGATTGTTTTACAAAGGATATAACGAATAATACGTATCTTTGCATCACAAGAAGTCGACAACTTGTATAACATTGTTTCATTTTAAGCAATTAAAAACATGGTAGAATTAACACAAAAAGAAATGAGAACCACTTTTTGGCGGTGGCTTCATTAAAGTAATTACCACGAAAGGTCTCAATGACGGCATCTATTAATACATACTGATTTCTATGAGAAATGCTATTGCACTTATTATCAGCCTTCTTATGTTTATAGAAGTAGAGGCACAGATAAAGATACGACTTTTGGATGCTTGCACTCGAGAACCGATCGCTTATGCGTCGGCTTTTAATGTAAATGGGGATATGTTGGGAACCTCAAATACTAGTGGCTATATCTCATTGGGAGAGAATATCCGTCATCTTTCTATATCACATATAGCTTATATAAACAAGGATGTTGATATGGATACATTAAGGGGTAACGAGCTATTCCTGGTTCCGAGAGAGCAAGTGCTGAACGAGGTGACTATCACCACGAAACGTCCTGAATATGTAGTGCTTGAGGCTTATTTTCGAGCACCACAATTCTACAACGGGCAACTGGAATATTATTATGATGGTGTCGCTTACTACTTTGTTAAACTTAAGAACGGAGAAGTCGACCATTGTGTTCTTCGCTCAAGATATTTAGTTGACGACGACATCAAGAAAATAGAGACTAAGGAAGGGAGCCTGTTTTCGTATACGCCTCCTATTCCGATTCCAGGCTTCGATGCCATCAAAAGAAAGAAGGAAATGGAAGAGCCTGTCTGCCGGATTGATACACTCTTTAAAAAAGTAAGATATAGTTTCGACAATCTGTATCCGGATTCCGTGAGGTCGTTAACTTATGGCAAATACCATCAGCAGCTAAGGAATTCTTATTCGAGCGAAATCTATAACCAGAATCCGAGCGGTGTCTCTTATACAGATTTAGTCTCCGGCAGATGGTCTCGGCGATTAGTGGTCAAGCATAAGGACATTCACAAGGTCTATGATCAGTGGGAAGAGATTTATATAACACATGTATCTTTTGCAGACAAAGCAGAAAAGAAAATATTGGAGAAAGGTAAAGCTGACATCGTTGATGTAGATCAGTATATTGAGCAGTTCGCTATATCTCCCATAAGCAATGGCATCAAAGAAAAATTGCTCAAAATGACAGCAGCCAGTCGCTAAGTCACAAGGGCCGCCCCTGCAAAGGGATACAAACTCCCGAAATTTTCATACAATACAATAAAGTTTCATACAATACAATAATGAGCAACATGAACTATAGTAAAATAAGATGCGCTGGCAGAATCGCAATATTCTTGGTGGTATGTCTTGTGGGTTCTGTCTTGGTATCAGCACCATTTTTGAGCCTTCTATTGAATAACGATGCTGATGCGACCGCTCCCCAACCAATGACTGAGTACATCGCGATGGCATGTTCTGCTTTTCTGTTAGTAGCGTTAGCCGTAGAAAACAAAATTGAGAAACTTGACTTATGGACGTTTGAACGGTCGAGGCTACAAATGAAAGTTGTCTTTATATCTGTTCTTTTAGGCCTGCTTTGGCAACTATCCATATATCTCATCTGCCAATTTAGCAAAGCCGCCTACCCACATCCTACCACTACGGAACTATCCCCACTGCTCATTTCTGTTGTTGCAACAGGTTTGTTAGGCCCGTTCACTGAGGAGATGCTGTTCAGAAAATGGCTTGTTAGCATGATGGAAAGAAGTCGCTTTAAGCCTATTGTCATCATTCTGTGTAGCTCCGTCTTGTTTTTCTGTGCCCATCTTGGAGACTCCTTCTTAAGAGTAGACACGTTTATCTTTGCAATACCTATATGTTATTTGTTCATCAGATACCATGATGTGAGATATTGCTTCATCGCCCATGCCGTCTGCAATTTGACAGGAATAGCTTTCCCATTCCTCGTCCAATGGTAATCATTAAGATCAAGATTTAATATCTGTATATGAACAACAAAAGAAACAAGATGGACATCTATGAATAGATATGTTTTTTCTTCATAGGTATCAATAGTCACGTACAGACTTTAGCTCCTCATAGAGCACCACCCCCCTATGGGGCAAGCCTGTACATGACGAAAATCGCTATCGCGTAAAATTGCGCAGAGCGCATAAAATAAGGCTCAAAGTAGTCAACCAAAAGCGTTAAACTACAAATGTCGCTATAGTACTATGGCCGAATTACTGCAGTACTCTATGTGAAGTACTCGAGTAATCCGGGCCGGATTACTGCAGTACTCTATGTGAAGTACTCGAGCAATCAAATCAAGGCGGAGAGGCCTCGCCTATATTCTCTCTATCCTCAGGTGGCACGAAACTGCTACTGATAAGATTTTTCATCGTGCACTCGGCAATCCATTGAGCGTATGCTGGCCTTGATTTTTCTTGCTATCAGCGCATGGGGGGGGAAAATCTATTAAGTTTTTTATCTCGACAGGCTTATAATTCGGGAATTTTATCTAAATTTGATAAGCGTTGTCCGGGCTTTTCTCAGGCAAGGCTTGATAGTTTGTCACAAAAAAGAATTCCCCGCCCGGACACAAACCGGGCGGGGAATTGATAAGGGGTAAGTAGCAAGAAGCTTATTGCTGCGGCAGCATGACCACGCTCACCTTGTTGGCTGAGGCGAGGAATGCCTTGGCGAAGGCGCTGATCTTCTCAGGAGTCTGGCTTTCGACGAGCTGGCTGAAGTGGCTGTCGTCGTCTCTGCCGAAGATATAGTTGCTCCAGACGATGCCCTGCCAGTAGCCGTTGGTCTTGAGGGCGCTCTCGTGTCCCTTGAGTATGGCTTTCTTCACTTTCTCCAGCATTTCCTTGTCGCAGCTGATGCCGAGCGAGTCCATCTGCTCATTCATGATCTTGATGGCGATGTCCTTCTTCTCAGGCTTCATGGGGCAGTAGGCGATGAGCTGACCGATGTGGTAGCCGTCGTCGGCCATTGAGAAAGAGCCCTGCGCGCCGCAGGTATAGGCGGCGCTTGCCTCCTCGCGGATCTTCTTCAGGTAGATCATCGACATGATTTGTCCGGCGATGTCGGCCTGGATGGCATGCTCCTGGCTCCACGGCATCTTGTCGTTGAGCCACAGTATATAGGAGTTGGCCTTAGGCGTCTCCATCTTTCTGGTGAACACCTTTTCGACGTTGTCCTGTGTGGTGCGCGTCACGCGTGCGGAGCTTTCGTTCTTGCCCTTTGCAGGCAGCGCGCCGAGATACTGGCAGACGAGCGGGCGGATGGTGGAGTCGTTGTAGTTGCCGATAATCTCAAACACCCATCCGTTGGCGTTGGCAGTGCGCTCTTTTGCCATCTGCAGGATGCGGTCGTAGCTGATGGAGCCGAGGTCATCGATGAGCAGCGGCTTCACGCGCCACTGTCCGGGATAGAGGGCATTGGTCAGCGTGTCGCCCAATGCGGTCTCAGGACTGAGGCTGCGGTTCTTCAGCGTCACGGCATATTGCTGCATGAGGTTGTTGAACGCGTCGTTGTCCTTGCGTATGTTCGTGAAATAGAGATAGGTGAGCTGCAGCATGGTCTCCACATCTTTCGGCGTGGAGCTGCCTGCCACCGACATGCGGCGCTCGCCCATGGTGAGCTTGGCGTTGGCAATCTTGCCGGCCAGTGCCTTGCCCAGCTCGATGCTGGAGAAGTCGCCCAGTCCGCTGTTGTCAATCACGTCGTCGAAGACGTTGAGGTTGGCGGCATCGCCCTGTCCATAGACCGATGAGCCTTGTCCGCCGGTGCCGCTCATGGACACCTGGTCTTTCTTGTAGTCGGTCTTCTTCAGCAGCACGGTGACGCCGTTGGAAAGCTTCAGAATGTTGTAGCCGAACTGCTTGCTCTTTATTTCTTTCTTTATCTTGCCGGCCTTAGGCAGCTGCTTGATGAGCGGCTCCTGCTTCACGTTGTCCACGTAGGGCTTCACCTCCTCGGCGCGTGCCTCATGCACGGCATTGAGCAGCTGCTCCTCGGTGGGGTACACTGCGCCGTCCTTCTCATTGTTGAAGTTGATGATGACGAGGTTGGTGTCGCTCTTGGCCAGGAGCTGCGGCAGCACGCTGTTGACGGCTTCCAGGGGCACCATCGGCACGACCTGTTTCATCATCTGATAGGTGTCCTCAAGGCTGGGCATGGGCTCATTGCTGAGGAAGTAGCCGAGGGCCTCGTTGAAGAACTGTTTGTTGGGACGCTTGTCGCGGGCCTCCCAGGCCTTGTCGAGTGCGGAGAGCTGGTTCTGCTTGAAGCGCGCGTACTCGGTAGCCGTGAAGCCGTATTGCGCGGCCTGCTTCACTACGAGGCAGGCGGCCTTGAGCGCGTCGGCCGACTGGTCCATGGTCTTCGGCAGCACATCGATGCTGAAGGCGTCCTTCGTCTTGGAGAGCAAGTAGTTGTCGTCGGCGGCATCGGCTCCCACGAAGGGGCAGTCGGCCTTCAGCGCGGCCTCGTTGAAGCGTGTGCCGAGCATGGAGATGGCAGCGTCCTTGACGTACTTGCTCATCAGATAGGAGAAGTTCTGTTTCAAGCTGTCGGGATAGGCCTCGTGCTTCATCAGCAGCGACACCACCGACTGCTGGAACTCCTTGTCCTTGTCGATGACGACGATGGGCTTGTCGTTGTCGGGTACGGCCTCATTGACGAGCGGGGCCTCGTTGGCCGGGTTCTTGATGCCGCCGAAGAGACGTTTAATCTCAGCTTCCGTCTTGTCAACGTCAACGTCGCCGATGACGATGATGCCCTGGTGGCTGGGATGATACCATTTGTGGTAGTAATCGACGAGCTCCTTTCGCTTGAAGTTGTCGACGACCGACATCAGGCCGATGGGGTAGCGTCGGCCGTACTTCGACCCGGGATAGAGCTTCTCCAGGTTTCGCTCGAGCATGCGGCTGTTGGGCGAGGTGCGCAGGCGCCACTCCTCGTGGATGACGCCGCGCTCCTTGTCAATCTCGCTCTGCTCCAGCAGGAGGCCGCACGACCAGTCGCGCAGGATGAGCAGGCAGGAGTCAAGGGCCGAGGCGTTCTGCGTGGGCACGTTGTCGATGTTGTACACCGTCTGGTCGATGGAGGTATAGGCGTTGAGGTCGGCTCCGAACTCGATGCCGTGCGCGCGGCACCATTCGATGAGGTCGTTGCCCTTGAAGTGGTCGCTGCCGTTGAAGGCCATGTGCTCAAGGAAGTGGGCAAGGCCGCGCTGGTCCTCATTCTCCTCTATTGACCCCACCTTCTGGGCTATGTAGAAGTTGGCGCGGTGCTCGGGCCAGTTGTTGTGGCGGATGAAATAGGTCAGGCCGTTGGGCAGCTTGCCTATTCTGAACGCGGTGTCAACCGGTACCGGCGGATCCATTTGGGCGAATGCCGATGAGGCACAAAGCAGCATCAGCAGGCTCAGAAACAGGTTTCTTACTTTCATAAGTCGTTTATTGATTAGAATAATTAATTTGTTATTCATTTGATATACAGTTGCAAATATCGGCATTTTTCCGCAGAAAGACAAACAAAAGTGCGATTATATTGCATGATAGGGTCATTCATGTCTTTTTTTTATGAATTTGTAATAAAGATAATTCCTCAGTGTGAAGTAGGCTTCTTCCTGAAGTCGGAAGAGAAGCCAGTGGCCTCGCAGCGGCATGTAGCCGAACTTGCGCCTGAGGCGTGTCCTTATGCGTTGTGTCTCAATGCGCTGCCAGCTGTCGTGGATGACGCTGAGGCCGTAGCGGTTGTCGGCTTTGCTGAGCCGGCGGCGGTGCTGGAAATAGAACTGATAGAGTCCGACGACGTTGAGCCACATCTCGTTCTCCCATCGGTCAAGCACGTCGTCGTCCACGCGCAGGGCCAGGAGCTGTCGCTTCATGCTTTGGTTGGCCGTGAGTAGGTCGTATCGTGAGCGGCCGATAGCGGTTGTCGTAGAGCCGGGATGCTGGAAATAGAAGTAGCATCCTTGGCAGCGTCTCACCTCGCGCGAGGCATAGTAGTGCAGGCGTGTGGTGTTGTCGTCGCTGAACGCGTGGCAGCTTTCGTCGTAGGGATAGCGCTTGTGTATGGCGGTGCGTACGGCGTAGATGCCGTGGAGGGTCCAGTTGAGGCTTTTGGTGAAGGCCTCTCTGCCGCTCATTACGGTGAAAGGCGGCAGGCGGTAGTCGTGGTCGGCCGTGGCGCCGGCGTAGCAGATGCGTACGTGGAACAGCACGCAGTCGGTGAGGGGATGGGCCTCGAACACCGCGGCCGCGCTGCTGAGGGCATCGGGTGATAGGGCGTCGTCGCTGTCGAGGAATGTGGTGTATTGCCCCGAGGCCAGTCGCAGGCCGGTGTTGCGGGCGTGGGCCTGGCCGCTGTTCTGGTCGAGACGGCGGACGATGAAGCGCTTGTCGCGCTGCGCATACCGGCTGAGTATGGCCCATGAGCCGTCGGTCGAGGCGTCATCGACGCAGATGGCCTCGAAGTCGGTCAGCGTCTGGGCGCGCAGCGAGTCGAGGCAGCGCGGAAGCGTGGCGGCGGCGTTATAGACGGCCACCAGGATGCTGAACTTAGCCACGGCGCCTCCTCTCCAGCAGTTGTCTGGCTTTTTCCAGGATGTCGGTATGGCGTGAGAGGAAGAGCAGTGACGCAAGGGCGCTCAGCAGGAGACATGCGGCACCGGCGACCCAGTAGGCCACGCCGGCGGTGAGGCGGACGGCGGCAAACGTGAGGACGACTATAATAAGGTGTCCCGTGAAGAGCATCCACGTGGTGCGGCTCATGCGGAAGTCGTATTTGAAGCCCATATAGACGTTGAGCATGACGAAGTCGAACACGCTCGCCGCGAGCAGGCCCAACCCCGCGCCCCAAAGGCCGTAGCGGGCATAGCCCCCCACGGTGGCCGCGGCGGCCACGACATCATAGACAAACTCCATGAGCAGATAGGACAGCGAGTCGCCCTTGGCCAGCGGAATGTAGGACACGGGCAGCTTGGCGGCGCGCAGCGACACGGCGAGGATGAGCAGCTGCGTCATCGGCACGGCGGGCAGAAACTCGTGACTGAGCAGCAACGGCAGGACGACAGGCAGGGCCACGAGCAGGGTCACGAGCATGGGGGCCACCAGCACCATCGACATCTCTATCTGCCGGTCGACAACCGTGGAGAGTGGCCTGCCCTTGCCCTGCACCACGGAGAGGCGGGGAAAATAGTCGGTCTCCATGGCCGAGAACACCATGCCTGTATAGACCATGGTGAGCATGTAGCCGGCATTGAACAGGCCGAGGTCGCTCAGCGTGCTGCTGTGGCTGATGAACGAGCGGATGACGAAGTCGGCGCAGCTGCCGAAGAGTCCCGCCAGTGTGAAGGCCACGCCGAGGCGTATCATGCTTACGCCCTGGCCGAGGAACACCTTTCTGAGGAAGTGCCTCGGAGAATAGTGACGCCAGGAATAGCTGATGGTGACGGCGCATTGCGTCAGGGCCATCAGGAAGAGCGACGGCACGATGGCCTGCTCGCCCCACCAATAAAAGAGCGGCACCGAGACGACCAGTGCACCGGCTACATTGATGACCGAGATGGTGGCCAGCTGGCGCAGTTGGCGGGTGCCTTTAAGCACGGCCATCTCGCCGCCCGTGACGGCTGTCAGGGCGATGACGGGCGACAGCAGGATGAAGTGCAGGGTGTGGTCGCCCCAGCTGAACGTCCACTTGTTGAGCAGCGGGCTGAAGACCACGCAGACCAGCAGGCCGAGCACGGCCACAATGAGGCTCCAGTACCTCACGACGCCTATGGCCTCGCCGAGGCGCTGCCGGTCGCCGTCGTGGTAGGCCTCGGAGATGTTGCGCACGCCGCTCACTGAGATGCCAAGCGACGTGGAGTCGGAAACCACCTTGATGGTGGAGTTGAACAGTGAGATAAGACCGACGCCGTCGGGGCCGAGCAGCAGGGCCACAAGCTTGCTGCGCACAAGGCTAATCAGAATATTGATGCCTTGCACGCCGCCGAAGATACCCGTATATTTTAAGATGTGGCTGTAGCTGTCGTCCTCGTCCATTAATTATTGTAGAAAGATAGCGAAGTTCTGTACTTCCGTACTTCTTGATTTCTGCCCTTACTTTGGCTGTCTGGCGCTGAACTTCGCCGTCTGCTCTCTGATGAGCTCCTCGTCCTCGAAGTAGTTGATGCGCATGGCCTGGCGCACCTCGTCCATGGTCTGTGCGGCCACCTCCCGTGCGCTCTCTGAGCCTTTCCTGAGGATGTTGAATATCTCTGGTATGTCTTTCTCGTACTCCTTGCGTCGTTCCCGTATGGGGTCGAGCATGCGGTTGATGACCTTGTTGAGCAGCTTCTTGCATTTCATGTCGCCGATGCCACCGTGGGTGTAGGCCGCCTTCAGCTCGTCGAGGTTGTGGAACTCGGGCCAGAAGTCGGCAAAGTCCTGGTCGGTGGCGAAGGCGTCGAGGTAGGTGAACACGGCGTTGCCCTCGACGTGGCCGGGGTCTGAGACGTTGAGGTGGGTGGGGTCGGTGTACATGCCCTTGACCTGCTTCCACACGGTGTCGGCGTCGTCGGACAGATAGATGCAGTTGCCGAGGCTCTTCGACATCTTCTCTTTGCCGTCGGTTCCGGGCAGCCTGCGGGCCGTGGCATTCTCGGGCAGCATGATCTGAGGTTCGACGAGCACGGGCGCGTAGATTTGGTTGAAGCGGTTGACGAGCTCACGTGTCAGCTCAAGCATGGGCTCCTGGTCCTCGCCGGCCGGCACGGTGGTGGCCTTGAAGGCGGCGATGTCGGCTGCCTGCGACACGGGGTAGCAGAAGAAGCCCAGGGGGATGGAGTTGTTCTCGAAGCCGCGCAGCTTCACCTCGGTCTTCACGGTGGGGTTGCGCTGCACGCGGCTCACGCTGACGATGTTCATCAGATAAACCGTCAGCTCGGCCAGCTCGGGAATGCGACTCTGTATATATAAGGTGCATTTGTCGGGGTCGAGACCTGCCGAGAGGTAGTCGAGGGCCACGTTGATGATGTTCTCTCGTATCTTCTCGGGGTTGTCGGCGTTGTCGGTAAGTGCCTGTACGTCAGCCATGAAGACGAACATGCGGTCGTAGTCGCCCTCGTTCTGCAGTTGCACGCGGCGGCGCAGGCTGCCGACATAGTGTCCCAAATGGAGGCGTCCCGTGGGCCGGTCGCCTGTAAGAATGATTTTTCCCATATTGTTGCTTAATCTTGTTCTGAGTTTAGCTTATTTCACCAGTGCGCTCTCTGGGTGTCGCAGTCCGCTTAGGCTGGTGAGGTAGGCCTTGGCCGAGCCGAAGCGGAGGTGCATGTCGAGGCGCACGGGTACGTGGTTGTCGTCGTCGGTGACATAGAAGTCGACGATTTTCTTGTAGCCCTTGCCGTTCTCATTTTCCATGTAGGCGAGCTTCAGACACCGGTAGGTGTGCTTGTTGTCGGCCTTGACGTTGACCTTGCCCTGGTAGCGGAGCTGTGCGGGGTAGCGCTTGGTGCCATCGACGATGGGAAAGTTGACGGCGTAGCCTTTGGTCCATCCTTTCGGGTTGAACGAGCGGGCGCGCAGGAAGATGCTCATCATGTCGAACACGCAGTCGTTGTAGGTGTGCTGCTCATAGTTGTGCTCGCCGTTGTGGCGCAGGCGGTGCTGCCTGACGTGGCACTTGCCGCCGGGATAGGAGTAGTGCACCTCGTCCACGGTGTAGCGTTTGCCCTCGAGCGCGCCCTTGCGGTAGTAGAGCGGGGCCATCTCTGTGGTGTTGTAGCAGAGCAGCGTGTCGCGCAGAACGAAGAAGCGGTCGGCGCGCTTGTTGCCCCGCGTGATGAGGCTGCCGCGGTAGGCTGCCTGGCCGCGGTACGTGGTCTGGTCGGTGTCGAAGGATGCCGTGCCGACGGTGACCCACACGAACTTCCAGTTGAAATATAGGTTGTAAGTGAGTCGCTCACCCGACTTGAAGGCCGAGTTGCGGAACGTGCACTGTGCCTTTGCCGCCGTGGCCGCAAGGCCGAGCAGCAGCGTGAGGGCGATGATTTTCAGTTGGTTACTTTTAAGCATGATGACTTAACTTATTGTGCCTTAGGCCGGCGGACTATCTGATGGCCGCCTGCCCGGCGATGTATTCGATGCCGAGCTTTTTGGCGCGCTCGGCATTTCTATGCTGAATGGATTTCTCCTTTTCGGCTTTCTGCTTGGTAATCTGTGCTGGCTTCTGCCGCCACAGCTCAGTGGCGGTGGGGGTCCAGCTGAGCGTGAGGTCCCATTTCTCACGGCACTCGATGACGTCAGGGTCGTAATAGACGGCCTCAGGCTGCAGCTTCTTGTCGTAGTCGCCGGTGTCCCAGCGGCCGTTGTTGTTGTCATCGACGATGATGCGCAGGTAGTATTTGCCGCCTTTGAGATAGTAGAACTCGGCCTGCCCGTTGTCGGTGCGTGTCTCTTTGGCTAGGTTGCCCGAGTTGTCGAGCAGCTGTGCGATGACGTGCTTTCCTGCCATGCCGTTGAGCGTCATGAGCAGAGAGGCGTATTTGGTGGTCGGCGGCACTTTCAGCCCCTGCTTGAGGCGTCTGCCGGTGTCGCCATATATCGAGGCGAAGGCGGCGCTGTCGGCCTCAAGGCTGTATTCGGTGTCGGGCCGCCATGCGGCGCGTATGCGGTAGGTCTGGTCGTTGACGCGCGTCAGCTCGTAAGGCTCCCGGTACCAGAGCGAGTCGCCGGCGGGGTGGAGGTGTACGCGGGCCGTATCGACGGGCATCAGCGGCAGCTCAGTGGTGATGGTGACGTTCTGGTCGGGACTCATCTCGCCCGAGGGCTTGACGGTGAGAGCCAGTTCTGGCGGCGGCATTACTGTGTCGTAAGGCTCGCCGCGCTTCTTCAGCTTGGCCTGTTTCTTCTGCCAGTCTTCAATTTTCTTCTGCAGGTCTTCCATGCGCTTGGCGTGGCTCACCTTGGAGAACAGCGTCAGGGTGTCGGTCTGCAGGCGCAGCACGCCCGTGGTGTCGGTGATGTGGTGGGTGACGGCCATCGAGAGCGTGTCCTGGTTGACCAGGGCTGTGTCGCGCAGCCAGTAGGTGATGGTGTCGCGCCTGGCCGAGGCCTGTACGAGAAAGGCGTTGCCGGCGTTGAAGTTGAGGCCACGGATCTCGGGCAGAATGGAGTCGCCGTAGCTATAATATAAGGTGAAGCGGTTGGCGTCGGGCCGCTCGCTCTTGGTGAGGTAACGGTCGGTGACCACTTCGTTGAAGGCCCTGAGGCAGATGTCGTCGGGCAGGAAATGGGTGTAGCCTACGCGCGCGATGTCCTTGATGTGGAGGGAGTCAACCCATGTGGTGTCCTGCCGGATGTCGGGTTTCGACGTGGGGACGATGACATCCCGGTTGAAGGCGAGCATCTCGCTGCGCTGGTTGAACATATAGTTGCCGTCGGCGTCCTGCAGGGCGAAGATGTGGTAGTGGCCGGGAGCCACGCCCTTGATGGTGAAGCGGCCGCGCGAGTCGGTGCGCGACACGCGCAGCATGGGCTTCTTGCGGAATGCCGAGTCGGACAAATCGTCGTAGAGGCCGACCAGAATGCCCTTGACGGGCTCGAGGTCCATTGCGGCCAGCACGTAGCCTGACACCTGCAGCGTGTCGATATGGTCGCCGGTGGAGAAGCTGTAGGTGTAGTTGCCTAAGGGGTTGCCCTCGTTGTTGTCGCTGATGGCGTTGGAGAAGTCGATGGTGTAGGTGGTGTTGGGCTTGAGCGAGTCGGCCAGCGAGACCACGATGCGCTTGCCCTGCCCCTTTATCTCCGGGGCCTCGAGCTGCGGTGGCGACACGACGACATTCTCCGTCGGATTGTCAATCTTGATGAACTCGTCGAAGTTGATGTATATCTTTCGCCTGTTCACATTGGTGGCCTGGTCGGCGGGCTCGGCACCGATGACGTGGGGCGGTGTCTCGTCGTACCACCCGCCGTCGGGCGAGCCCATGCGGGCGCAGCCATACACCGTGAGCAGCAGGCCCACGGTGAGGCATCCCCCAAATGCTTTAAGCAGTTGCCTTGACTTCATCGGCTTATTTGGTTTGGTTCATCTCCAGCAGCTCGTCCATGTTCTTGCGCGAGTTGCTCAGGCGCGGCACCTTGTGCTGTCCGCCGAGCTTGCCCTTGGCCTTCATCCAGTCGTTGAACAGTCCCGGGCGGGCCTTGACCACCTCGAGGTGCTGCAGCGTGACGTCGTGGAAGCGCTTGGCCTCGTAGTCGGAGTTGATTTCCTGCAATTTGCTGTCGAGCAGGTCGCTGAACTGCCTGAGGTCGGTCGGCTCCTTGGCAAACTCTATGAGCCACTGGTGGCGGCACTTCGCGTTCTCGTCCATATACACCGGCGCGGCCGTGTATTCCGACACCTGTGCCCCGGTCTTCTCGCAGGCGTAGGCCAGTCCTTTCTCGGCATTGTCCTGGATGAGCTCCTCGCCGAAGGCGTTGATGAACGACTTCGTGCGGCCGGTGATGACGAATTTATACGGCTTGACGGAGGTGAACGTCACGGTGTCGCCAATCATGTAGCGCCACAGACCGCACGACGTGCTGATCATCATGGCATAGTTCTTGTTCACCTCGACACCCTCCAATGGTACCACAGTGGGGTTGGGCTTGCCCACGTCCTCCAGGGGCATGAACTCATAGTACACGCCGTAGTCGAGCATGAGGAGCATCGAATGGTCCTCAGGGTCGTCCTGAATGCCGAAGAAGCCCTCTGAGGCGTTGTAGGTCTCCATGTAGTGCATCTTCGGCGAGGTGATAATCTCCTCGTATTGCTTGCGGTAGGGCGTGAAGGCGATGCCGCCGTGGAAGAACACCTCCAGGTTGGGCCATACGTCCTCGATGTGCCGCTTGCCCGACACCTCCAGCACGCGCACCAGGACGCTGAGCATCCATGACGGCACGCCCGAGATGTTGGTCACGTTGCTCTTCAGGCACTCGTGGGCAATGCGGTCGCGCTTCAGCTCGAAGTCGCTGAGCAGGGCCGTATGCTTCTTCGGCACGCGGAAAAGGTTGGCTATGGGGTTGATATTCTCGATGAGAATGGCGCTCAGGTCACCCACGAGCGAGCCCTCGACGTTGTAGTTGGGCGAGTGGCTGCCTCCGAGTATGAGCGACTTGCCGTCGAAGAGGCGGCTGTGGGGGTTGTTGCGAAGATAGAGCACCACCACGTCGGTGCCGCCTTTATAATGCACGTTGTGCAGGCCCTCGTTGGAGACGGGGATAAACTTGGACTTGTCGTTGGTGGTGCCAGACGACTTGGCGTACCATTTCACCAGTCCCGGCCACAGCACATTCTGCTCGCCGTGGCGCATGCGGTCGATGTCGCCCTTGAGCTCCTCGTAGGTGTTGACGGGAATGTTCTTGGCAAAATCGTCGTAGCTGTCGATGCTGTCGAACATGTGGTTGCGCCCGTATTCCGTTTCCATTCCTTTCTGTACAAGGTATTTCAGCACCGACCGCTGCAGCTCATCGGGAGCCGTGTAATGCTTTATAAGCTCTCTCTGCCTGGGCAGGAACAGCTTGCCTGCAATCTTTGTAAGACCCATTTCTGCACAATAATCTTAATATAGACTGCAAATTTAACAGAAATCTTTGAGACGGGGCAACAATTAAGTTATTTTTACATGTGACACGCGTTATCTGCCCGGAACGGTGACAGCCACTACTCATAGAGATGGAAGAAGCGCTCCATCATCTGCCATTTCCTGACTTCGTCAATGCGTCACCCTGAATCGGACATAAGTTTATTGGAAAATAG
>CABVDL010000025.1 GCA_902497035.1 uncultured Prevotella sp.
TGGGCGGTTTTGACCGCAATGACCTGAGACTATTAGTAGGGTTGCGGAATTGAGGCTATCATTGATTCAGTCAAGCGGCATGTTTGCCCAAGACGTCACCTATACGCTGTCGCTGAAGCAGCCGGGTGAGAAGGCGGTCTCTTATAAATTGCAACAGCAGGGCAACCGTCTGGTTTCGGCTGGCGGCAAGCAGCTGCCGGTGGTGATTACGCTCAATGTCAACAATGACCAAAAGGAAAAGACGGTCACTGTATCGCTCAAGGCCTCCCAGAACATCTATTATCGTATTAACGCCAGCCTGAAGACGGGTTTCCCGACCGACGACTGCGACTTCTACCTTCCGGGTTTCTGGTACCACAAGAACCTCCGTTCCCCCAAGGAGGCCCCTTCGTTTAAGGTCGCCAAGAGTTGGAATGTGCGTGAGGACCGCCTCTCTTCGCCGCTTTCCAGTGTTTTCAACGACAAGCAAAAGACCGGTTGGTCGGTCATGCGCTGCCTTGATGCCCCGCAGGAATGTCTCACTTCGCTCAAGGAGGGCGAGGTCATTCTCTCCGGCCAGACCTCAATTGGCTATCTCGGCTTCGACAATGCCGATGCAACGGCCAGCCTCACTTTCGGCTACCCTTACGTGGAGACACCGAAGCGATACATCAGCAAGCTCACGCTCACCCCTGCCATCTACACCTTCGCGCGGCTGGGTAAAGGCGAGACCAAGCAGGTGTCATGGAAAATCAAACAGTATGGTGCCGATGATTTCGGTGCGTTTGTCTCGGCCGCGTGGAGCTATTGCTATAGCCAGCTGCAGCCAAAACCGCTGGCCAATGAAGTCAATACAGACAGTATAAAGAAGGTGCTGACCAACTATTTCCGCCAGGCCTACGTCGACAAGTATGACGTAAAATTTCTTTCAGGTACGATGCTGCGCACCGCCGACTGCCTGCCTTCGACCGAGATGCAGATTGGCTTCTGCGGCAGAACGCTGCTCAACGCCTTCAACGAGATTGAATACGGCGAGGCCCACAATGACGCCCAACTCGTGAAGATGGGTCATGACATCTTAGGCAGCTTCCTGCAGCATGGCTTCACCGCAAAGGGCTTCTTCTATGACCATTTGGAGTTCGACAAGAAAAATCCCTGGGATGACGTTCATAGCATCCGGCAGCAGAGCGAGGCCGTTTACGCCATCTTCCACTATCTGAACTACGAGAAACAGCATGGGCGCAAGCATAAGGACTGGGAGAAGCGGCTGAAGACGCTGCTCGACAACCTGACCACCCTGCAGAACGCTGACGGCAGTTTCCCGCGTAAGTTCCACGACGACGGATCCACGGTCGACGTATCCGGCGGCAGCACTCCCTCGGCTACGGTGCCTTTGGTGATGGGTTACGTGTATTTCGGAGAAAAGCGATACCTCAACGCCGCACGCCGCACGGTGGACTATCTTGAGAATAATATCATCAACAAGAGCGACTATTTCTCCTCGACGCTGGATGCCAACTGTGAGGACAAGGAGGCCGCCATCAGCGCCATCACTGCCTGCTACTACATGACGTTTGTCAGCTCGGGCAAGCTGTATCAGCACTATGTTGACCTGTGTAAGAAAGCCGCTTACTTCGCCCTCTCGTGGTATTATCTCTGGGATGTGCCTTTTGCTCAGGGCCAGATGTTGGGCGACCTCGGACTGAAGAGCCACGGATGGGGCAATGTGTCGGTTGAGAACAATCATATTGACGTGTTTGCCTTCGAGTTTCCCCATATCCTGAACTGGCTCGGCGAGCAAATCGGCGACCAGCGGTTCTGCTCCTTCTATAAGGTCATCTGGCATGCCCTTCCGCAGTTGCTGCCTACAAGCACCCGACATTGCGGCATCGCCAAACCCGGCTTCTACCCGGAGGTGGTCCAGCATACGACGTGGGACTACGGCAAAAACGGTAAAGGATTCTATAACATCTACTTCGCACCCGGTTGGACGGTGGCCTCGTTGTGGGAGCTGTACTCCCCTTATCGCACGGTCAACTACTTCAAAGGGAAGAAGTATGCTAAAATAAAGGATTAATCTTATCACTGACAAGCAGATGACATTATCTAAAATCCTACTGACGTGCCTCTCGCTCATGGCCGCTGCCACGACGGCGGTGGCCCAGCCTGATGGCGGCCTGACCACCAACAACCTGCCTGACTGGGCATTGGGCGGATTTGTGAGGCCTTCGCTTTCGTCGCCCGTCTTAACCCCGAAATCGGACACACGCTTCTATTGCCCAATGCACAAGCAGAAGATAAAATGGGAGGAAAGCGATGTTTTCAATCCTGCCTCGACGGTCTACCGCGATAAGCTGTATGTGCTCTACCGCGCCGAGGACAACTCGGCAACGGGCATCGGCAAGCGCACATCGCGCATTGGCCTGGCCCAGACCACCGACGGCATTAACTTCCGCAGGGCAAAGCGCCCCGTGCTTTATCCCGCCGACGATGCCATGAAGGCGTTTGAGTGGCCCGGTGGCTGCGAGGATCCCCGAGTGGTAAAGACGGCAGATGGTACTTTCGTCATGACCTACACTTCGTGGAACCGTAAGGTTTTCCGGCTGTGTGTGGCCACCTCGCGCGACCTGAAACACTGGACCAAGCACGGCCCCGTCTTCGCCAAGTGCTTTGGCGGCCGGTTCAAGGATATGGCCTGCAAATCGGCATCTATCCTGACCAAGGTTGAGAACGGAGACCAGGTGGTGACCAAGCTCAACGGCAAGTACTTCATGTATTGGGGCGAGCGCCATGTCCACGCAGCCACGTCGGACAATCTGGTCGACTGGACACCGGTGTTGAACCCTGACGGCAAGATTGCCATCGTGGCCCAGCCACGTAAGGGCTTCTTCGACAGTGGACTGACGGAGTGCGGCCCACCGGCTGTACTTACCGATAAAGGAATCGTGCTGATTTACAACGGTAAGAACCGCAGCGGAGCCAACGGCGACCGCCATCTCAGCGCAGGTACCTACAGCGCAGGCCAGCTGCTGACCAGTCCCAATGACCCCATGAAGGTCATCGGTCGCCTCGACAAGCCTTTCCTGCGCCCGATGGCTGATTATGAGCGCGCCGGACAATATACCAGCGGCACCGTGTTTGTGGAGGGACTGTCCTACTATAAAGGTCAGTGGTACCTGTACTATGGCTGCGCCGACTCGCTCGTGGGCGTCGCCGTCTATAACCCGAACAAGAAAACTCCAGCTGATCCATATCCCCAAAATTAACCAATGATTATGAAACGTATTCCATTATTACTTCTTTTGATGATTTCCTGCCTCTGTTTTGCGCAGAGGCCCAACTATTATCTTGACCCCCATTCCATCTATCTCACGTCGACCGACGGTCATCATGGCAACTTCGCCTGGAAGATGATGCAGGATGGCAAGGTGAGTGACCAGGCCGAGAAGGTTTCAAAGGTAGGCTATGACTGTGGTGCATGGATGCCTGCCGTGGTTCCAGGCACCGTTCTCAACTCCCTTGTATATAATAAGGTGTACCCGGAGCCTTACTACGGACTCAACAATAAGATTGGTAAATCGGTTATCCCCGACCTCGCCGATGCGGGCAGAGAATTCTATACTTACTGGTTCCGCACTGAGTTCAACCTGCCGGAGAGCTATAAGGGTCAGCGGGTATGGATGAAGCTCAACGGCATCAACTACCGCGCCGAGGTGTGGCTCAACGGCAGCATGGTCGGCTTCATGGCAGGCATGTTCAAGCCGGCTTGCATCGACATTACCGACTTCGCCAACATTGGCGGCTCCAATGCCCTGGCCGTTAAGGTGTATCCTATCGACATCCCCGGCGGCACGAAGACGAAGCAGTGGGGTGCTGCCAATGGCGAATACCGCAATGGCGGCGACGGCAATATCGGTCTGAACGTTACCATGCTGATGAGCACCGGATGGGATTTCACCTTCAACGACGGCGTGCGCGACCGTAATACCGGTATTTGGAAAGACATCCAGGTCTTTGCCACAGGTAAGGTGCTGCTGCAGCATCCGTTTGTTAAGTCTCAGCTGAGCAAGCCCAATTACGACAGGGCAAGCGAGACCGTTAGCGTAGAGGTGCACAACCCCATGCACAATACGGTGAAATGCGTCGTGCGCGGCGAAATCACCGGCGAGAACATCCAGTTCTCTAAGAACCTCACCCTCTTCGGTGGAGAGACACGTACTCTCGTCTTCACGCCCGAGGACTTCCCCCAACTCGTTATGGACAAGCCGCGCCTGTGGTGGCCTCGCTTCAAGGGTAAGCCCGAGCTGTATGAGGTGCGTTTGCAGGCTGAGGTCAATGGTCAGACCTCGTCAGAGATAAAGTCGAGGTTCGGTATTCGCGAGATTACCTCCGACCAGAACACCCCCGACCACTCACGCCAGTTCTATGTCAATGGAAAGAAAATCTTCATCCGTGGCGCCAACTGGATACCCGAGGCCATGCTCCGCACATCCGATGAGCGCACGTATGCCGAGATACGCTATGCCTATCAGTCGGGTGTGAACATGATCCGCATGTGGGGTGGCGGCATCGCCGACTCCGACTATCTGTTCCAGCTCTGCGATGAGATGGGCCTGCTCGTATGGCAGGAGTTCTGGATGACGGGCGACACCAAGCACCCCAATGACCCCGACCTGTATCTCGACAACGTGCAGGCAACCATCAAGCGCCTGAGAAACCATCCGAGTCTGGCTTATTACGTCTGCTCCAACGAGAACACCGAGATGTCGGGCATCCGCTCACTGATTGCACGGCTCGACGGTACCCGTGGCTACCAGATGCAGTCGGAGTGCGACGGTGTACACGACGGCAGCCCTTACAAGACCGTCAACCCCATGCGTTACTACTACGACTCGGCCTCTGACCGTGGCAGCCGTCTCAATGGCTTCAACCCCGAATATGGTTTCAGCAATATCCCCACTGTGGAGTGCATGCGTGAGATGATGGACGAGAAAGACCTCTGGCCCATCAATGTCGAGACCTGGAAATACCATGAGGGCGGCGGCTTCTACAGCATGGAGAAAGTCTATAAGAGTATGGTTGATGAATACGGCAACTCGAAGAGCATTGATGACTTCTGCCAGAAAGGCCAGATGATCAACGCCATGCAGGCCACCACGATGTGGGAGGCATGGAACTACAACAAGCTGAACTATGGCGACCGCTACACCTCCGGACTTCTCTTCTGGTATTTCAACAGTCCTATGCGTCAGGTAGCCTCCCACCTCTGGGACTGGTCGCTTGAGCCTAACTCCTCGCTGTACTACACTCAGCACGCCCTCGAACCGCTGCACCCGCAGTTCGACTACGCCAAGAACACGGTGTCGGTCATCAACGATTACTACCAGCCTTTCAGCAACCTGAACGTCATTGCCGAGGTGTATGACATGAGCGGCCGGAAGGTTTGGCAGCATGAGAGCGGAAAGTTCAACATCGGTGAGGATGCCGTTTGCAATGACCTCTTCAAGATTGACTTCCCTGCCGGCATCACGCAGGTGCATTACATCAAGCTGCGTTTGCTCGACGATCATGGCAAGCAGGTGGGCAGCAGCTTCTATCTTCGCTCGAAGGATAAATACGAGGGCAAGAACACGATGACCGGTCCCACGACTTCAGGCTTCCAGAATCTGAACGAGTTGCCCAGCGTCAAGCTGAAGACCCGCATGAAGACCTATGTAAAGGATGACCGCCGTTATATCGAGGTTGATGTGAAAAACAACGGCTCGGTGGTAGCGCTGTTCACGCAGTTGCAGGTGCTTGGCGACGACGGTAAGCCCGTACGCCCCTCATTCTATACCGACAACTACTTCTCCTTACTGCCCGGTGAGTCGAAGCATGTCGTCATCGACACCGCTGTACGCGACATCCATGGCAGCAACTCCTTGGTAGTAAAAGGATGGAATGTGACACGCCAAAGTAGTAAGATTGATTAACCGCTAATGCAAGGTATGTTGGACAAAAAAACAAAATTTTTTTGCGGGTAAACAATAGAACACAAATTAAAGACAATATTACCGTTTTTAAACTCAAACAAAGCGTAACTTTGTGGATAATTAAACTTAAAACAAATAGTTGAATTATGAAACAACAAAACATGAATCTATTCTTACTAAAGGGATGGATGTTATTTTTTGTGGCTTTGATTTTGATGGGTTGCAGTGAGACGGCAGATTATTCGCATCTGACCGACATCTCCGGCGGAAGCCCTTTTGACCCCAATAAGCCTATAGAAGTAGCTGATTTTATGCCTAAAACCGGTGGCGTAGGTACTCGTCTGATTGTTTACGGCAGCAACTTTGGTAATGATACGACGAAGCTGCGCGTGACTATCGGTGGCAAGGCTGCGCCTGTAATCAATACGCTTGGCACAAGCCTGCTTTGCATGGTGCCGGAGAAAGCCTTTACCGGAGATATCCAAGTATCGGTTGTCGATGACAATTCTCAGCCGATTGCCACGGGTGAATGTGCCAACAAGTTTGAGTACCAGCGTCGGTGGACCGTGTCCACTTTCTTAGGAAAGACCTTAGAGGATAATACGAAATATGAGACCAAGGAAGGCCCCTTCGAGGATTGCGGTGCTTTTGAGAACACCTATTTCATGCGTTTCAATCCTAAGGACTCCGATATGCTGTATATCACCTGCTCTACTTCCCCGACACGTATCATTGACTTCAAGAACCGCTATGTGTATTTCTTCACGACCAATCTGGACCGTGTCAATGGTATTGACTTCACCAAGAACGGTGACATCGTGATGACGCGAAACCAGGAGAGCGACAGCCAGACGGGTTTGTATATGTTCACCAAGGAGTCGGGTTATACCGAGCGCCTGGAGCTTTGCAACGGTAGAACAGCGCAGGCTCCCTCAGTACATCCTGTAGACGGACGCGTGTATTGGTCACAATACCGTTCCGGTCAGATTTATTCTTACGATGTTGAAACCGGTGAGAAGCGCACGGTGTGCTCTCTGCCCTATACCCGTGAGGCCTGCTACATTGTTTGGCATCCCACAGGCAAATATTGCTACCTGATGTTTGTGCAGCACCACTGTATCTACCGCGCTGACTACAACGAGGAGGAGAAGACCCTTGACCCGCCTTACCGCGTGGTCGGTATGGACTCGAAGTGGGGCTACGCCGACGGTGTGGGCTCAAGCGCCAGAGTGAATACCCCTGAGCAGGGCGTCTTCGTCTATAATCCGGAATACGCCGGCAGCGATGATGAGTACGACTTCTATTTCTGCGATGAAAAGAACCACTGCGTGAGATACCTCACACCTTCAGGTCGTGTCTACACTTATGCAGGCCGGTCGGATGGTGGCCCCGAGGGCTATCGTGATGGCGACCTCCGTAAGGAAGCACTGTTCAGCCATCCTATGGCTATCAGCTACGACTACAAACGCCACTGCTTCTACATTGGTGACAACGGTAACCACTTTATCAGAAGAATTGGCCTGGAAGAGTAAACCTAAAAAACTTGAACGATGAAGAAACTATTGCTTATATTATTGCTTGCATCCATCAATGCCGTGGTGTCATTCGCACAGACCATCACGGTGTCGGGTGTGGTAACTGACTCGAAGAACGAGCCGCTCATCGGCGTCAACGTCGTCGTGAAGGATCAGCCCGGCTTCGGTGCCATCACTGATATCAACGGACATTACGAATTGAAGAATGTCCAGACGTATGACGTCCTGGTGTTCTCCTACGTCGGTTTCGATAAGAAGACCATCCCTGTCAAGGGAAACAAGACCATCAACGTCAAGATGGAGGAGTCGAAGGACAACGTGCTCAATGAGGTCGTCGTCACTGGTACCGGCTCGAGAAAGAAAATCAATGTCACGGGTGCCGTGACGAGCGTGGATGTGGAGGAACTGAAGTCCAATCCTACGGGCAATATCTCCAACGCCCTCGCCGGCGTGGTGCCTGGTATTCAGGCCATGTCGAGCAGCGGCCGCCCCGGTAGTGTGTCTGAGTTCTGGGTGAGAAGTATCTCTACCTTCGGTGCCAACTCCTCAGCCCTGGTGCTGGTGGATGGCTTTGAGAGAAACCTCGATGAGATCAACGTGGAGGATATCGAGTCGTTCTCAGTGCTCAAGGATGCATCAGAGACAGCTATCTATGGTAGTAAGGGTGCCAACGGCGTTATCCTTATCACTACCCGACACGGTAAAGACAGCAAGATCAATATCAATGCTAAGGTGGAAGGCTTCTACAACACCTTCACCAAGACCCCTGAGTTTGCCGATGGTTATACCTATGCGAAGATGGCCAACGAGGCCCGCATCACCCGCAACCAGGATGCACTCTACTCTGACCCGGAGCTTGAGATGTTCCGACTGAAGATTGACCCCGACCTCTATCCGAATGTCAACTGGATGGACCTCATCCTGCGTGACGGCGCATGGAGCGAGAGAGCCTCACTCAATATGAATGGTGGTGGACGTACGGCCCGCTATTATGTATCGGGCAGCTACATCAACCAGCAGGGTATGTACAAGACCGACAAGTCGATGTCGGACTACAATACCAATGCCAACTACCACAAGTGGAACTATCGCATGAACCTCGATATCGATGTGACGAGGACCTCTCTGTTGAAGCTGGGCCTGTCAGGCTCGCTGGCTAAGGTCAACGATACCGGTAGAGGCTCAACGGCTGTCTGGACCTCATTGATGGGCTATAACCCCACAATGACCCCGGTGCTCTATTCCAATGGTTATGTGCCCGCATGGGGCGATGCAGATGGATTCAACCCTTGGGTGCAGTCCACTCAGACCGGTTACCGCGAGTCGTGGACCAACAACATCCAGGCTACGCTGGAGTTTGACCAGAACCTGGACATGATTACGAAAGGCTTGAAGTTCACCTTCCGCTTCGGTTACGATACTTACAACAGCAACTATATCACCCGCACCAAGTGGCCTGCCCAGTATAAGGCAACCCCCCGCTACCGCGACGCCAATGGTGACCTGGTGTTCACCCGTGTGGCCGCCGAGCAGCAGATGGCGCAGACCTCTGGCTCTGATGGTTCAAGAAACGAGTTCATTGAATGGTTCTTCAACTATAACCGCACATTCTTCAAGACCCACCATGTGGGTGCAACGCTGAAATACAACCAGCAGTCGAAGGTGCAGACCCAGAACCTGGGTACTGACCTGAAGAACGGACTGCCCCGTCGTAATCAGGGCCTGGCAGGTCGTGTGGAGTACAACTGGAACTACCGCTACTACATCAACTTCAACTTCGGTTATACCGGTTCAGAGAACTTCCACAAGGACCACCGCTTCGGTTTCTTCCCCGCTGTGTCTGCCGCATGGAACGTCGCCGAGGAGCCGTTTGTGAAGAAGCACATGCCTTGGATTGATATGTTTAAGGTGAGATATTCCTGGGGTAAGACCGGTAACGACAACCTGGGTACGCGATTCCCCTATCTCTATACGCTTGCCGAGACTTCGGGCAATGTCTATGAGTTTGGTGACTACGGCTACAGCCGTCTCTACAAGGGACTGTCCTACACCGTTCTGGCTTCGCAGAATGTGACTTGGGAAATATCCACCAAGCGCGACCTGGGCTTCGACTTCTCTTTCTTCAACGATAAGGTGAACGGTTCGTTTGACCTCTACAATGAGAACCGTTCTGGTATTTATATGGTCCGCCAGTATCTCCCGCTCCTCGTGGGTGTGACTTCTAACCCCTCAGCCAATGTTGGTAAGGTTAAGGCTCATGGCTTCGACGGTAATATCGCCGTTAAGCAGCGTATCAGCCAGGTTGACCTGACATTGCGCGGTAACATTACCTATGGTAAGAACAAGATTCTGGAAAGAGATGAGGAAAACACCATCTACAGCTATAAGTTATGGAAAGGCCACCGCGTCAATCAGTGCTTCGGACTGATAGCCGAGGGTCTCTTCAAGGATTACGACGATATCCGCAACCATGCCACTCAGACATTTGGAGATGTAATGCCCGGCGACATCAAGTACAAGGATGTTAATGGTGATGGTGTCGTTAACAGCGACGACGTTGTGGCCATTGGTGCCACCCGTACGCCTAATCTCACCTATGGTTTTGGCGTGTCGGCCAAGTGGAAGGGCTTTGACTTCAATGTTCACTTCCAGGGTGCAGGCAAGTCTACCTTCTTTATTGATGGTACCACTGTCTATATGTTCAGCTCCGGCAACGGATGGGGCAATGTTCTGAAGGATATGGCAGATGGCAGCCGCTGGATCTCAAGTGACATCTCTGGCGATAAGGCGACGGAGAACGTCAACGCCGCCTATCCACGACTGACGTATGGCGACAACGCCAACAACAACCGCGCCTCTACCTTCTGGCTCCGCAATGGCTCCTATATCCGTCTGAAGACGCTTGACTTCGGTTATACCCTGCCCAAGACGATGTTGAGGAAGCTCCACTGCAACAGCATCCGTATCTCCTTTGTGGGCACTAACCTGCTTACCTTCTCCAAGTTCAAGCTGTGGGATCCTGAGCTGGCAAGCTCCACGGGTAAGGAGTATCCTCTGAGCAAGACTTACTCTTTGGCTTTATCAATAAACTTATAGTTTGATTTTAACAGATATACAATGAAATACAAGACCCTATTCATAGCGTCTCTTATAGGCCTGACCTTAGGCACCACCGGATGCAGTGATTACCTCGACTCCGATTACCTGTTTAAGGAGAGAATGTCTATAGACGACGTGTTCTCCAACCGCGATTATACCAATGAGTGGCTGGCCACCGCCTATAGCTATATGAACAATGGCTACGTGCAGGACCTCCCCAGCAAATATTATCTGCCCATCAACTACGACGATGATATGTGCTACGGCGACCTCACCGAGTCCAATTCGTACAGCCAGTGGCGTACGGGAAACTACACCGAGACCGGCCCCGGCAACACCAACAGCAGCTATCAGGTTTGGTCCAACTGCTATAAGGGCATCCGTCAGGCTGAGCTCTTCGTCCAGCATATCGACGAGAACACCAAGTTCACCGAGAGCGAGCGGGCCGATATGAAAGGCCAGGCCAACTTCCTCGTCGCTTATTACTACTGGTTCATGTTGCGTCTCTACGGTCCTGTTCCAATCATTCCCGATGAGACCATCGACTACATGAAGAGCTACGATGATGTATCGCTGCCTCGTAACACCTATGAGGAATGTGTGAACTACATCACCGCCAAATTGGTCGAGGCCGCCAAGGGCTTACCCTCCAAGCGCTCCTCTCAGGAGGTGACGCGCCCCACGCGTGGTGCTGCGCTGGCACTCAGGGCTAAGGTCTTGCTCTATGCCGCAAGCCCGCTCTTCAACGGTAAGGCTCCCGAGGAGCTGGCCAGCCAGATGGTTGACAACAAGGGCAACCGGCTGCTTCCTACTACTTACGATGAGTCGAAGTGGGCCCGCGCTGCGGCTGCTGCCAAGGATGTGATGGAGCTCAATCAGTATTCGCTCTTTGTCCAGCACCGTCGTCTGACGACTACCGACCGCTGGGCTTACCCTGTGACCATCACCCCGCCTTACGACAAGGACTTCTCCGATAAGAACTGGCCTGACGGATGGGCCGACATCGATCCCTTTGAGTCGTATCGTACCCTCTTCGACGGTGACGTGCCTGTCATCGAGAACCCGGAGCTGATCTTCACCCACGGACAGAATCAGGGCGACCGCGGCATCACCTATGATATGATTCTGAGTCAGTTGCCTCAGGGCACGGCCCACGGCTGGAACAGCCATTGCATGACCTTGAAGCAGTGCGATGCCTACTATATGGCCGACGGCACCGATGTACCGGGTAAGGATAAGGAAATCGGACGCAACGAAGACGGCACCGAGCGCGTCACCGGCTATATGTCTTCCAAAGTCCGCGACCAGTATCCGTATAGCTACATCCCCAACGGCGTGTCGTTGCAGTTCGCCGACAGAGAGCCCCGCTTCTATGCATCGGTAGCCTACAATGGCAGCATCTGGAACTTGCTCAATGCCGACCGTAACAACGATGAGACCACCGACCTGCAGGTGTGGTACTACCGTGGCACCAACAACGGTTACTCCACTTCGGGCAACTACCCTGTGACCGGTATCGGTATTAAGAAATATGTGAACCCGCTCGACATCGGCGATACGCAGAATCCTATTACGAAGGACGGCCGCGTCAAGGATAAGGTTGACCTCGGCCTGCGCTATGCCGACATCCTTTTGGCTTATGCTGAGGCTTTGAATGAGCTGACTACGACTTACCAGGTTGAGTCTTGGGATGGAAGCCAGACCTACAACATCAGCCGCGACGTCAATGAGATGAAGAAGGGCGTACGCCCCGTACGCATCCGCGCCGGACTGCCTGATTACACTTCCGGCATCTATGCCAATGCCGACCAGTTCAGAACCAAGCTCAAGAGAGAGCGCCAGATTGAGTTCTTCGCTGAAGGACAGCGCTACTACGACCTGCGCCGCTGGATGGATGCACCTGCCGAGGAGTCGCTGCCTATCTGGGGTTACGATATGCTGGCCAGTGAGAAGATGGCTGATGTGTTCTACCAGCCCATCCTCATCCAGGCCTTCCCCTGCTCTTTCTCTCTGAAGATGTGGTTCTGGCCTATCTCGCAGACCGAGTTGAAACGCGACCGCAACCTGACGCAGAACCCAGGATGGACCTATCCTGAATAATTGATGGTTGTCTCTAATAATAAGAAGAAAAGATTATGAAGACTATAGTAAGATTATTCGCTTTACTCATGATAGCAGTGTCATTCGCCTCGTGCAATGACGACTGGAAAGACGAGCAATTCTCCCAGATGGTGTCCTTCAAGACGAGTCCCACCAGCCTCGGCATCACCGACATCTATGTCCGCTATAAGCCGGGCGGCCAGGTGGAATACGACCTGCCGGTCATCGTCAGCGGATCGACCGCCAACTCAAAGGATCTGCATGTGAGCTTCGCCATCGACACCGATACGCTCAATGTGCTCAATGTCGACAAGTACGGCACACGCTCCGACCTCTACTTCGTGCAGCTGCCTGAGAAGTACTACTCCTTCCCCACCGAGATCGACATCCCCAAGGGAACGAGCGAGACGGTGCTGCCGATAACCTTCAACTTCGACGGTATCGACCTGGCTGAGAAGTATGTGCTGCCCATCACGATTGTTGAGTCGGAAGGCAACAACTATCAGGCCAACCCGCATAAGTACTACCGCAAGGCCTTGCTCCATATCATTCCGTTCAACGACTATTCGGGCGTTTACTCCGGCACCAACCTCATTGGCTCGCTGGAGGATGAGGCACACAACTCGCTGACGCAAAGCAACTACAGGGCTTACGTGGTCAATGATACCACCGTGTTCTTCTATGCCGGCCTGCGCGATGAGGACTTCGTCGACCGCCGCAACTACAAGGTGTATCTGCAGTTCACCAAGGATAAGTACCGCATGAAGGAGTACTATTGCAAGATGTACAGCGACAACCCGCTGATTAAGTTCACGCTCAACGGGCAGCCTAAGTACAAGGTTGAGGAAGAGATGGATCCCACCAAGACGTATCTCAAGCACACCTATATCACCATCACGGATATAGACTATGAGTTTACCGACTACACCACCATCCCCAACTACGAGCTGAGGTACCACATGACGGGTAGTCTGGCATTGCAGCGCGACCTCAACACGCTCATACCTGATCAAGACCAAGGCATACAGTGGTAAGCTGTCACTGACCCCTTTTGGAAACCTCCAATACACTGCATCCCCCCTCTCGAAAGGCGCCACGCCTTTCGCAGAAGGGTTTGCAGGTTTCAACCCTGAGGCATGCACCCGCGTACCACTGCGTTGGATGGAGCGAGATAACTCATTACTAATAAATCATTAAATCAATACAGATGGAATCATTCTTTACCTCGTATTGTTTTCCCTTCCTTAAGCGGCTGAGCAGGCATCCGCGGCTTGCGCTGGTGGGCCTGCTGTCGGTGTGTATGGCGACGCTGGCTGAAGCCAAGACGGCTGTGAGCCAACTGGTCATGGCCGACCCGTTTATCTTTGTGGAGAATGGAACCTACTACTGCTATGGCACCAGAACCGACCACGGCATCGAGGTGTTCACCTCCAACGATATGAAGAACTGGATGCGCCGTGGCTTCGCACTGAAGCGGGCCGACTCTCATGGCACCCGTTGGTTCTGGGCGCCTGAGGTCTACCGGTTCGATGACAAGTACTATATGTACTATTCTGCCGGAGAGCGGCTCTATGTGGCTGTCGGCGACTCTCCCCTTGGCCCGTTCAAGGATGCTGTCGACAGCATGATGATGGGCGACATCCGGACTATCGACTCTTCCGTCTTCACCGATGACGACGGACAGCAGTATATCGTCTTTGTGGAGTCGACCAACCAGAATTCCATCTACATCGGTAAGCTGAATGCCGACCATATCACCATCGACAAAAGCACCGTGCACCAGATTATAAAGGCTGAGTGGAAATGGGAGAAGCATGGTTACACCTGTACCGAGGGCCCGTGTATCATCAAGCACGACAACATATATTATCTGATGTATTCCGGCAGCTATTACCAGAATGTGGACTACGCCGTGGGCTATGCCACCGCTACCGACATCAATGGAACTTGGACGAAGGCGCCCAATCAGCCTTTCCTCAAATCGGGCAAAGGCCTCTATGGTACCGGTCACAATGGTTACTTCTACGACAATGCCGGCAGTCTGCGTACGGTGTTCCATGCCTACGATGCTTACGAAGGCTCCAAGGGCGTAGGGGCGCGGAAGGTGTATATCGGCTCCCTGAAGTTCACCAATACCGATGACCTGATTATGGACCCCGACTCTGATTATATCTCACCGCGCGTCTATATGGCGCCCAGTAAGGTTGACACGTTGCAGACGGCTTATGCCAATGGCACCAGCGTTGCTGTCGACCTTGACGACGACGGCAGGCAGGAGCTCCTTCTTGCCGGCAAAAACCGCGATGGCAACTATTCGGGCTGCATGCTGAAATACGATGCCGACAGCAAGAAGTGGATTACCGAGGCCTCTCCGCTGGCGGTGAACAATGATCCGGCTATCATTCCCTGCGACATCAACCTTGATGGAAACATTGACGTCGTGGCCTTCGATGCCGTGGGCCTGACCGCTGAGGAGGATATCGTCGCTGCCAATGCGCAGCGCGAAGGCATCTTCTTGGGCGACGGAACGGGCAATCTGACGCGTGCAGACGTTAGCTTTGTCGATACAAAAGGCAATGCCACGGCCTTTGACCTCGTGAAGGTGGAGTCGGCCGATGTGGCTGACTTCAACTACGACGGCAAGCCCGACATTGCATGCGTCGGCTACAACGCCGACGGCACCACCGTCAACGTAGTTCTTCTCAATCAGGGAAACCTTACGTTCCAGGTCGCCAAGTGGAACTCCACGTGGCATCTCTACAATGCAGTTGTCAAGGCCGCCGACTTCAACAACGACGGATATACCGACTTCATCGTCTCCGGCTCGGTGGCCGACCGCAGTGGCGTTTACCAAATGACCACCGTCTATCGTAACAATCCGAGCAACCCCGGCGGTAAGTTCACAGGCGACACCTCATCGGGTACCAAACTCACGCCGACCTCCAACGGCGCCTTGCAGATTGCTGACGTCAACAACGACGGTTATCTTGACTTATTCCTTTCCGGCTTCGAGAAGCAGCTGAGCGACATCAACAGCTACAGCCAGCACATCTACTACAACAACAAGAAATCGTCGCCTATCTCGTTCAGCGAGAATGCGGGCGACGAGGTGGGAGAGGATGAGCTCCGCACCCAGAACAGCACCCCCACCAATGCCGGCCTCTACGACTGGGATGGTGACGGTTACTATGACCTGCTGGTGTCGGGCCGCTCCGAGCTTTACGGCGCACAGGTGGGCTTTCTTTATACCTACGACGCTGAGGCCGGCGCCATGCGCAAGACGTGCATGATTCCCGGTGGCTCTGGTTCGACGGTCGCCTTTATCGACTGGAATGACGACGGCATTAAGGATTACTTTTATTCCGGCTATTCCGGCGACGGCTTCTTCTTCGGCGACTGCACTGGTACACAAAGCGCCGTGGTGCTCAATGACAAGGCAAGCCAGCGACCGGAAAGTCCTACCGTGAACCCCGCCGCGTATGCCAATGGCAAGCTCACGCTCTCGTGGACGCCTGCCGACGGCGCTGCGCTGAACACCACCTATGAGTATTATGTCAAGGACGGTAACGGTAATCTCCTTACCTCCTGCCTCTCCCATATCGGTGGCGACCAGGACGGCTACCGCAAGGCCAACTTACTGGGTAATGCCGGTTGCAACCATCAGGTCACGCTGTCGCTTCCAGAAGGCGCCTACACCTATGGCGTGCAGGCAATCAATGCTTCCTATCAGGGTTCCCGCTTCGCTGTCGGTTCCGTGTCAACGGGCATTAGCGTCAACACCTTGCCTGATGCCGGTCACTATGAGCTCTATGACCTGTCAGGGCGCAGGGTGGAGAAGGCTGCCAAGGGTGTCTTCATCAAGAAGTCGGCCAACGGCGTATGCCGCAAAATCATTGCTAAATAACTTTATTACTTATATTAAATACTTGTTTATATGAAAAAAATCTATTCACTATTACTTGCCGTATTGGCGTCGATGGGCGTCAACGCGCAAACGCCGTCAGTGTCGGTTGACCTCACTGACCGTCTCCTTGTGAACCCCGACTTCGAGTTCAAGGATCTCACTGACTCTTTGGGCAATGTCACCCGCACTCCTTATGACGCCTCACTCAGTAATGAGTTCCGCGGATTACCGACCGGATGGTCAACCAGCGGTACCTATAAAGGCACTTCCTGGGGTATTAGTAACGGTGGTAAGGGATTCCATGGGAAATCCCAGTTCTGGCTCGCTTTTACCAATTACGATGATGGCTTTAAGTTCTATCAGACTATCCCCAGCGACAAGCTTGAGCCCGGCATCTATAAGGTGTCTTGCCTGATGTATGTTCCTAAGGACCTCTACGGTGCCACCTGTCTGTTCGCCAACAACAGTGTGGAGTATTGGGGCCATGAGGACCAGTATGTGAGCAACCAAACTGAGGGTGACGAATCCATTGCCTATGCCAACTATGCTGGCGGCTGCGATGAGAACGACACCCGGTGGTTGCTTCCTATGGTAGTCTATGTTAAGATCAATGCTGGCGACTCCCTTTCTCTTGGTGTGCGTACTTCCAGCAAGATGGGCAGCGGTAAGGTGACGACGAATGCAGGTAAGTGCAATATTGATAATTTCAGAATCGAGAAGGTGCTTGCTTCGCAGGAGGGTCCCGACGGTATGACCGCAAGCCTCATTAAGAACCCCGAATTCGAGAACCTGTCGGAGTCAGAGGCCCTCACTACGGTCGATTACACGAAATATATCGACCAGCCTTACGGATGGGATGTCAAGAATCCGACTTCCATGATGGGCTATGCCCCTGGCTATATCCAGAATTATCATGGCAAGGGCGTATTACAGGTCAATGACTCGTTAAACTACATCGAGGATTTCCAGTTAAGTCAGACGATACCGGCCGAGAACCTCACACCGGGTCTTTATCGGGTCTATTGCCGTTTCTGGCAGTATAAGCACAGCAGCGACAACTTGTTCGGCAACGGACGCTTGTTTGGCGACAACGGCAACAAGGTCTATAGCATGTACTATGGCAAGGAAGGCGACTACGGTGACAATATAGTAGAGGATGAGAACTACTCCTTCGGCAATTACCGTGGTGACTACAGCGGCTGGGAGTGGCACCGCTTCTTCAATATTTTCATCGATGTGCCCGTTTATGAGAACAACGACCTCACGCTTGGTATCCGTACGAGCTCACTCAACAAGGATGGCGACTACGACTACCCGAAGAGTGGCTATTGGAAGATTAGCAACAAGCTCTCACTCCCCGGTGTGACGGGCTGGTTCATGGTTGATGACTTCGGCATGTTCCGCGAGTCGGGTAACCCTGTGACACTGAAAGAAGACAGCGTGAATACCATCGAAGCCTCTGATTATAATAAGGTGACGCTTAACAAGACATTCACCAATGATCAGTGGAATGCTGTTTGCCTTCCCTTCGCACTCAATAGCACTGACATCGCCACCATCTTCGGTAAGGGTACCGAGGTGGCTACCGTTACCGGCATCAACGGCAACGAAGTGGCCTTGAAGAGCGTTGACGCCATAGAGGCCGGCAAGGCCTATGTCGTCAAGCCTACTGATGTGCTTCCTTCTCCTATCGTGCTCGACGATGTGACCTTCACGGCAACCGCACCTGAAGAGTCTAAGGTCTTCCAGGGTGTATTCGCTCCCACCACATTGGCCGCTGACTGCCAGGCCGTTGACGCTGATGGCAAGGCTGTGGCCGCTACTGAGGTGAATGCCTTTGGAGCTTACATCACTGCTGATGCTCTTACAGGCATCAATAACATCGAGGCCAATCAGAAGAAGGCTCCTGTTTACAATCTTGCCGGTCAGAAAGTCAGCAAGAACTACAAGGGTGTCCGCGTGATGAAGAACAAGAAGTACATTCGCTAATCATTGAGTGACCTGTCGGCTCCCGCGATTGGCCGGCAGGCTAGCGTATGGCAACGGTTAAGTGCAGAATGGGTGTCGTCCCATTCTGCATTTGCGTAACCTGTTGCCTTATCGCCCAAAGTACAATCGCAGCGCCCCTTTGTTAATCTCAATCCGATAGAACCTAAAATGAAAAGAGTAATTCTGCTTTTATTGATTTCATTGTCAGTCGTTAATGGATGGTGCGGCAAGCGCAAAGTGCTGTTCGCTATCATCGATGGCATACCTGCCGACTGCATCATGCGCCTGCAGCCGCCCACCATCATGGAGATAGCCCACGAGGGACATTTCTGCGTTTCCTTTGCCGGCGGTATCGTAGGAACCGCCAGCCAGACCCCGACCATCTCTGCCATTGGCTACACCAACATCTTAACCGGCACGTGGATGTATAAGCATCAGGTGAAGGGTAATGACAATATCCATCCCAACTACAGTTACCCGACCATCTTCCGCGTGGCCAAGGACCAGCCTCAGCCGGTGACAACCGCCATTTATTCAAGTTGGACCGACAACCGCACCATCTTGCTTGGCGAGGGCCTCGAGGCCACCCGTCAGCTGAAGATTGACTATGTGCGCGACGGCTACGACAAGGATAATGTGCGCTTCCCCAAGCAGCCGGGCGACGTACAGCTGCAAAAGGTCGACGACCAGATTTGCTCCGATGCCGCTGCCTGCATTTCCAGCAATGCGCCCGACCTCAACTGGCTCTATCTTTGGTACCCCGACGACGCCTTCCATCACAATGGCAACGGAAAGATTGCCGACGACGCCATCATGACCGTCGACCGTCAGCTGGCTAAGGTTTGGGCAAGCGTCAAGGACCGTGAACGGAAATACGGCGAGGACTGGCTGGTCATCATCACCACCGATCACGGCCGCGAGGAAAAAGGATTCCGCCATGGCAATCAGTCGGCCCGCGAGCGCGCCTCATGGATTGCCACCAACGTCAAGAAGGTGAACCGGCACTTCACCGCAGGTAAGCTGTCGCAGGTCGACATCTTTCCCACCATTTGCCAATACATGCAGTGGCAGCTCGACAACAACGTACGCTTTGAGCTCGACGGACAGTCCTTCCTCGGCAAGACCGACATGGACGACTTCAAGCTCTTCCCCTACGACAACACCATTGACCTGCAGTGGACGTCCAACAACCGGCAGGACAATGCCGAGGTCTATCTCACCACTACCAATGACCGGTTCAAGGGCATGACCGACAACTGGCAAAAGGTAGGCGAGGTCAAGGTGAAGGAAGGCCACTTCCTGATTGACTTCAGCAAATACCCCAAGTCAAAGCTTTATAAGTTCGCAGTCGTCACCCCGAACACCTGCCTCACCCGGATATTCAAGAAATAGTCCTCCAAGGGGATGATGACCATCATTCCCTTCGTTTTTTGGGGTGACCTTGCGTCATCTTAGACGATTTTCCCCTATTGCCGAACAATATTGCATTGGCGTTATGGGTATTTTTGATAATTTTGCATTTGAAGACAAGAAACATTACTAAACACTATATGCGACATCGACCCATAGACCTTAAGAGGACGTACCTCATCATTGCCCTCATTGCGTTTTTGCTATGCGGCGCATCGACGCTGTCCGCCAAAAGCTCCCGCTACCTGAAGCATTTCCCTGCCGACTGCAATCCGGAGCTCATCGGCGCGAAGTTGGCCGGGCGCTTTGCTGCGACCGGAAAACATGCCTTACACATGAACCGCTGGATAGGTTACCCGGAGACCTTCGTGTGGAACGGCGCGCTCAGATTTGCCCAGCTGACCAAGCGCAAGGCGCTGCTCGACTCGCTGACAGTCCGCTTCGACACCCTCACAACGCATCAACGGCAACTCCTTCCGCCGATGTATCATGTCGACATGAACATGTTTGGCAGTCTGCCCCTGCTGCTTTACCAGATTAGTCATGACAAGCGCTATCTGGAGTTCGGCCTGCCTTATGCCGACACCCAATGGGCGCTGCCCGACCATCCCAATGCCGCCCAGCAGCGATGGGCCGACGAGGGCTACTCCTGGCAGACGCGCGTATGGATTGATGATATGTATATGATTACGGTCGTCCAGACCGCAGCCTATAAGGCAACGGGCAATGCGGCTTACTACGAGAGGGCCGCGAAAGAGATGAAACTCTATCTGGACAGCCTGCAGTGCCCGAACGGATTGTTCTATCATGCGCCCGATGTACCCTATTTCTGGGGCCGGGGCAACGGATGGGTGGCCTGCGGCATGACCGAGCTGCTCAAGATTCTCCCTAAGAACAATCCTTATTATACGCCCATCCTCAACAGCTACCGCAAGATGATGGCCTCGCTGAAGGCCTACCAGAACGAGGAAGGACTCTGGCGCCAGCTGTTGGATAAGAGCGACTGCTGGACCGAAACCTCGGGTTCGGCCATGTTCACCTATGCGCTGATCAACGGCGTCCGCCAGGGTTGGCTCAATGAGAAGGAATATGGCCCCATCGCCCGGAAGGCGTGGATAGGGCTGTGCAAATACCTGACGCCCGACGGCAAGGTGCGCAGCGTCTGCGCGGGCACCAATAAGAAAAATGATGAGGCCTACTATTACAAGCGGCCGAGGCGCACCGGTGACTACCACGGGCAGGCGCCCTATCTATGGTGCGTCAACGCATTGCTGGAGTAGAATCAACGGTAACAATAAATAAGACAGAATAAATTTATGAAACGCTTTTCTCCTTTATCAACAGCCTTAGGCAACCTGCTTTTATCAACGGCCTTAGGCAACCTGCTATCGGTTGCGCTGCTCGCGGGTGTGCCCGCTGTCAATGCCGCAGCCGCTACTGCGGAGGGCGACGGCAATGCGCGTTATTACCATAACCCTGTCATCACCTATGACACGCCCGACCCGACCATCATCACGGAGGGCGACACCTTCTACCTGTTTGCCACAGAGCGCAACCACGAGACGCCGGTATGGACGTCGACCAACCTCGTCGACTGGACCCTTCGGCCGTCAGGCGCCTTTGCCAAGCGCCCTTCGTTTGTAGAGAAAGGTGGCGTGTGGGCACCCGATGTCAATAAGATTGGCAACCGCTACGTTCTCTATTACGCCATGTCGCAGTGGGGTGGGGAATGGAGCTGCGGCATCGGTGTGGCTGTGGCCGACCGCCCTGAAGGCCCCTACACCGACCTGGGCAAGCTCTTTATCAGCAGCGAGATAGGCGTGCAGAACTGCATCGACCCGTTCTTCATCAGCGACAACGGCCACAACTTCCTCTTCTGGGGTAGTTTCCACGGCATCTATGGCACTGAGCTGACGGCCGACGGACTGCAGCTCAAGGATAAAAGCAACCTGACGAAGGTGGCCGACAACTTCATGGAAGCCACCTACATCCACAAGCGCGACGGCTATTACTACCTGTTCGGCTCCAACGGCTCCTGCTGCGAGGGCGACAAGAGCACTTACCGCGTGGTTGTCGGCCGGAGCCGCTACCTGATGGGCCCCTACGTCGACAAGCAAGGCCGCCCCTTGCTCCAGGGCAACTATGAGGTAGTCCTGCATGGCAACAAGAAGTTCGTCGGACCCGGTCACAATGCCGAAATCGTCACCGACGATGCCGGACAGGACTGGCTGCTCTACCACTCCTACGTGAGGCACCATTCCGACGAGGGCCGGCAGCTGCTGCTCGACCCCATCAACTGGAAAAACGGATGGCCCGTCATCAGCCGCCATTCGCCCTCTGTCACCCATAAAGTCCCTCAATTCAAATAGTCTGTAATATAACCTTATGAATATGATAACCACAAAGTTTTTATCGGTGAGAACCCTCTTATTGGCCGGACTGCTGACGGTTACGGCGCTGGCTCATGGTCAGGTGCGGCTTGCTTCCAACGGCAGCGGAGCCTTCCCCATCTATACCGACAAGGATAAGGCGGTGGTGATATACGACCGCCAGGACCCCGTCACCCTACAGAGAGTTGCCCGGCTCTTTGCCGACGACGTCGACCGCGTGACCGGTCACAAGCCTGCCCTTGCCGACATCAGCAGCAAGTCTGCGGGCAGCAGCACCGCCGTCATCGTTGGCACCATCGCCAGCCGCAACATCCGACGGATGATAGCCAAATGCAAGATCGACACCACCGGACTGACCAACGGATGGGAGCAATACCGCATTGAGACGGTCAGCCGCCCCCTGCCCGGCATCAAGAAAGCACTGGTTGTCGTAGGCTCCGACCGCCGCGGCGCCGCCTATGGCCTGCTTTCCATCTCCCGCGCCATCGGCGTCAGCCCATGGTACTGGTGGATGGATACGCCCATCAAGAAGCAGAAGAGCCTGACCGTTGACGTCACCCCGGTGACCTCGAAGCGCCCGTCGGTCAAGTATCGCGGCATCTTCATCAACGACGAGGACTGGGGCTTGAATCCCTGGGCCGCCAAGACCTTCGAGCCTGAGCGGAAGAACATTGGTCCCCGCACCTACTCAAAGGTTTGCGAGCTGTTGCTCCGCCTCAACGCCAACTACCTCTGCCCCGCCATGCACAACTGCTCGACCGCCTTCTATCAGATTCCTGATAACAAGGTGGTGGCCGACTCCTTCGCCATCGTCATCGGCACCTCGCATTGTGAGCCGCTCATGCTCAACACCGCCACCGAGTGGAAGAAGAGCTACGGTGAATGGGACTATGAGACAAACCATCAGACCATCGACAGCGTGCTTGAGGCAAGGGTGCGCGACTGCGCCAAATACGAGAACGTATACACGCTGTCGCTCCGTGGCCTCCACGATGTGGCCATGAAGGGCAGCAACGACATGGCCGAGCGCAGGGATGTGGTGCAGAAAGCCATCGACAAGCAGCGACAGATCTTAATCGACGTCATCGGCAAGCGCGGTGAGGACATTCCGCAGGCGTTCACCCCTTACAAGGAGGTGCTCGACGTCTACAACAAGGGGCTGCGGCTGCCTGACGACGTCACCATCATCTGGCCCGACGACAACTACGGCTACATGAAGCGGCTCAGTAACGAGAAGGAGCGCAAGCGCTCGGGCCGCTCCGGCGTTTATTACCATTCTTCTTATTTAGGCCGTCCCCACGACTACCTTTGGATGAACACCACGGCTGCCACTTTCATGTATGAGGAGCTGCGCAAGGCCTACGACGCCACGGCCGACCGCATCTGGCTGCTCAATACGGGCGACATCAAGTCGTGTGAGTTTGCCGTCGACTTCTTCCTCTCGCTGGGTTACGACATCGACGCCTTCGACTACAACCGTTGCGCTGATTACCGCGCTGAGTGGACAGCCAGCTTGCTCGGTGAGGAATATAAGCAGCAGCTCAACCAGGTGTTCCGCACTTTCTATGACCTCTCGTTCCAGCGCAAGCCCGAGCTCATGGGGTGGGGCGTACAGTGGACCTCGGATGCCAAGGGCCGCGAGCGCGTCACCGACACCGAGTTCTCGTTCATCAACTATCGTGAGGCCGACCGCCGCCTTGCCGCCTACACCAAGATAGGCAAGCAGGTGGCCGACATCTACAACCGTCTGCCCGCCGCCGTGAAGCCCTGCTTCTTTGAGGCCGTCTATTATCCGGTAAAGGGCTGTGAGCTGCTCAACAAGGCACTGCTCTACGCACAGAAGAACCGTTGGTATGCCACCCAGCAGCGCGCGGCCACCAGCGACCTCGCCGACATGTCGAAGGCCTGTTACGACAGCGTCTACGCCATCACCGACCATTACAATTCAATGCTCGGCGGCAAATGGAGATACGTCATCACGATGAAGCAGGAAGGGTCGCAATCCTACTACGAGAAGCCGAAGACCTACACCGCTGAACTGGCTGCAAAGCCGCAGCTGGCCGTATGGCCGGAGGGCGAGCAGCTCACGTCAGGACAGATGGGGCAGCACCGGTTGCCCACCTTCAACAGCCTCCTGCCGACCTCTTATGTGGTTGATGTCTACAATCAGGGCAACGGCACGCTCAATTGGAAGGCCGTGGCCTCGAAGCCGTGGATAAAGTTGAGCGCCAACAAGGGCAAGACCGCAAAGCAACAGCGTGTCGACGTGTCTGTCGACTGGACCAAACTGCCGCAGGGCAATGCCAACGGCGAGATTGAGTTCACCGACAACAACGGCGGCCGCGAGGTGGTGCTGGTATCGGCTTTCAACCCCGCCAAGCCGGCGCTGGCCGCTACCGCTCCCGTCTTTGTTGAGGACAATGGCTACGTCTCCATCGACGCCGCTCATTTCTCAAGGAAGTTCGAGAACAAGGATGTGAAGATTCAGGTAGTCCCCAACCTCGGATGCGAAGGCTCCAGCGTGCAGCTGGGCAATGCCCTTGACAAGCCCCAGCAAACCAACCGCAGGGAAGCGCCTTACGTGGAGTATGACTTCTACACCTTCGACCGCGGTCCCGTCGACGTCTACACCTATGTGTTGCCGACGTTCACCCTCTGTGAGGAGACGACCTTCAGCGGTCACGAGTCGACCAACTCTGAGACGCAATATGGTGTGACCATCGACGGTGTGCCAATCCGCCTCGAGTCGACGTCTTCCGTCGAGTATGCCTCCGAATGGTATAAGAACTGCCTGAGCAATGCCCGCATCAATCGCTCGAAGCTCTATATTGACCGCCCCGGCAAGCATACGCTGCGCATCGTCTGCGGCACCCCCGGTCTGATCTTCCAGAAGGCGGTGATTGACTTCGGTGGCCTCCAGCACTCCTATATGGGTCCTCAGCCGACCATGCTGAAGTAGGCAGAACAACAAACTTTATTAAATCATTAAGCAAATGAACTATAGCATAAATCTCAAGACGCTCGTCGCCTTCCTGTTCCTCACGCTCCTCGCCCCATCGGCCAGAGTCGCCGCTCAAAACCGGGATTGGGCCAAAATGAGCCGCTACGCCAAGAGCGACTCCATCATCATGAGCCAGCCCAACGACGGCAAACGCGTCGTGTTTATGGGCAACTCCATCACCGACGGATGGTACCGCGTGCACCCCAACTTCTTCAAGGACAACGGTTACATCGGGCGTGGCATCGGTGGCCAGACTTCCTTCCAGTATCTCGTGCGCTTCCGTCAGGACGTCATCAAACTTCACCCCGCCATCGTCGTCATCAATGCGGGAACCAATGACATCGCCGAGAACACGCAGGCCTACAATCAGGACTACACCATGGACAACATCAAGTCGATGGTGGAGCTGGCCAAGGCCCACGGCATCTACGTCATCCTGACGTCCACGCTGCCCTCGAACAACTACTTCTGGAATAAGAACGTAAAGGATGTGCCAGCAAAGATTATGTCGCTCAACCGGCGGATCAGGCTGTATGCCAAGCGCCACCACATTCCTTTCGTCAACTACTACAAGTCGCTGGTCGAGAAGCCGTCGCTTGCTTTCATCCCCGCGCTGACCAAGGATGGCGTTCATCCCAACGCCAAGGGCTACGACGTCATGGAGAAGATCATCAAGAAGCATGTCGACCGGGCCTTCAAGCATCTGGAGAAGAAGGGTGCGAAGAAGGGCGCGAAGTAATCGACAGTCATCATCTACAATAATAGTTACCCGACGATTATGAAAAGAAATCTGTTTCTGCTGCTGTTGTTCCTGGCCAGTCTCTGGTCTGCCGGCGCTGTGGCCCGCAACGTCGTGAAGACCGACGTGTGCGTCTATGGCGGCACCTCGGCTGGCGTCATCGCTGCCTACACCGCCATTCAGCAGGGCAAGAAGGCGGTCCTCATCGAGCCTTCCCACCGCATCGGTGGCATGACCACGGGCGGCCTCGGTTGGACCGACATCGGCAACAAGGGCATCATCAAGGGCCTCGCCCTCGACTTCTACACCCGCATCGGCAAGGAATACGGCAAGACGGGGCCTCAGTTCACCTTTGAGCCGAAGGTAGCCCTCAAGGTGTATCAGCAGTATGTCGACGAGGCAAAGATGCAGGTCGTATACAACTACCGCATCGTCTTGGCTGAGAAGTCGGGCAGCAAGATCAAGCGCATCCTGCTGGAGAGCACCAACGGCGGACAGCCCATGAGCGTGAAGGCGAAGGTGTTTATCGACTGCAGCTATGAGGGCGACCTCATGGCGCGCGCCGGCGTATCCTACACCGTGGGGCGTGAGGCCAACAGCGTATACGGCGAGACCATCAACGGCGTGGAGATGAGAAACAAGCATCAGTTCCCCGACGGCGTCGATCCTTACCGCGTCAAAGGTGACCCGCAGAGTGGACTGCTCTATGGCATTTTGCCCGATGAAATGGGCAAAAATGGAACCGGAGACAACCATGTGCAGGCCTACAATTTCCGCATCACCCTCACCGATAAGCCCGACAACATGATTCCGCTGCAGAAGCCGGAGCGATACAACCCCGACCACTATGAACTGCTGCTGAGGCTCATCGAAAAGAAGCCTAAGCCGAAGCTGTCCGACTTCCTGAAGTTCGACATGATGCCCAACCGTAAGACCGACATCAACAACCAGGGCGCCTTCTCCACCGATATGATTGGGGCCAACTGGGATTATCCCGATGCCGACTACGCCAAGCGCGAGGCCATCTACAGAGACCACATGGACTATACCCTGGGTCTGCTGTGGTTCCTCGGTCACGACGAGCGTGTGCCCGAGCAGGTGAGGAAGGGCATGTGCCGGTGGGGTCTGCCGAAAGACGAGTACTCCGAGACGGGCCACTTCACGCCGCAGCTCTATATCCGCGAGGCGAGAAGAATGATTGGCCGGATGGTGATGACGGAGGACTATTGCCGGAAGAAGAAGTCGGCCGACGACCCCATCGCCTGGGCGGCTTACAATATGGACAGCCACAACTGCGGACGGTATGTGATTAACGGTATGGTAAAAAACGAGGGCGATGTTCAGGTCAAGCCTGCGGGCATATACAATATCTCTTACCGTGCCATCACGCCTAAGGAAGATGAGGCAACCAATTTGCTGGTTCCTGTCTGCCTTTCGGCCTCGCATATCGCTTACGGTTCCATCCGCATGGAGCCCGTATTCATGGTTCTCGGACAGTCATCCGCCTTGGCAGCTTGTCAGGCAATCGATTACACCCACAGCATTGTCCAGAAGGTGGACTATCGTAAGGTGATAGAGAAACTTCTTTAACAATAGATACTGTGCTCGTTGGTCTTTTGCTTGGCATGCTCCTCGGTCTTGTTCTACTCATTCTGCTGCGCTGTCTTCCTTCCATTTCTCAAAGAGAAATGAACGGCTTTATCTATTCATGATCAACCCCTGCTGAAAACGGCAAGATATTCCGAAGTTATGCCACGTCGCGCTGCACAGCCTTGCGTTCAACTAATTTCGGCGCACCCGATAATGTCCGTGGGGGACGATAACTTTGGCATCCTAATTTCTAACGTGAGTTCGATGAATTATAAGTGCTTATAAATTTGGTGATTAGCGAAATTT
>CABVDL010000026.1 GCA_902497035.1 uncultured Prevotella sp.
GTGCCGGCCACCAGCCTCTTGGTAAGGCATTTCCCGCTCTTACTCCTCACTTCTCCGCTCCTAACTGTCCTCCTATTTTTGACCAGCATTCGCTGAATAGCTACCCTTGTACTTCCAAATGTTAAAATTTGAAGAAAAACTGCTTTTGGCAGCTTCCATTCCATTAAAACTCAGTATCTTTGCACCGCTTTTCGGCCTAACCGCTGGTTGAGGGAAGAGTCCTCAGGCCATGTTGGGTGGGAACGACAAACAACATTAATCATAACAAACAATGGATTTAATTAAAGTTGCTGAGGAAGCATTTGCAACCGGCAAGACCATCCCTGCGTTCCGCGCAGGTGACACCATCACTGTCGCTTACAAAATCGTCGAGGGTTCAAAGGAGCGTATCCAGCTCTATCGTGGCGTAGTCATCAAGATTAGCGGCCATGGTCTGAAGAAGCGTTTTACTGTTCGCAAGATGTCGGGCACTGTGGGTGTGGAGCGTATCTTCCCCGCCGAGTCTCCCGCTATCGACCACATCGAGGTCAACAAGCGCGGTAAGGTGCGTCGCGCCAAGCTTTACTATCTGCGCAAGCTCACCGGTAAGGCTGCACGCATTCAGGAGAAGCGCGTCGTCTCAGGCGAGTAATCCGCTTTTTACCCTTTATGGATGGCGCGTCCATCCATTAGTGCTTCTATGGTGAAGACATGTTGATTAACATAAAGAGCCATTCCCAATCCCGGAGAATGGCTCTTTTGCGTCTTGGCCATTTCATTGCCGCTTCCAATCGCCGTCAGCCTGAGCGTCTTGCCGTGTGGGCAGAGCCGCTCCGCCATTCGTGCCGAATCGCATGGTCATTTAAGCCAAATCTCACCGCCGTTTGACTCAAATTGCACAGCACTCCCCAATCATCCTCTTTCAAGAGCGTCTCTTTTGTAGTTTCTTCCATTGTCACCGTGCGTTGTCCGGCCGCTTGTCGGCCACTTACCGCAGTAAAGTCTTCTTTCCGCATCCTTTGTTGATGCTGCTCACGTTCTACCGTGTGCAAATCGTCGTTTCAGTCCTCAGCCATTACCTGATAATGGGTATTTTCGTTTCGAAAAAGCCTTTTTATAGACAAATTGCTTATAGTTTTAAAAACTTTTTATAACTTTGCTCATAAATTAAATGGCAATTTGTCGCCATGCATCGGCTTTTTCATGCAAAATCATAATCAGAAAGCCGTTTGCGCCGCAGCTTTGATTGATGGCAGGCCACGTCTCCGTTGCATGCTGTCTTGTAGTGAAGACCTTTAAAAATATAAATCTGAGGAATAATGAAGAAAATCCTGAAGAAACGGTTGCATATGCTTCTATGCTCCATGTTTTGTTGCTTTTTGGCACATGCGCAGAACCAGATGCTCAGGTTGTCGGGCTATGTGACCGACGACAACAACCAACCTTTGGCTGGAGTCACCGTAAGGGTGCTGAAGGCATCGCTCGTTACCACGACGGCCTACGACGGCGGCTTCAAGCTTGAGGGCCTTGCCCCGCAGCACGCCTACGTGGAATTCTCCTACATTGGCTTCCGCAAGGAGGTGGTGGCCTATACGGGGCAGAAAGAGCTGCGCATCAGCCTGAAGGAGGATGCCAACCAGCTGCAAGGCGTGGAGGTGACGGCCAAGACCAACATCAATGCCATCGACCTGCGCGCCAAGTCGGGCGACGTGGCCGAGGTTGACATGCGCCGGCTCAACGAGAAGTCGATGATAGACTTCGGCCTCTCCCTGCAGGGTGCGGTGCCCGGCCTCACTGTCATCAATACCGGTGGGCTCGGCTCGACCCCGGAAATACGCATCCGCGGCAATTCCTCGCTGCGCAAGGGCAACACCACCAACGAGCCGCTTTACGTGCTTGACGGTCAGGTGATCAGTGCCGAGACCTTTTACAACCTCAATCCCACCGACATCTCGGGCATCAAGGTGCTGAAAGACGCCGCAGCCTGCGCCCTCTATGGCACCAAGGCTGCCAACGGCGTGATAGAGGTCACGTCGAAACGGGGCATCGACGGCCCCATGCAGGTCACGGCCAACGTGGAGGTGGGTGTCACCACAAAGGGCCGCAGGGGCGTGAGAATGATGGACTCGGCCGAGAAGCTCGAGCTGGAGCGGCTGCTCCATGCCACCAATGCCCCCGGCTATCTCTACAGCGAGGACTACTACCGCGCCAACTATGCGGGCGACCCCAACCTTGAGCAGATGATTGCCGACGGCAAGAGCCGCCTGGCCCAGCTGGCCACCACCAATACCGACTGGTTCGACGAGCTGGTGAAGAACAACTGGTATCAGAAATACAACCTAAGCCTGCGCGGAGGAAATGAGCAGACTTCCTACTATGCCTCGGCCAACTTCTCCAAACAGGGTGGCCGCATAGAGGGCAACGACAAGACGCGCTCGGGCCTGCGTCTCAATCTCGACCAGAAAATAGGCCATATAGGCTATGCCTACCTCAGCGTTGACGGTGCCTACACCCGCACGCGCACACCCAATGGCAGCTCGCACGACCCGCTGCGCCTGGTCTATGAGCTCAATCCTTATGAGACGCGCGACGATGAGAGGCTATGGTCGTATCCCGGCCAGTCGCTCAGCGACCTGCTGCACGAATACCAGCAGAAAGGCGAGGGCAAGTCGGCCGGCGTGAGCGGCAGCCTACAGCTCACGCCGCTGCCAGGCCTCGACGTCGCAGCCTCTGCAGGCCTCGACTACCTTATCGACGAGACCGAGCAGTTCACACCGGGCAGTGCCTACAGTCAGACAAGCAGGGGCATACCCTCAGAGGCCCGGGGCATCTATGCCAAGACGAAGAACACGACTACCAACGTGACAACCAACGTGCGCGTGACCTACAACCACGTGTTTGCCGGTGTGCACGACCTCACGCTCGGCGCCAACATGGACTACTATCTCACCAAGCTCGACAATGTGGGAATAACAGGCTATGGCGTGGGCGACCAGAACTCGGCTGCCGCCATCAACCAGTCGCTCACCGGCAACTATGCGCCCCGGGTGAGCGGGCTGAAGGACAAGAACGCGCAGCTGGGCATCGGCGCCGTGTTGGGCTATACCTACGACAACACCTACGACCTCTATGCCACCTACAAGGACGACGGCTCGTCGCTCCTGCCGAGCGACAAGCGCTGGAGCTCTGCCTGGGCCGTGGGCGTGGGCTGGACTCCCACCCAATATGCCTTTCTCAGCGACAACAAGGTGCTGACGCGCCTGCGCCTCAAGGCCACTTACGGCTGCACCGCCAATCTCAACGGCGTTTCCACGTCGGCCACCATTGCCACCTTCCAGTATCTCACCCGCCGCTACGAGGACTCGCGCGTGCTCTCGCTCATCACGCTGCCCAATGCCGACCTGATGCCCGAGAAGACCTATACGACCGACCTGGGCCTGTCGATGGACCTCTTCAGCCGTCTCACCTTGGAGGCCACCTGGTATAAGCGCCGCACGGAGGACGCCCTGCTCGATGTGCCTATACCCTCGTCAAACGGCTTCACTACGCTCAAGCGCAACATTGGCGTACTCGACAACTCGGGCTTGGAGCTCTCGGCCAGTGTTAAGGTCATCGACACCTCCGACTGGCAGTTGCGTCTGCAGGCTTCAATGGCTTATAACAGAAACAAGGTGGTTGACCTCTACTATGCCGACAAAATCTACTCGAGCAGCGAGTCGCTCGTTCCCGACTATGAGGTGGGCAAGTCCTACGACATGCTCTACGGTCCCGAGTCGTTGGGCATCAATCCCCTGACGGGCTATCCTGTGTTCCGTTCATCCGACGGGTCGGTGAAGCAGGCCAACGAGGTGCTTACTGCCGCCGACATGAAGGCGCTGGGACACCTCACGCCGCCCTACACAGGCTCCATCAATTTCAGTCTTAGCTACAAGGCATTTGACCTCGATGCCGATTTCTACTATGTCCACGGAGGCGTTCAGCCCTACAACTACTCCTACGTCCGCTCGCGCGACAATGCCAACTTCAATGCCGTGAGAGGGCAGGTGAGCGACATGTGGTTCAGTGCTGGCGACGAGAATAAGACTTATCCCAATCCGTTCAACACCTCCACGCAGGCCGACAACAACCTGACGCTCTACACCAACTCGCGCCAGGTGGGCAAGTCAGACTATCTCCGTCTCTCTATGCTCAGCCTCCGCTACAAGGTGCCTTACCGCTTCCTGCAACGGCATTTCCCCGTGTTCAAGTATGCCACCTTTGCCCTGCAGGGCTCCAACCTGCTCACCTGGACCTCCTACAAGGAGTCAGACCCCGAGAGCGGCACGCTCGCAGGCACCACGCAGCCGGTCATTACCTTCAGCATGAATGTAACTTTCTAATTCCCACAGCAACATGAAACCACTACAATACAGTTTGAATATGCGCCACACCGTAGTGGCCGCAGTCGTGTCGTGCAGCATTTTGGCACTGGGAGGAGGCTGCTCGCTCGACATTCCGCCAGCCGACCAATACTCCGACCCCGATGCCATCACCACCGTGGAGGCCGGACGCTCGTTGCTCAGCTCGGTCTATGCCTCCTATCCGCACTACGAGTTGCAACTCAGCCTGTTGGCCGACGACTATTGCCCCACGTCGCTCCAGGGGCAGGATGCGACCCTGGCAAGATTCTACAACTGGGACGAGAACGCCATCTCCGACTTCTCCGAGACGGCGTGGCAGGCCTATTACAGCACCATCACCTCGTGCAACACCCTCTTGGAGCGGGTTGACGGCATAAAGACTTCCACCGAGAGCGAGCAGCAGGAGAAGTCGTATATCGTGGCAGAGGCCAACGCCCTGAAGGCCATGGGCTATTTCGACCTGCTGCGTCTCTTCGCTCCGCCATACGCCGCTGGGGCAGACAATGACGGCATACTGCTCAAGGAGCATCTTGCCCTCGAGTATCTGGGACGCTCGTCGGTGAAGGCCTGCACCGACACCATCGTCAGTCTGCTCAGCAGGGCAGCCTCCGTGGCCCACGAGCCGAAAAGCAACGGATGGCTGTCGCAGACGGCCTGCCGCTGCCTGCTTGCCGAGGTGTGGCTCTACAAGGGCGACTATCAGCAGGCGGCCGCGGCTGCCCGGCAGGTCATCGATGCCGGTGGCGACGAGCCCTTCTCGGCTACGGCCTACAGTCAGCTTTGGTCAACCGGACAGTCGCCGCAGCGCCTGTTCGCCTTCAACATCGACCAGACCTATTACACGGAGGTGCTGGCCAATCCCTTGACCGACGGCGACCTTTACATGATGAACCCGCAACTGACGTATGCCGCCACCGACATTCGCCGGGCACACAGCGTAAACGCCATGGACATGCAAGGCGTAACGAGAAATCTCATGGGTAAATATGCAGGAATGATTCACAAGGAGACAACGCCTACCTACGTCAACCGCCTGCGCTATGCGGAGGCCTACTTCATAGCGGCCGAGGCCTACAGCCGCCTGGGCCAGTACGACGAGGCGCGCTCGCTCGTCAACCATTACCTGACGCTTGTGGGCGGCAGTCCCATCCCTGAGACGGTATCCGGCACGGCGCTGACCGACAGCATCCTGCACGAGAAGCAACTTGAGTTCGTGGGTGAGGGGACGCGCTACTTTGACCTTAAGCGCACGCGCAAGACAGCTCTGCCGCGCCTGACACGCTGGGGAAGCTCCGTCTCATCGACGATTGATGCCGACGACCATAGATGGACTTGGCCCATACCGCGCTCGGAATACCTCTATAATGAGAATGTTACGCAGAACGAGGGCTGGCCGCTGAGCCGCCAGGACTAATGAACAGGAGAAAGCAGGACAACAAACAACCCAATATGATGAAAAGATATTTTTTTTACGGTCTGATGGCTGCCGTGGCCTCTGTCATGATGACGGCGTGCAATGAGACCACCGACCATACCTATATCGGTCCAAACTATGTGCAACTGAGTGCGGCCAACGCCACTACAATCCTTGCCAGGGACGAAACCCCCATCAAGGTGGGACTGCTGACGGCCAAGACACCCGGGCAGGACGAGACGCTTGACTTTGAGCTGGTGAACAACACCGACGGCATATTGCGCGTGCTGAACACGCCGCTCACCCTCAAGGCAGGGACGAAGACCGACACGCTGCAGGTGGTCTCTACCCATAACGAAGACTTTTCTGAGCCGGCAGTCGTCACGCTGAGGCTGAAGAGCTCCACCGACCCGGAGATGCAGCAGTGGGGCGACGGCGTGCGCATCACGGTCAATCCCAATCCTACCGTGGCCAGCCTCACCGCGGAGCAGCGTGCCCTCATCGAGGGATATAAGGAAAAATACGGCCTCAACCTCTATAATATAATAGGTGAGAGAAAATGCACCGTTGACGTGACCTACCCAGACGACGAGGTGGGAACGGCGGTGACCAACCAGAAAACGGAGCATTTCACGTCATCGTCGGTCATCACACTCAGTGACGCGGCAACGGCCGACCGGCCCATACTGAAGATGAGCTACAATCCCTTTGGCCTTAATGCTTTCCTCTACCGCATCTTCCAGGTAGAGGGACCGGAGGACGAGAACACGTGGAAAACCGAGGAGTCGGCTTACGCCTCGATACTGAAGCTGATCGGCTACGACCTCTCAAAGGAGACGTTCAGCGCTACGCTTGACAACGTGGAGCTGCATCCGTCGGACCATTCGGTCTCGTTCACGGCACAGCTGCCCAACGCCTACGGCGACATCATCACCCGCATACCTTTCGACTACAGCTATTCGGCATGGAACAGAATGCAGCAAAAGGCTGACGAGGGGGCCACATTTGAGGTCGATGAGAATGGCACGATGGTGCAGTATGATCTCTCGACCTACATCAACGACTATTACGTGACGCTCAATCCGGCCAACTACCTCGGCACGAGCGACATCTCGTCAGACCAGTGGGGCAACGACCCATCAGACTATATCGAGCCGTCGGCAACTTATGATACGTCGAAAGGCGAAATGACTTTCCAGTTTCCGTGGGACCACGTCAACTACTCCTACGGCTATACCCAAATCAAGGTCACTTATCAGTTAGGCAAATGAGATCAACGTTATTGAGCAATCCCGTCTTGCTCTTTTGTCTTTCGATGCTTTTGACGTGGTGTCCGGTACAGTCCGGCCATGCGGTTTCTTCAGCTGCCATGCGGTCTTCCGTTGTCCGTGCCGCATCCGGCAGCACTGGCGACAAGCCCGTCCGCCTGCCTGAGGGCAGCCGTGAGGGATGGTTGCCCAATGGGCTCCACTACATCGTGCTACCCAACGAGCAGCCCCGGCATACCACGGAGTTCCGCCTCGTGATGCGCGTGGGCTCGCTTGAGGAGGAAGAGGGGCAGGGAGGCGTGGCCCATTTTCTGGAGCATACGGCCTTTAACGGCAGTGCCCACTTCCCGGGAAAGAGCATGGTGAACTACTTCGAGTCATTGGGCATGAAGTTCGGCCGCGACATCAATGCCTTTACGGGCTTTGACCGCACCATCTACTGGCTCACCGTGCCGATGGAGAAGAGCGACACGGCCATCAGCCGAAAGTCGCTTCTGGCCATTCGCGACTGGCTGTGCGGACTGCAGGTTGACCCGATACGTACCTCTCAGGAGAGGGGCATCATCCTTGAGGAGCTGCAGGGCTATCGGCAGACAGACCCTTTCTATAGGCTTAAGATGGGAGTAGGGCGCCACCTCCGCCATCTGCCCCTGGGCACGGCTGACGATATCAACAAGACCGACTGCTGGCTGGTGTCGGCTTTCTACAAGCGTTGGTACCAGCCGCGATGGGCCACGGTACTTGTCGTGGGCAACGTGGATGCCGACGCTACCGTAAGGCAACTCCGTGAGATGTTTGCCACCGTGCCGGCCGGCAAGCCCGACACGCTCAAGGACGGCTCCATGCGTTACGCCTCGGGAGTGACCATGGACGAGGACCGTGACTCGCTCTCATCGCTTTCAAAGGTGGAGCTTATCATCCCTCATGCCTCGGTGGTGGCAAGGACGTTGTCATCCCATGCCCGCTATTGGCGTGGAGCCATGCTGGTAAAGGCCCTGGACAGACTGATGCCACGGCGCAGTGCCGTCAGCGACAACTGGTACCTTGCCTCAACCAGCCACTTCGTGGTGTCGTGCGAGGGTGAGGGCCGCGACTCGCTGCTTGCCGGCGTGAGACGTACGGCTGCGCTGCTCCACAGCCTTGTGGATTGCGGCTTCCCCGACACGCTCGTCAGTGAGGTGCGGGCTGGCATGAAAGCCTCGGTGACGCAAGTGCCGGCTGACTGTCAGTCGGCTGAGCTCTGCGAGAACCTCATTGACTATGTCGTCACGGGCGACCGCCATCTCTGTCACGACGATGAGGTGAGGGCTGTGAGAGACAGTCTCATGGCCACTACACCGGCCATGTTGCAGGATTTGCTCCGCCAGTGGCTGGCCAGTGGCAAGGAGCATCTGCTCATTGCCCTCAGCAACAACCTGCCTGCGGGTGTCACGCTGACAGAGGACGACATCATGAGCGAGTGGCGAAAGGGCTGGGAGACCAAGACACGGCCTGTGAGCTATACGCCGGCTCATGCCGAGGAAATGGCTCATATATCCACGCCGCCCGTACTCCTGAAACAGCCGTCTTTTGATGAAAAGGCCATTGCAGCCGACCGCTACTATCCTCATATAAAGGTCCGGGAACTCAGGCTGCGCAACGGGCTCACGCTCATTCTGCGTCCCACACACGACGACTCCGATCTCGTGCAGCTGCGCTTGCTGGGACGTGGCGGTACGGGCGACCTGTCCAATGACGACTATCCTGCGTTGGAGGGTACCGTGGGCTATGTGGAAATGGGCAAAATGAAGCATGTCGATGCCGACACGCTCTCGCTCTACTTGTCGCAAGAGCGCATGGGCATGACATCGGGAATGATGCACCGCTGGCATGAGATGCTGGCCACGGCACCACGCACCAAGGTGGGCGAGATGGCGCGTCTCATGATGGAAAAAATATATGAGGCCGACATCGATTCGGCCGACCTGAGGCTCTGTAAGCAGGAAATGCTGCAAAGTCTGAACCAAGAGACGACGCTTGAGAAGATGATGCGCCGCGACGTGGGACGCCAGTTGGCTGGCTGCATCGACTCGCTGGTGGGCAACGTTCACCCGATGGCCTCGCGCAAACTCACGGCAGCGCAGATAAAGGCTCTCGACAGCCAACGAATGCTCGACTACTACCGAAACCTTTTCGGCAACCCGGAGGGTACGGCCGTCATCGTTACCGGACAGTTCGACACCGACTCTGTCGTGCGTGAGCTCGTTCCCGTCTTTGCGGGCATGGCCCCAGTTTCGGAGCGCAGCATGAAAAATGCGTCAGCGCCCGTGCTGCCAGACGGCATCGTGGTGAGACACCTGCCGGGCGACAATGGAGCGCAGACCGTTTTCGACTACGTCTATTTTGGCTCCTACCGCCCCTCGCTCAAGGGCAGCCTGATGCTCAAACTGATGCGCGACGTAGTGCAGTCGCGCCTGCTCTCCGTCTTGCGTGAGCGTCACAACGTGGTCTATTCGCCTTACACCATGACCGGCTACACCGCACAACCTGAGGGTCTGTGCTATTTCGACTTGTCCGCATCGGCCGACTCTGTCAACATGCCGCTCATCGACCAGCTGATTAAGAACATCGCAAAACAGCTCTCGCGGCACGACATACCACAAGAAGAGCTTGAGCGCGACAAGCAGAGCTTCAGGGAGACAAAGGCGCAGGCTCTCACAGACGATGCCACGTCGGAGTGGAAACGCGTCCTTGGTGAGGTGTGGACCAATGGGGAGTCGCTTGCCGACTATGACAATTACGACCAGGTGTTGGCCTCCATCACGACGCGGGAGCTGAGGAAAATGTTCAGCCGGATATTCCGTCCCGACCGCTATGCGGTGGTTTACGTGGGCAGCCATGCCACTTATCAACACAACAACAAACATTAGACTGAAAGACAAAAAAAATGAAAAAAGCCATATTGTTATTGCTCACGCTTGCGTTGGTGATGACCGCAAGCGCGCAAAAAGGATATCTGAAAGCCTATACCATCTACGACGCCAAGGGGCATGAGGTGGGCTTTGAGGAGATGATGGAAAAAGTGAAGAAGTCAGACGTAGTCTTCTTCGGGGAGATGCACAACAGTCCCGTCTCCCACTGGCTTGAGACGCAGGTGCTCAAGTCGATGTACCACTCTTTTGGCCACAGGCTCACTGTGGGCATGGAGATGTTTGAGGCTGACAACCAGCTTATCATTGATGAGTATCTTGACGGTTGGATTACGACAAGCCGCTTCGAGGCCGAATGCAGGCTTTGGCCCAATTATTCTACCGACTACGAGCCTATCGTCGACATGGTGAGGGAAGACAGCCTGAGGCTCATCGCCACCAACGTTCCGCGACGCTATGCCAACATGGTGAAGAACCGTGGACTTAAGAGCCTCGACTCGCTGACGTCGCAGGCCAAGTCTTACATGTGTCCGTTGCCGCTTCAGTTCAAGGCCGACGAGGGTCAGGCCTCAGCCTTCTCCATGATGGCTTTGATGGGAAAGGGCGGCAATCCGGGAAACATGGCTGCCGCGCAGGCACTCAAGGATGCCACCATGGGGTGGAATATCGCGCGCAACATAAAGGGTAAGTTTCTGCATATCAATGGCAACTACCATTCCGACAACCGGCAGGGGACGGTGGAGTATCTGCTGCGTTACCGCCCGAACACATCGGTAAGCGTCATCACGTCGGCCACTCAGGACGACATTTCCCGGCTCGACGAGGAAAACAAGGGACGCGGCGACTTCATCATCTGCGTGACTTCGGATTTCAATACCTCTTATTAATCACAGTACTCACATTCCGATTACCCAAAACAAAATTATGAAAAGAACATTCCTCCTATTTCTTGTGTTGCTCTCAGTAAGCCTCATGCAGGCCAAGACTGCCTTGGTCATAATTGCCCACGGCTCGCCAAGCCAGTCTTGGAACGGTCCTGTGCTGCGGCTTGAAAGCAAGCTGGACAGTCTCCATATTCCCGGTATCGACTATTGCCGTGTGGCACTCATGGAATACTCAGAGCCTCACATCGCCACGGTGATGGCCGATTGTGAGCGACAGCATGTTGACACCGTGTTTGCCCTGCCGCTCTTTATCCAACCGTCGAGCCACTCAGAGCAGGACATCCCCAATATCCTTGGCCTCAGGTTCAACGCCCTGACGCAGGCAGAGCTCAAGGAAGAGGGTATTGCCACCGTCCACACCTCGATGCACGTGGTGGAGGGTCCGACGCTCAACTACGGTGACCTGCTCCAGAGATGTCTGTTGAGGCAGGTGGAGAAATTGTCGGAAAAGCCCGACAACGAGGCTTTGCTCATCCTCGCCCATGGTGACCCTGAGTACCGGGGCTTCTGGGAGGCCATGCTGGAAGAGTCGGCAGAATACGTGAGGCAGCATACGAGGATAAGCTATGTCGGCACCGGTCTGGTGGAGATGGGACAGCAGATGGTGGCCGATGTGTCGCCGCTCCTCCTGGATGCCGCCAAGCATAAGCGGCGCATCCTGGTTCAGGGCATTTACCTCACCTCGTCGGTCTATGGCATGGCGGCGCGCTTCGGGCTGATCAAGCAGCAGCCCACCATTCTGAAGGCCTACCCCTCAACAGAGGTGGTCTATGGCAAGACGGGACTGCTGCCTGACTTTACTGACGACATTTGCCAGTGGATAGTATCCACCACACAAGAGTGGCAGTCGCTGCGGTAGAACGCTGCTTGCACTGCCTATTTTATGACTTTTCGTCCGCCCACGATGTAGATGCCGTGGGGCAGGGCTTGCAATGAGGTGCCGGCGTAGCGGCCGTCGATGGTATAGATGGCCTTGTTGTCCTCCTCATTGGCGCGTAGCTGCCTGATGCCGGCAGCTACGTCGTGTATATAGTGGAACGTCAGCACGCCAGACGATTGGTCGTAGGCAATGTTGGTCAGGGCTCGGTTGGTGGCCGACTTCTTGTTGTTGGTGGCGTTTGTCCAGCTGAAATTGGTGTTGTACCAGCAGAAGTTGGGCCGTGGAGCCTTGTCGCTCAATTCCGTCGTCTCACTTGTACCAGGGAATAGGTCGCCTCTCAGCGATGCGAAGTAGCGGTTGGAATCGTCTTTGTCCTTTATCAAATTTTGGGAAAGGCAGGCACTGTCGGCCGGAATGACGGCCATGCCGGGGAAGCCGGCAAGATTGTTGTAGCGCGTCCAGCTGTTGGTCGTGTCGCTGGGGCGGTTGACGTGATAGGCCAAAAGCCCTTCACCGTAAGCCTTGGTATTCCATCCCGTCTTGTGGATGAGCTCAAGCATGAAGTATTCATTACTGTTGTTGGGGTTGACAATCTGGTAGGCCTTGCCTCCTTCGGCAGTGGCATCGCTCATGGTGACATCCTGCGTCTCAGTGAGTTGCCCGATGCTTACAGGCCATCCCATCTCGTCTCTCTCGAAGGCTGTGTAGGGCGAGGGGTAGTAGCCGTTGCCCTGATACTCTCCGCCGTCCATGAGATCCCAGTATTCCATTTCCTGGTTATCAACATAGGCGGTGGTATCGGTGGGATAGAAGTCGGGCAGTCCCAGAACATGAGACAGCTCGTGTACGGTCACGCCTATGCCGTTAATCTTTTGCACGGTTTCGTTGTTGAATGTCGTCGAGAACGGCGACAGCTCCGAGGCGATGCTGACCCACCTGACTCTTTTGTCTTTCAGCGGCTTGTAATAGCTGTAAGTCTTTGCCCAAACCGTGGAGTTGGCACCGCCGAAGTTTTGCCCCATTCCAGCATAGACCAAATAAAGGCAGTCGATGGTGCTGCCGTCGCTGGAGTAAAGAGCCGTATTGGAAATGGGTTCTGCCGAGGCTTGCAGGGCCGCAATGGCATCGGTGGCCAATTGCTCGCTCTTCTCGTCGCTGCCATCGGTAGCGGTGCCACCGTAGTATTTCTCGACGTGGCTGAGCGTCACGGGACCAAAAATCTTAAAGGTGGGCGTGAACGCACTGTCGCTAACCTCGCTGAAATACTGGGCTACGGAACCGTGGTTGAGATGGTTGTCGTTGCCTAAGTTGACTTGTTCGGTGCCGTTGAAAAATTGCTCAAAGGCTTTCACAGGCTCTTTTACGGTGAACTTGCAGTCGCTGAAGTTAACCAAGATGACGGGAATGGTCACCTTGCCTTTGTGCGGCACGTATTGGGAAGTGGTAGAGATGGCCCGTGTCGATCCAGCCCGGGATGCCGTGTTCCTTGTGGTGATGCAGCGGCGTGGCACGATGTCGTTGGCCTCCGGCGAGTCCATTGCGGGCATGTCCACGGTCTGTCCATAGCGGTTTACCACCTTTGGCAGCTTCGGTTGCTGCGCAGAGGCTGTGGAACACGTGATCAGCAGGCAGAATGAAAGTAGGGTAATGCTTTTATTCATAGAATTGTGTTGTTATTCTTCGCTTTCCTTTATTTATTATTTTTTCTTTTTCCTCAGTGCTCTTCTATAGCTCTGTATGATGGGACTCTCATCATGGTCCATCTGTCTGAAGACCTTTTCCAGCTGCTTGGCGTGCTTGCGGTCGCGCCGTTGTCTGCGGTTAAGCAAGTCGCTCATGTTGAAGCTGATGCCGGTGATGGGATTGCGCAGCTCCACCTCAGTCTGCTCCTCCTTTGTCCAGTGCTTGACGGCATTGTCAAGATTGTCCGATTTCTCGCCGTAAACCACCACCTCGCCTATGTGATTGTAGTCGCGTATCAGGGGGATGGAGTCTTCCACGTAAGCGCGGGGAATGCGCAGGGCCACGTAGCCCGACTTGCTGATGTAGAGCGTGTCGAACTTCTCGGGAATGGAAACCTGGCCGAGAATGTTGGTCGTATCGGCCTTGTTGTGGTCGGGCCAGACGGTGACGGCACGCACGGGCTCGCTCAGTTCAGGGTCAAAGACAATAATCCGACGCTGAGCGTGCAGCGCCATGGTAGAAACCAACATCGCCAGTAATGCAATAAGCAGTCTTTTCTTCATCTTTGTCTCTCCATATTTTTGTCTCTCTGCAAAATTACTTGATTTACCTTAAAATATGCTCCGGCATAAACAATTTAACGTTTGCCCGAGTGAAAAAATGCACTTATGGCGTGCCACTTCCATAAAAATTAGTAACTTTGCAGCACAGTATCAAGTGTAATATTAATATTATGGCTGAAACAAGGCAAATCAAGAGAGCTCTAATATCTGTTTTCCACAAGGACGGTCTCGACGACCTTCTCAAGAAGCTTGATGAGGAAGGTGTCAAGTTCCTTAGCACGGGTGGAACTCAGAAGTTTATAGAAAGCCTGGGCTACGAGTGCCAAAAAGTGGAGGATGTAACCTCTTACCCATCCATTCTTGGTGGTCGTGTCAAGACCCTTCATCCCAAAATATTCGGGGGCATATTAGCCCGCCGCGACAATGCAGGCGACCAGGAGCAGATGAAATCGTACGAAATACCGGCCATCGACCTGGTCATCGTCGATCTCTATCCGTTTGAGCAGACTGTGGCAAGCGGTGCTTCTGAGCAGGAAATTATCGAGAAGATCGACATCGGCGGCATTTCGCTCATCCGCGCCGGAGCCAAGAACTTCAAGGATGTGGTTATTGTTCCGAGCAAGGCCGAGTATCCCGTGCTGCTCTCCATCCTCAACCAGAAAGGCGCCCAGACCGACATCGAGGACCGTCGTATGCTCGCCGAGCGTGCCTTCGCAGTGAGCAGCCACTACGATACCGCCATCCACGAGTGGTTTGTGAAGCACTGATAGGCGCAAGTTACATATTTAAGCTTAAATACTTTATTCTTCTTTTTTACAATGGGAATGTTTTCAATCGTCCAGGAGATTGCCATGGACCTGGGTACGGCCAACACCATCATTATCAGTGATGATAAGATTGTGGTTGACGAGCCTTCTGTGGTGGCGCTTGACCGCCGCACCGGCAAGATGATTGCCGTGGGAGAGAAGGCAAAGATGATGTATGAGAAAACGCACGACAACATACGCACCATCCGACCGTTGCGCGACGGCGTAATCGCCGACTTTACGGCCTGTGAGCAGATGATGCGTGGTCTCATCAAAATGGTGCATACGGGCAGCCGCCTTTTTTCGCCGTCGCTCCGCATGGTCATCGGTGTGCCTTCCGGCTCTACCGAGGTGGAGCTTCGTGCTGTACGCGACTCGGCCGAGCATGCCGACGGACGCGATGTCTATCTCATCTTCGAGCCTATGGCGGCTGCCATCGGCATCGGCATTGACGTAGAGGCGCCCGAGGGCAACATGATTGTCGACATCGGCGGCGGCTCCACAGAGATTGCCGTCATCTCGTTGGGAGGCATTGTGAGCAACAACTCCATCCGTATTGCCGGCGACGACCTTACGGCCGACATCCAGGAATACATGAGCCGTCAGCACAACGTGAAGGTGTCTGAGCGTATGGCTGAGCGCATCAAGATACATGTAGGCTCAGCTTTGACCGACCTTGGCGATGAGGCTCCAGAGGACTATATCGTCCATGGCCCCAACCGTATCACGGCTCTGCCTATGGAGGTGCCGGTATGTTATCAGGAGATTGCCCACTGCCTTGACAAGACTGTGGCGAAGATTGAGAATGCCGTGCTGTCAGCCCTTGAGGCCACACCGCCCGAGCTGTATGCCGATATCGTCAAGAATGGCATCTATCTTTCAGGCGGAGGCGCATTGCTGCGTGGCCTTGACAAGCGTCTGCAGGACAAGATTAACATTCCCTTCCATATCGCCGAGGACCCATTGCACAGTGTGGCCAAGGGTGCCGGTATTGCACTGAAGAACGTCGATCGCTTCTCTTTCCTGATGAGATAAGCGGATGCATAACCTCTTAGATTTCCTACAGCGCTATAACCACTGGTTCGTTTTCGTGCTGCTTGAGGTGATAAGCGTCGTGCTGATGGTTCAGTACAACAGCTATCAGGGCAGCGTCTGGTTCTCGTCGGCCAACGCTGTCTCTGCCAAGATGCTGAGCTGGAATGCTGAGGTTGAGTCCTTCTTCTCAATGTCGAAAGTCAACCAGGAGCTGACACAGCGCAACCTTTACCTTGAGCAGCAGGTACGCATGCTCTCGGACCAGCTCACTGACAAGACGCACGACTCTACCTGGATCAACCGGGTTGAGCTGTCTTTGCTCAAGGGCTTCAGACTTATTCCGGCCAAAGTGGTAAGCAACTCGCTCAGTCGCCACGACAACCTCATTACCATTGACAAGGGAGAGGCCGACGGCGTGCGCAAGGACATGGGTGTGGTTTGCGGCAGTGGTGTGGTGGGCATCGTCTATCTTGCTTCTGCCCACTACGCTGTAGTAATCCCCTTGCTGAATGACAAGTCCAACGTAAGCTGCCGCATCCGCGGTCGGGGCTACTTTGGCTATCTTCACTGGAACGGCGGCGACTCACGTCTTGCCTATGTTGAGGACATGCCGCGCCATGCAAGGTTCAGGCTCTATGACGATGTAGAGACCAGCGGTTTCTCGTCGGTATTTCCTCCAGGTATCCTTGTTGGCAAGATTATGCATGTGTATAACTCTGCCGACGGTGTCTCGTATCGCCTGCAGGTGCGTCTTTCCACTGACTTCGCACGACTGCGCGACGTGTGCGTCATCGACAATGCTCCCGTCATGGAGCAGCTTAACGTACTCAGGGCAGCGCAGGACTCCTTGCGCCCTAAAGAAAGTCATTAGCCATGAATATCGAGTTCTTGAAACGACTGTTGCTCTTCCTGGGTTTGCTGGTGGCACAGGTGCTGGTACTCAATCATATCCATCTCTTTGGCTATGCGGTGCCGCTGCTCTACATCTATTTTGTCATCAGTTCCCGGCGAAACTATCCCCGTTGGGCCATCCTGGTGTGGAGCTTCCTGCTCGGTTTGGGCGTTGACGTGTCATCAAATACGCCGGGCCTCGCCGCAGCGTCTATGACGCTCATGGGGCTGTTGCAGCCATACGCGCTTGAGCTTTTTGTGCAGCGCGACAGCAACGACGACCTGCAGCCGGCCATCTGCAATTTAGGTCCAACGAGATATCTGAGCTATGCGGCCATGCTCACGGGCGGCTACTGCCTCGTGTTCTTTACGCTGGAGTCGTTTACCTTTTTCAATTGGCTCCACTGGCTGCTGAGCGTGACGACAAGTACGGCCCTTACCCTGCTCTTGGTGATGGTGATTGACAATTTGAGAAAACAATAAAGAGACCTTGCTGACATATACGGCAGGGCATAGAAGGAAAAGCATGAGTAATTTCGACCTTGAACATCGGAAGGTTGTTATTGGCGGTGTGGCCATATTCGTTGTGGTGGCCTATATCGTCAGGCTCTTTGCGCTCCAGCTGATGAGCGATGACTATCGCAAGAGCGCCGACTCCAACGCTTTTCTGAAGAAAATTGAATATCCGAGCCGCGGCATCATCCGCGACCGTAACGGCAAGCTGCTGGTGTTCAACCAGCCGTCCTATGACATTATGGTGGTGATGAACGAGGAGCGCGGCCACCTTGACACGCTCGATTTCTGCCAGACCCTCGGTATCACCAAGGACTATTTCATCCAGCGGATGAACGACATCAAGGACCCCTCAAAAAACCCCGGCTACTCGCGCTTCACGCAGCAGCTCTTTATGACACAAGTCGATGATAAGAACTTCAGCGTGTTTCGTGAGAAGATGTTTCGCTTCCCGGGTTTCTATGTGCAGAAGCGTACGGTGCGCCAGTACCAGTACCCTTACGGTGCCCATGTGTTGGGCGAGGTGGCGGAGGTGTCGCAGTCGGATATCGATGAGGATCCCTACTACCAGCCTGGCGACTATATCGGCAAGCTCGGTGTGGAGCGCAGCTATGAAAAGGAGCTCCGCGGCGAGAAAGGTGTCCAAATACTCTTGCGCGACGCGCACGGCCGCGTGCAGGGCCGCTATATGAACGGTCGCTACGACCGTCGCCCTCGGCCGGGCCATGACCTGACGCTGGGCCTCGACGTGCGGTTGCAGGCCTTGGGCGAGAAGATGCTTGAGGGCAAGATTGGGGCCATCGTCGCCATTGAGCCATCCACGGGCGAGGTGCTGTGCATGGTGTCATCGCCAAGCTACGACCCGCGTCTGCTGGAAGGCCGCAATCGCTCGAAATACCACAAGCAGCTGACCCATAACGTGTGGAAGCCGCTGCTCAACCGTGCCATCATGGGCCAGTATCCGCCCGGCTCCACGTTCAAGACTTCACAGGCGCTGACTTTCCTCAGCGAGGGCATTATTACGCCCAACACACTCTTCCCGTGTCACCGGGGCTTCTATTACCGCGGTCTGCACGTGGGCTGCCATGCTCACGCCTCACCCTTGAGCCTTGTTCCGGCCATCAGCACGTCGTGTAACGGCTATTTCTGCTGGGGATTGTTCTATATGATGAGTAATCGCCGCAAATATAAGAATGTTGATGAGGCCATGAACACGTGGCGCGACTATATGGTGAGCATGGGCTTCGGCTACCGGCTCGGCATCGACCTGCCCGGTGAGAAGCGCGGACTGATACCAAACGCCCAGTTCTACGACAAGGCCTATCACGGCAGCTGGAACGGACTGACCGTTATCAGTATCGGTATAGGCCAGGGCGAGGTAAATCTGACGCCGCTGCAGATTGCCAACCTCGGGGCTACCATCGCCAATCGCGGCTACTATTACGTGCCTCATGTGGTGAAGAGCATCAAGGGTGAGCCCATTGACACTACGTTTACGCGCCGTCATTATACCCGTGCCTCGCGTCGGGCTTACGACTATGTAGTGGCAGGCATGCGGTCGTCGGCTCTCGGCGGCACCTGCAAGCACTTCCGCAATTTCGACTTCCCCATCTGCGGCAAGACGGGTACGGCTCAGAACCGCGGGCAGGACCACTCCGTGTGCATGGCCTTTGCCCCGATGGACAAGCCGAAGATTGCCGTTGCCGTCTATGTGGAGAACGGCGGCTTTGGAGCCGACTTCGCCGTGCCCATGGCGGGCGTGCTGCTCGAACAATACGTCAAGGGAAAACTGTCACCCGCCCGTCAGCGTGAGGCGGATGAACTACAGAAGAGAAGAATTGCCTATGGCTCAAGAAACAGATAAGCGACCGAGTGTCATCCGTAGCCTCGACTGGTGGACGGTGGGCATCTACCTGGCCCTGCTGGTGCTGGGCTGGATGAGTGTGTGCGGTGCCAGCTATACCTATGGTGAGACCGACATCTTCAGTCTCTCCACGCGCTCGGGCATGCAGATTGTCTGGATAGGCACGTCACTGGTACTGGGCTTTGTGCTGCTGATGCTCGACGACCGGTTCTACGACACTTTCGCCTACGTCATCTATGCGGCGCTGCTGCTGTTGCTCTTTGTCACGATATTCAATCCGCACGAGATTAAGGGTTCCCGGTCGTGGCTGGTGCTGGGTCCGCTGCGTCTGCAGCCGGCCGAGTTCGCCAAGTTTGCCACGGCACTGGCGGTGTCGAAGCTGATGAGCACCTACGGCTTCGACATGAGGAACCCGCGCCATTTCTTCGCGGCCGTGGGCATCGTGCTGTTGCCGATGCTCTTCATCGTCGGCCAGCGTGAGACAGGCTCTGCCCTTGTCTACCTGGCATTTTTCCTGATGTTCTACCGCGAGGGCATGCCCGGCGCCATCCTCTTTACAGGCGTGGCGATGGTCATCTACTTTGTCGTGGGTATCAAGTATGAGCAGGTGTTTCTGTGGGACACGCCCACTTCGGTTGGAAAGTTCATCGTCCTGCTGCTGGTACAGCTGTTCTCCTCGGTGATGGTTTATATCTATGCGCGCAACAGGCAGCGGGCGCTCGCTTGCGCGGGCGTATGTATTGGTCTGACGCTTGTCATGCTTCTGTTCTCAGAGTTTGTCATTCCTTTCGATGTCGTATGGGTGCAGTTGCTCCTTTGTGCCGCGGTCATCGGCTATTTCGTCTATGAGGGACTTGCAACGCGCATCATGCACTACCTGTTCATCGCGCTGTTTGCCGTGGGGTCCGTCATCTTCTTCTATAGTGCCGACTACGTGCTAAACGACATCATGGAGCCGCACCAGCGGGTGCGTATCAATGTGCTGCTCGGTTTGGATGACGACCTTGCCGGCGCGGGCTACAACGTGCACCAGAGTGAGATCGCTATCGGGTCTGGCGGCCTGAAAGGCAAGGGCTTCCTCAATGGCACGCAGACCAAGTTGAAATTTGTCCCCGAGCAGGATACCGACTTTATCTTCTGCACGGTAGGCGAGGAGGAGGGCTTCGTCGGCTCGGCCGGCGTGCTTTTGCTGTTCCTTGCGCTCATCCTGCGCATCATCCGCCTTTCCGAGCGGCAACCGTTCAAATTCGGGCGCGTCTATGGCTATTGCGTGGCGAGTATCTTTCTGTTCCATGTCTTCATCAATGTGGGCATGGTGCTTGGTCTGACACCCGTCATCGGCATTCCGCTGCCATTCTTCAGCTATGGCGGATCGTCGCTGTGGGGTTTTACCATCCTGCTGTTCATCTTCCTGAGAATAGATGCCGGACGCAATCTGGTGAGAACGTAGCGCTATTCAGCCGCAGCCGAAGATGCCACGCGGCTGCTGCGGCTGTGTGTATGAGGTAAGGCCGCCTGTTAAACGGTGATTTCGCCCGAACCGTAGCATTTGTGGTGCTGCTCATCGTAGATGACGCAGAACTGTCCGGGGGCGACGCCGTGGATGCGCCCGTCGCTGTGGATGATGTACGTGCCGTCATTTTCTGGCTCTATCGTAGCCGGATGGTACTCTGGCGTGTGGCGTATCTTGAATGTGACGCGCTGGGGCAGGGCTGTGACGCCTTCGGTGAGGAAGTCGAAGTCGTGTATTCTGAAGTCTTGCTTGTAGGCTGTCGCGGGGTCGTAGCCATGGGAGACGAGGAGTATGTTCCTCGCTACGTCTTTCTTAACCACGAACCAGGGGCCGCCTCCCAGACCGAGTCCCTTGCGCTGTCCGATGGTATGGAACCATAGTCCGCGGTGCTGTCCGATAACCTTACCGGTCTCCAGCTCCACGATGTCGCCCGGCTGCTCACCGAGATAGCGGCGTACGTATTCGTTATAGTTGATGTTGCCGAGAAAGCAGATGCCCTGCGAGTCCTTTCGCTTGGCGTTGACGAGATGCTCTCTTTCGGCAATCTCGCGCACCTCGTTCTTCTCATAGTGGCCGATGGGGAAGAGCGCCTTCTTCAGTTGCCACTGGTAAATCTGTGCGAGGAAATCAGTCTGGTCCTTCACCGGGTCAGGGCTGGTGGTGAGCCACTTGCGACCGTCTATCCACTCGGTCTGCGCATAGTGGCCGGTGGCGATAAGGTCGTAGTTGTGCCCCATCTTTTCGTCAAAGGCTCCGAACTTGATAAGCCGGTTGCACATCACGTCGGGATTGGGCGTGAAGCCGGCCCTCACTTTCTCCATGGTGTAGCGTGTCACCTGGCTCCAGTATTCCTTGTGGCAGTCGATGACCCGCAGGCTGCAGTGGTACTTGGCGGCGACGGCAGTGGCCATCTCCATGTCCTCCTCTGAGTTGCAGTCCCATTCCTCTTTCTCCTCGGGTCCTATCTTGATGTAGAAGCAGTCGGGATGGAGGCCGCGGCTGACGAGTTCGTATACGACGACGCTGCTGTCAACGCCTCCCGAGAGCAGTACGGCGATGCGCTTGTCGCGCAGTGATTCGTAGTCTGTCATTGTGTCTTTTCCTCCTTGTCATTGTTGTTGTCGGCGGCCTTGGTCTTTTCTTCCTCCTCCTGTTTCTTTTTAGTCTTGGCCTCTTCCAGCGCCTTGTTGTAGGCGTTGACGATGGGGTCGCCGCTGTTGTCCATCTCCTGGAACTTCTCGCGGGTGATGCGCAGGTGCTTGCGGTCGCGACGGCCGCGCTTGTCAAGCATGTTGGCAAAGTCAAAACCGATGCTTACCGTTCCGCTTGATGGCGCTGACACCGGTGTGTTCCGTTTCCATTCGTTGACATTGTCCTTGATATGGTTCTTTCCCCATACGGTGACCTGCCCGATGCCTGTACCCTCGGGGATGAGGAAGGTGGAGTCGCGCAGGTCGCTCACTACGAGACGCTCGGGGATGTAGCCGTGCTTGAAGACGGTAAGGGTATCGAACTTCGCCGGTACCTTGCAGATGCCTCTCCAGTTGGTGGTGTCGCGGTAGCCTGTTTCCGTGCTGACGATGACGCTGCGCATGGGTACCTTCGTCTCGATGTCGCAGACGACGAGCCGGCGCAGTGGAGTAGTGCTGTTGCCCTCCTGGGCTTTCAGACTGATGACGGCTAGCACCAGGATGAGAAGAAGAATGAAGTGCTTCATAGACGATAATGCGGCGAAAAGTTGGATAATCATTGTCTGACAGCTGCCATGAGCCGCGGCCAGTCGTTGAGCAGGTCCGTGATGGCAGGGTAGAGCAGGTCGCATCCCTCGTCGGTGAGGGCGCTGTCGGGCAGCGGACCGCTGTTGACGGCAACGGTAAAGCAGCGGGCCGCAACGCCGGCTCTGACACCGAGTGGTGCATTCTCCACCACGATACCCTCCCAAGGCCTCAGGTCTCCGGCCTTGCGCAGTCCGGTGAGATAAGGGTCGGGATTGGGCTTCCCGCGGCTAACGTCGTAGGCCGTGGTGATATGCTCCGGCACAAGGAAATCGCTGAAGTCGGTGAGCAGGCGGTTGATGAGCGGCTTCTGAGCGCTGCCCGTCACCACGTTCACGGTCATTCCGCAGGCCACAATCTTCGCCATGAGTTCCCTTACGCCCTCGAAGATGGGAGCCTCGGGCATGTTGTGGAAGATGTCGGCTTTCACCTGGTACATCTCTTTGGCGCGTTCCTCGCTGATGGTGATGCCCTTTTGCCTTCTCACCATGTCGCGTACGGTGTCGAAACCGCGTGCTCCCTCGGTGGCATAGGCGTCGTGCCGGCTCATGTTGATGCCGAACTGCGCCATCGACTGCGTCCAGGCAATGGCGTGGTGGGGCATGGAGTCGTAGATGACACCGTCCATGTCGAACAATACCGCTTTTGGGTTAAAGGTGGGCCGCTCATTGGGGAAGAGCTTCTCCAACTCGGCGTTGTAGTGGCTTATGGCTTGCTGTATACTTGGCATGATGTTGTTTGAAAAGCAGGTTGCCCCTTCCCTTAGCGGGGAGGGGCAGCATATGTTGGCCGATGAATATCGGGCAGCGGAGATAAAGTGTAAGTGAAAGCTTACTTCTCCTTTGCCAGACGTTCCTTGATGGCTTTGGTTTCCTCTTCGTAGCCGGGTTTGCCGAGCAGGGCAAACATGTTCTTCTTGTAGGCCTCAACGCCCGGCTGGTTGAAAGGATTGACGCCTTCCATCAGACCGCTGATGCCGCAGGCCTTCTCGAAGAAGTAGATGAGCTGTCCGAGGTAGTATTCGTTGAGCTGAGGAATGCACACGCGGATGTTGGGCACACCGCCATCGACGTGAGCCAGCCTCGTGCCGAGCTCAGCCATCTTGTTGACCTCGTCGACGCGCTTGCCCTCAAGGAAGTTGAGGCCGTCGAGGTTCTCGTCGTCGTGTGGGAAGAGCAGCTTGCGGTTGGGTTCCTCTACCGACAGCACGGTCTCGAAGATGGAGCGCTCGCCCTGCTGTATCCACTGACCCATGGAGTGGAGGTCGGTGGTGAAGTCGCAGGCTGCCGGGAAGATGCCCTTGCCGTCCTTGCCCTCGCTCTCTCCGTAGAGCTGTTTCCACCATTCGGCGATGAAGTGCAGCTTCGGCTGGAAGTTGGCGATAATCTCAATCTTCTTGTTGAGCTGCGTATAGAGCGCCTGCCGGGTGGCGGCATACTGGGCGGCGATGTTGTCGGCGAATGCGACGTCGTTGGCGGTAGCCTTTTCCATATCCTGCGCACCCTTGATGAGGGCCTTGATGTCGAAGCCGGCCACGGCGATAGGCAGCAGGCCTACCGGGGTTAGCACCGAGAAGCGTCCGCCCACGTTGTCAGGGATGACGAAAGTCTGATAGCCTTCTTTCTCAGCGGTCTTGCGTGCTGCGCCCTTCACGGCGTCGGTGATGGCGACGATGACTTTCTTTGCGGTATCCTTGCCGCGCTGCTCCTCGCACTGCTTCTTGAGCAGACGGAAGGTGAGAGCCGTCTCGGTGGTAGTGCCGCTCTTGGAGATGTTGATGACGCCGAAACGCTTGTCTTTCAGATATTCGGTCAGCTCTGCGAGATAGTCCTCGCTGATGCTGTTGCCTGCAAAGATGACGTTGGGAGCCTTTGCAGTATTGTTGACGAGCCACTGCAGCGAGTTGCCGAGCGCCTCGATGACGGCACGCGCTCCGAGGTAGGAGCCTCCGATGCCGGCCACGACGACGGTGTCACACTCCGAGCGGAAAATCTCGGCACAGGCCTCGATGTCGTTGAGGAAGTCGTCGGTGGTCTGCGAGGGCAGGTGCAGCCATCCTAAGAAATCGTTACCTGCACATGTGCCGTTCTCCAGGGCTTCCTGGGCGGCATTTGCCTTTGGTTCCAGGCTTTCCACGGCTCCTTTGGGAAGGAACTGGGCAGCCTTGGTGATGTCTAAGCTGATGTTACGCATAGTACTTGTTTATCTGAATAAATTAGTCAAATGTTCAATTTCCTTGGCGGGACATGCCTGCTCATAGAGGATGCGGTACATAGTGTCGAGAATGGGCATGGCGATGTGCATCCGGCTGTTGATCTCGGTCATGCATTTTGTGCCGTAGTATCCCTCGGCAATCATCTCCATCTCTATCTGCGCGCTTTTGACGCTGTAGCCTTTGCCAATCATTGTGCCAAAGCAGCGGTTGCGGGAGAAATTGGAGTAGGAGGTCACCAGCAGGTCGCCGAGATAGGCACTGCCGTATGGCTCGCGGCTGATGGGACTTACGGCGTTGAGGAAGCGCGACATCTCCTGCATGGCGTTGCTCACGAGAATTGCCTGGAAGTTGTCGCCGTATTTCAGCCCGTCGCACATGCCGGCGGCGATGGCATAGACGTTTTTCAGCACGGCGGCATACTCTATGCCGATGATGTCGGAGGCCACGTGGGGCTTGATGTAGTCTGTCCTCAGCACGTCTGCAAAGGCCTGCGCCTTGTCCAGGTCCTGGCAGCCTATGGTGAGATAGGTGAGGCGGTGCATGGCCACCTCCTCGGCGTGCGACGGCCCGCCGATGACGGCGAGATTGTCGTAAGGCACGTCAAACTTCTCATGGAAATATTCCGAGCAGAGCAGGTTCTCGTCGGGCACGATGCCCTTGATGGCGATGACGATGAACTTGTCCCTGATGCTCACCGTGAGCTTCTTCAGATGGTCCTTGAGGTAGGGTGACGGCGTGACGAACACCAGCGTGTCGTATTTCTCGGCCGTTTTGTTGAGGTCGGACGAGAAGGCTATCTGGCTCACGTCGAATTGCAGGCTTGTGATATAGGCCGGGTTGTGGCCCGTGCGCCTGAACTCGGCGATGCGGTCCTCCCTGCGCATGTACCACCCTATGCGGCTGGTGTTGCCGACAATGACATTGGCGAGGGCCGTTGCCCACGACCCGCCTCCAATGACAGCTATGTTTCCGCAGTTATACATTATTATAATACCATACTCATTATAATACTATCCTCCGCCCCACGTGCTTCCGTTGGTGGGGCGTGGTGCGGATGTTGGTTAATTATGCCTGCGCTTTGTCAATCCACTGCTGGATTTGCTCCACGCTGGGCTTCTCGTAGTCGAGTTTGTATTTCTTGTTTATCTCAAGCATCTTCTGCTGCAGGCCCTGGGCCTTTTGTGCGCGTATGTCTGAGATGAGGTTGAAGCCGGCCTTGCGCAGCACGTAGACCCAGTTCTCGGGCACTCCGATTTTCTCTTCCCATTCTTTCACGGGCGTCTGCGGCATCTTCACCTCGGGCTTGAGCTGCGGGAAGAGCATCACCTCCTGGATGTTCTCCTTGCCGGTCATCAGCATCACGAGGCGGTCGATGCCGATGCCTATGCCGCTGGTGGGCGGCATGCCGTATTGCAGGGCGCGCAGGAAGTCGTGGTCGATGACCATGGCCTCGTCGTCGCCCTTGTCGGCGAGCTTCATCTGGTCAATGAAGCGCTGCTCCTGGTCTATCGGGTCGTTGAGCTCAGAGTAGGCGTTGGCCAGCTCCTTGCCGTTCACCATCAGCTCGAAGCGCTCGGTCAGTCCGGGCTTTGAGCGGTGCATCTTGGTAAGGGGCGACATCTCAACGGGGTAGTCGATGATGAATGTGGGCTGGATGTACGTGCCCTCGCAGAACTCGCCGAAAATCTCGTCGATGAGCTTGCCCTTGCCAAAGGTCTCGTCCACGGTGTCCATCTTCAGCTTGTTCATGGCGATGTCGCGTATCTCCTCCTCCGACAGGCCGTTGAGGTCGTAGCCGGTCTTTTCCTTGATGGCGTCGAGGATGGGCAGCCGGCGGAACGGGGCCTTGTAGCTGATGACTTTGCCTTGGTACTCCACTTCGTCCTTGCCGTTGACAGCGATGCAGATGGTCTCAAGCAGCTGCTCGGTGAAGCTCATCATCCAGTTGTAGTCCTTGTAAGGCACGTACAGCTCCATGCAGGTGAACTCGGGGTTGTGGTATTTGTCCATGCCCTCGTTGCGGAAATTCTTGCCAATCTCATACACGCCCTCAAAGCCGCCCACGATGAGGCGCTTCAGGTAAAGCTCGGTGGCAATGCGCATGTACATGTCGATATCGAGCGCATTGAAATGGGTGATGAACGGCCGGGCCGAGGCACCGCCGGGAATGTTCTGCAGGATAGGGGTCTCCACCTCGGTGTAGCCATGCTTGTCGAAGAACTGGCGCATGGTGCGCAGTACGGTGGCACGCTTGAGGAAGGTCTCCTTGACGCCGTCGTTGACAATAAGGTCAACGTAACGCTGGCGCGCGCGCATCTCGGGGTCGTCAAACTTGTCGTAGGCCACGCCGTCCTTGTATTTCACGATGGGCAGCGGCCTGAGGCTCTTAGAGAGCAGCGTGAGTTCCTGGGCGTGGACTGATATTTCGCCGGTCTGTGTCCTGAATACGAAGCCCTTGATGCCGATGATGTCGCCAATGTCGAGCAGCTTCTTAAAGACGACATTGTAGAGGTCTTTGTTGTCCTCTGGGCAAATGTCGTCGCGGGTTACATACACCTGTATGCGGCCCTTGCTGTCCTGTAGTTCCACGAAGCTGGCCTTGCCCATGACACGGCGGCTCATCATGCGGCCGGCGATGGTCACCTCGGGCTTCTCGCCGTCCTTGAAGTTAGCCTTGATGTCATCTGACCAGTTGGTAACGGGATATTCAGCGGCAGGGTAGGGGTTGATGCCCATGTCACGCAATTGCTGCAGGCTTTGGCGGCGGCCAATCTCCTGCTCACTCAACTCTAAGATATTCATTCCTGATAAATCTGATAATATTATCGTTGCAATACTGCTAAACGACTGCAAAAATACAAAATAATCTTCATTTCACCATGCTTTCACCTTGCTTTTGCTGAATATTAGCGTTTTTCAACGTTTGTTCCTGACTTCATCACATCTTTGGCTGGATAAAGTGTCAGCATGGATTATCAATTAGTTATAAGCATGTTTCTGCAATTGATGGTGACGCATTGACGAAGTCAGGCGGGTATTCCTGTATGCGTGTCTGTTTTTTTATATACGCGCAAACGGTTGGGCGGGGAT
>CABVDL010000027.1 GCA_902497035.1 uncultured Prevotella sp.
ACATCAACACCCGGGTATATCCGCTACCCGCTGATGAGTATATGACGGACCGCATTGTCATGCTCTACCTCGACAACGATTCTTACCAAGTAACGGCAACGCAGTTCGACAGCATTCCGCTCTCTTATGAGATGGGATCATCACCCATACTCCGCGAAAACAATTATCAGGTTAGCGGAGGACTGGCTCAACAACAGTATCAGCGATGGCACGACGCTCTTTGGCCGATGCGACTAAAATCGGCATTGGCAAGTCTGAGTGCATGGCGATATAAATATGGCGGGGCGGTATTTGGCGGACCGCAACATCCCGACCAGCAAGAGGCACTGCGCTTAGAGGCTGTTGCTGACTCCATCATGAAAATCTGTGAGCAACAGAGCGACGGCTATGCTTGGGCGCATCCCGACGAGCCCTACTCGCTCTACATCTGGTCACAACACCTCGATGACAAGTTCCGCTACACTGCCGCCGAGCTCGACACAATGGCTTTGCACTTCCGCGGCAACAAAGACACAAAGGGCTATGCGGCTTTTCTGAAGGGCATCGACGCCGCACACCGATATGCCAAAGGCTTACATTATCAAGACATCACGTTGCGCACCACCGACGGCAAAGCCGTGCGCCTCTCCGCATTGGTGAAGAAAGGCCAGTACACACTGCTCGACTTCTGGGCCTCGTGGTGCGGGCCTTGCCGCGCATCCATTCCTTCGATGAAACAGCTGCACAAGGACAAGCCCGCGCTGAAAATCATCAGTGTCTCGTGTGACAAGAATCTTGCTGACTGGAATCGTGCCATGATGGAAGAGAAGATGCCGTGGACACAGGTAGTGCTGCCCCAGAATGCTAAGCTCAAAGAGCAGGCCGTCAACGCCTATCACATCCAGTTCATCCCCTCGCTCGTACTCATTGCGCCCGACGGCACCATTGCCTATGCAGCAAGCAGTGCTCAAGCAATCATCTCACAAATAAAAGCAAAATAGAAGATAGCTCTGGCGTGGCAAACAATTGAGTTAGGAGTTAGTAGTTAGGAGTTAGTAGTTAGAAGTTGGTAGTTGGTGCAACTCCTAACTCCTAACTCCTAACTCCTAACTCCTAACTTCTAACTCCTAACTTCTAAGGCATCCTATCGGAACAACATAAACGCCATCCTTGCGACGGTAAGCGTACGACTCGGTACCTGTAAGGACCATCTTAAACGAGGGAGACTTCATACGGGTCGTGTCTATTTTCTTTTCCAACTCATTCAGAGTTTTAACGCCCTCTTCAATTTTAGTATGGCCTCCAAGCTTAATCTCAATGAGGCCGTATTGTCCATTTCGCAGGTGTATGACAGCGTCGCATTCAAGTCCGTCTTTATCTCTATAATGATAGACCTCACCATTTAATACATCAGCATAGACACGCAAGTCTCTGACACACAAGGTCTCAAACATAAGTCCGAAGGTCTCAAGGTCATTGATGAGATCATTGGGTCCAATGCCCAAGGCCGCAACAGCAATAGACGGATCCGTAAAATAACGGTTGTCTGATGTCCTGATGGCTGTCTTCGACCGCAGATTAGGATTCCAGGCACGCATGTCTTCAATGACAAAGATCTCTTTTAGGGCATTAATATAGGAAGCGACGGTCTCTTCGTCCAAGGAATCCGTATCATTTACTTTCATGTCATTGCGAATAGCGGTAGTAGCCGCCATGGCCCCTTGGTAACGGGCGTATGAACGCATGAGCCGTTTCGCACGTTCCGGATCACGTTGAACGCCGTCTGCCCTTGATATGTCTTTGTTTACCACGGCTTCATAATAGTCAAAAGCCTGCTCTAAGGCATCGGTGCCGGTCATGTCGGTTGACTCCGGCCAACCACCACGGCATGTGACAAAAGCTATGTCTTGTAGCGACAATTTGTTGATACCGGCTATTTGTGCAGGTTGGTTGAATAAGTCGGCAAGGCTCACGCTTCCGTCGGACTCCTGCGATTCCCATAAGCTCATGGGCCTCATGGTAAGCCACGAGAAGCGCCCCGTCCCTGAGTGTTTGGTCTCGCCTTGAGGCGGAACGGCAGAGCCGGTAAGGATGAACAGGCCGTGCTCATTGCGGTGATCAACCTCAAACCTTATGCTGTCCCATAAGGAGGGAGCCAACTGCCATTCGTCTATCAAGCGCGGGTTCTTGCCTTGGAGCAATAGCTGCGGATTAATCTCAGCCAAGGAAATATTCTGATTGATCCTTTGTGGGTCATTCATATACAAGATGCTTGCGGCAACCTGTTCTGCTGTTGTGGTCTTTCCACACCATTTTGCGCCTTGTATGAGCACTGCGCCCTTTCTTGCGAGTCTGTCAGCAAGCAGTTTATCTGCTATTCTTTTCTTGTACTGCATATTTTCACGAATATAGATGACGGTACAAAGTTACCCATTTATTTCCACAATTCGGATGATTGTCGGGTTTTTATTCGGATGATTGTCGGAATTTTATTCGGATGATTGTCGGAATTTCATTCGGATGATTGTCGGTGGTCTGTCTTTTCTTGTTTCCGCCATTGGGACACCCACATTCATGGCGCCACAAGGTTTTGCGTCAGATGAGGCTAATACTTCTTCTTCCCATACTCGCTGGGCGAGCAACCGAATTGCTTCTTGAAGGAGGTGGAGAAATGGGAGAGGGTGTTGAAGCCCGTCATGTAGGCGATCTCCGAATGGTATGCTCGCCGGCTTTGATGAGCTCGGCAGCCTTGTTGAGCTTGTAGGTCTTGAAGAACGTGCTGGGGGTCTCGCCCGTCAGTCCTTTCACCTTATAATAAAGCTTGGTTCGCGAGACGTGCATCATCTCCGTGGCTTTGTTCACGTCGAGCTCGGCGCTGGCCATCTCCTTCTCCATCACGCGGTAGAGCTCGTCCATGAAGTGCCGGTCCTGCGCCGACAGCACATCCTCCACGTCCTTGTCGGTCTCCGTGGCCGAGTTGAGGATGGTGCGGGCGCGCTCGCGGTTGGTGAGGAGCGACTTCACCATCGCCAACAGCACCTTGGGCGCGAAGGGCTTGGTGACGTAAGCGTCGGCCCCGCTGTTCAGGCCCTCCACCTTGTTCTCATCGGTTATCTTCGCCGTGACGAGAATCACAGGGATGTGACTTGTCTGCAAGTCGTCCTTGATGTTGCGGCAGAGCTCGTAGCCGCTGATGCCCGGCATGACGACATCGCTCAGGATGAGACTTGGGTTCTCCTCGCGCGCAATCTTCAGCGCGCTCTCCGCGTCGAAGCAGTAAGCCACCTTGTATTCCGGCGCGAGCAGCGTACGCAGGTAGTGCACCACCTCGGTATCGTCGTCAACAACAAGAATCTTTGGCCGCCGGTCCTCACCGTGCTTGTCGGCGGTATCGAGATCGCCCGTGACCTGTGTGCTGATTTTTACGTTGATGTTGTCCTGGTCAAGCTTTTCCTTCTCCTTGTCGGTATAACTGTTGCCGTCGGTGGGCAGCTGCAACGTGAACACTGCCCCGTGACCGTCGGTGCGGTTTCCGGCGGTCAGTGAGCCGTGGTGCAGCCGGGCCAGTTCGCGGGCATAGTAGAGGCCGATGCCCGATCCCCAGTTGATCGTGCCTTTCGACTGGTTGTCGAGCTGATAGTAGCGCTTGAAGATGTTCTCACGCTCGCCTTCGGGAATGCCCTTGCCCGAGTCGGCGATGGACAGCACCACACGCTGCCCGTTGTCAAGGGTGTCGAGCGTGATGTCGATGCTGCCGCCCCGGGGCGTGAACTTCATGGCGTTGGACATGACGTTATTGAATATCTTCTCTATCTTGTCAGCGTCGAGCCATGTCGTCAGACTGCCTTCCAACCCCTGCGTGCGAATGCTGATGCCCTTCTCCTCGGCATTGATGGTGTAGATGTCGAGTGCACGCCGCAGGACGGCGATGATGTCCGTCTGCTCCACGTGCAGCCGCAGGGTGTCGTTCTCCAACTTGTTGAAGTCGAGCAGCTGGTTGACGAGCCTGAGCATGCGTTCCACGCTGCGGGCGACGATGTCGAGCAGCCGGCGGTCGGCGACGGCGATGCTCTTGTCGTCTCTGAGCTGCTGCACGGGCCCGGCGATCATGGTGAGCGGGGTGCGGAACTCGTGCGAGATGTTGGCAAAGAAGCTCATGTTCATCTTGTTGAGCCGTTGCTCCTGCTCGCGCTCATCCTCCGCTTTCTGGGCGAGCCGTTTCTCCTCGCTGATGCGTCTGCGCGCCTTTCTGACATACCACACGACGGTGGCGGCTGCCAAGAGGTAGAGACACCAGGCCCACCACGCGTTCCACGGTTCGGGCGCTATGCTCACCTTGATGGTCCGCTCGGCCAAGGGACGGTCAGAGTCGTTGCCCACAATCTTCACGCGGAAAGTGTAGTGGCCCGACGGCAGGTTGGAGTAGTGGGCCTCGTTGTAGCCGTCGGCATCGGTCCATGAGTTGTCGTGCCCGTCCATGCGGTAATAATAATGTATGCGTTTGTAGTCGCTGTAGTCGATGGCCGCGAAGGATATGGCGAAGCTGTTTTGCCGGTATCCGAGCCTTATCTCCTTGGCTGTCTCCATGCTTTCGCTGATGGGCTGGTGGGGGCCCGGCGTGATGAGGTTGTTGTGCACCTTGAGGTTCTCAAACATCAGGCGCGGCGTGCCACTGGTCGTGACATTCTGCGGATTGAACATCGTCAGCCCGTGGGTGCCGCCAAAGACGAGCGTGCCGTCGGGCAGCCGGCAGGAGACGCGGTCGTTGAACTGGAAGCCGCCAATGCCGTCGGCCTCGTGGTAGACGGTGATTTCGCCCGTGTGCGTGTCCACCTTGTTCAGGCCGTCCATCGTGCTCACCCAGAGGTTGCCGCGCCGGTCCTCCTCCATGCTTGAGATGTCCGAGCACGACAGTCCCTTCATCGTTGTCAGCCGGTGCGTGTGCGTGTCGTAGCGCAGCAGGCCGTTGGTCACGGTGCCGAGCCAGAGGTTGCCCTTACTGTCCTGCATGCTCTTCGTGGGGATATAGACGCTTCGGCGGATGCACGAGTCAAAGTCCTGCTGGCGGATGGGCAGACGCCGTATCTCGCGCGTCTTGCCGTCGATAACCATGATAGGCTGATTGAAGGCGCAGATCAGGATGTCGCCATTGCTGAGCGTGGTGATGCCCGGAATGAAGGTAAAGGTCTTGGGGAAGATTTGTCGGACGGTCGTGGTGCCGTCAGGACTAATGGCCGTCACGTTGTAGCTGGCCGTGGAGACCCATATCGTACCACTGCGGTCTTCACAGAAGTCCATAGGCAGATATATGGGGAACGTCTTCTCCACGTGCAGCTGTTGTCCATCGAAGCGGCAACGGCTCACACCGCCCATCGAACCCATCCACACCGATCCGTCGCGGGCAATGAACACACGATAAATATCGTTTTTGTCGCTGTTGGTCGGCGTATAGTCGGTTTGCAGCCGCATGAAGCGGTGGGTCTTAGTGTCATAAACGCAGAGACCGGATTTCATTGCGGCGATCCACAGATGATGGCTGTTGTCGGAGGCAACGGCTTTGACGTTTTGCCGGCCCAAGGCCCTGATCAGGTTGGCGTCGGCGTTGAACATGTCCTTGTATTTGTAAATCACCTTGAAACCTTGTCCGTCGGACCCGAGCCAGAGGTTGCCGCGCGAGTCGGTGTAGATCTGCGTCACATTGAAGTCGGGAGCCTCGAAGGGAAAACCGTTGTCGGTCTGGTTGATGAGGCGTTGCTGCCGGCGGTCGTAGAACCACAGTCCGTGGCGGAAGGTGTTGAGGAGCAGTCCGCTCTTGCCCATCGGGTGAATGAGGCTCACCACGTCGTTGCCGATGGCGGGGTGAGCAAGCGCTTCGGGCAGGGCGATATAGCGTCGGCTGTGGGTGTCGAAAAGGCGCAGACCGTTGTAACTGCTCAGCCAGAGCCGGTGACCGTCCAAGAGAAAGCTGCCGGTGGTCGGGGCCGTGGGTGTGGTGAACACGGGACGAAAGGAAGACAGCGAATAGGCCGTCAGCCTGTTGCCCTTGCGTACCCATAGCAGGTTACGGTCGTCGATGTGGTAAGCGACGTTGAACGGACTGTCGCGGTCGAGGTTGCGCAGGCGGACGATGAGGTTGTTGTTCTTGGGGTTGTATTCGTTCACCTGGCCCATGGTGAAGAAGAACATGCGGTGGTCACGGCTCTCGGCCATACTGAGCATGTAGCGGATGTTGACGTTCATCGTCACGCGGTCGAAGCCGTCCTTGCCATTGTAGCGGCAGATGCCGTTGACCGTCAAGACCCACAGTTGGCCCCGCGAGTCACAGTAGGCACAGCGCACGTTGTTGTCGGGTAGTCCTGTGCTGTCATCGGTACAGAAATACTGATGAAAGACGGTGCCGTCGAACTTGTTGAGTCCGCGGAAGGTGCTTATCCACACCTGTCCGAAGCGATCCTCGGCAAAGCCGTTGATCTGTTCGTTCGAGATATGGTTGGAGAGCAGCAGCGGTTGCTCCCGATGGCTGCCCACGGTCTCCTTAGGCTGGCGCGAGCAGGAGAGCAGCAGCGCGGCTGCGGCGAGGCAGGCAGCGATGAATGTGCGTTTCATACGATTGGCTATTAATGCTTGCAAAGATAAAGGCTTTGCGCCTTAAAACCAAGGCGTTGCGGAATAAATTGAACATAAATGCAACTATTTGAACAATTAAGTAAGGCCTTGTTGAACAATTGAGCAACCATTCATAACATAAAAGAAAAAGGGGTATGGAAGAATTGACTAACTTTGCGGCAGAATCAAAACCAATCAAAACCTTAAAAGCGTATGAAGAATAATTCACGTAAAAAGCGCGTTCTTGCCATGGCCATTCTGTTGGCATCGTGTGGACTGCCTTCGCTGGCGCAGGAACTGTTGCGTGTCAATGGTGTGGTACTTGATCAGCAATCCAATCCGATGATTGGTGTCACGGTCCGGCCTGATGCCGGTTCCGGGGGTGTCGTCACCGACCTTGACGGTAAGTTCGTCATTCAGGTGAAGCGGGGTGCCAAGCTCACCTTTTCTTATTTAGGTTATCGCAACACCACCATTGCGGCCTCGCCACAGATGAAAGTGACGATGCAGGAAGAAAGCAAGGTGCTCAACGACGTGGTGGTCGTGGGTTACGGCGTGCAGCGCAAGAGCTCTGTCACCGGTGCCATCTCGCAGGTGAAAGCGGAGGACATGGAGCACCGCACCATCAGCGATGCCAACCAGGCCTTGCAGGGTAAGACCTCCGGCGTGCAGGTCATCACCACCTCGGCAGCGCCGGGCAGCACCCCCACCGTCCGCATCCGTGGATTCTCGTCGAATGTCAGTTCCAGTCCGCTTTATGTCGTCGATGGCGTGCGTACGACAAACATAGCCGGTCTTGACCCCAACGACATCGCATCGATGGAGATCCTCAAGGATGCTGCCTCGGCTGCCATCTACGGTGCTGAGGCCGGCAACGGCGTGGTGCTCATCACTACGAAGAAAGGTACCACCGGCAGCGGCAAGATAAGCTATAACTTTCAATTGGCCTCACAGTCGGTCAACCATGTGCCTAAAGTACTCAACGCCGAAGAGTATATCGATTACATGACCGAGGCCGGCGCCTTCACCAAAGACTACATGCTGAAGAACTGGGACGGCGTGACCAACACCAACTGGGCGAAGGAAGCATTCGAGAACGGACTGATGATGAAGCATAATCTTGCCTTTCAGGGCGGCAACAGAGATGGCAACTACTATCTTTCACTGTCTTATCTCGACAACGATGGCATCGTGAAAGGCGACCGCGACAGCTACACGCGCCTCACGGCAACCATCAATGCCGAATACCATATTAAGAAGTGGCTCAAAGTGGGCACGACCAACCAGATAGAGAAATACAATACCCGAGCCGTGTCAGAAGGCAGTGAGTACGGATCGGTGCTTACGGCCGTAATGACGATGGATCCGCTCACACCCGTCTATTACAGTGCCGACAATCTGCCTTATTTCATGGCGCAGGCGCAGGCCAACGGCCGCACGCTGCTGCGGGCCGACAACGGTGACTATTATGGCGTGTCACGCTTCTCCAACGGTGAGCAGTACAATCCGCTGCTGATGAGCGAGAACAATGCCAACAAAGCCTCCGGCTTCAATGTCAATGGATCTATCTACGCCGACTTCACGCCGCTGAAGGGCTTCACCTTCACCTCGCGCTTCGGCTACCGGCTGGGCGGCACACGCAACCGCACGGTGTCGCTGCCCTTCTATGGCAACGCCACGCAGAGCCGCGACTTAGTGGATATGAGCAGCACGTCATCAACCTCCATCTATTACCAGTGGGAAAACTTCGCCAACTACATGAAGACCTTCGGCGGACACACGCTCACGGCAATGGTCGGCATGAGCTACCAAGAATCCACTTACGATTACGTGGGCGGTACGCTCAATGCCAACGGCGAGGATGCTGTGACCAAGAACGATCCGCTCTTCTATTATCTCCATTATAAGGCAGCATCGGCCACGCAGGTGGTTGACGGCGAAAAGTCCCGCAGCTCAAAACTCTCTTATTTTGGCCGCGTGGGGTACAACTACCGCGACCGTTATTATGCACAGTTCTCCCTTCGCGCCGATGCCGCCGACCTGAGCCAACTGCCCAAGAACAAGCGTTGGGGCTACTTCCCCGCCGCATCCGTTGGCTGGACGGTATCGGAAGAGAAGTTCTTCCAACCTCTGCGCAAGGTCTTTGACAGCGTCAAGCTGCGCGCCAGCTGGGGTCAGAACGGTTCGCTCTCGGCTCTCGGCGGCTACAGCTACGGCACCGACATGGCCCAGGCGGGCATCTATGCCTTCGAGCCTGGACTGAACTATACCAAAGCCGTATCGCCATCGACGATGGGCAACAACGACCTGAAGTGGGAGACCTCGGAGCAGTTCGACATCGGTCTCGACCTCTATGCATTGAACACAAGACTCAACTTCAGCGTTGATTATTACAATAAGAATACAAAGGACCTGCTTATCTGGAACACCACACCGTCGCTCGAAATTGGAGGCGCTACGTCACCCATTAATGCGGGTAAGGTACGCAACCGTGGCGTTGAGCTCGAGTTAGGATGGCGTGACCACATCGGCAACTTCCATTACAGCGTCAAGGGCAACCTCTCAACCTTGTCGAACAAGGTGACCTACATCGACCCGTCCATCACGAGGCTTACCGGTACAAGGTTCCACACCTACGACATTACCTATTTTGAACAAGGCTATCCTGTTTACTATTTCCGCGGCTACAAGTTCAAGGGCGTAGATCCGGAGACCGGCGATCCCTTGTTCTACGACCTTGACGGCGACAACCAGATAACGGAGAACGACCGCACGAAGATAGGCGACGGCATACCCTCGTTCACCTACGGCATTACGCTCACGGCCGCTTACAAGGGCTTCGACTTCACGCTCTTCGGCACGGGCTCGCAAGGCAACGACGTGTTCTGCTGCATCAACCGCCCCGACATGCTGGCCTGGAACAAGATGAAAGACTATCTCTATGACGGGCGCTGGACAAAGAATCACACAGATGCCTCCGTTCCACGCGCAGGAGCCAACAACATGGACAAATACTCCGTGTCGGACGCTATGGTCAAGGACGGCTCGTTCTTCAAGATCAAGCAGATGCAGCTTGGTTACACATTGCCCAAGCAGTGGCTCAACAAGATCTTTATCAACAACCTGCGTGTGTATGTCTCGCTTGATGACTTCTTCACCTTCACCTCCTACAAGGGCTTCGACCCGGAGGCTTCGACCAGTGCCACGTCAGGCATGGGCGTTGACAAGGGCTCCTATCCTACGTCGAAGAAAGTAGTCGTTGGAGCAACTGTAGAGTTTTAGGCAAATAACTGATTAATAAAAGCAACGTATGAAAAAGAACATATTATACAGTCTGATGCTTCTCTTCTTAGCTTTTACGAGCGGTTGCTCCGACAGGCTTGACATTCCCAAGAACGGCAACATGGGAGGCATGGACGATTTCTATAAGACCGATGAGGAGGTAGATGAGGCTTTGGCCACGCTCTACTTAGGGTTGAAATCGAACTATTTCAACTGGTGGTTTACAAAGAATGCACTGTCGGATGATGCCTGGGTAGGCGGTGGCTCGCGAGGCGACAACGCCGAGCTGGAAAAGCTCAACGAGTACCGTTTCGGGACAGACGAGAGCATGATACAGACCCTTTACAGTGGTCTCTATGCCAATATCTACAATGCTAATCTGATCATCGACAAGACCGACCCCACAACCGTCGAGAAGAAACGCTGTGTGGCCGAGGCTAAGTTCTGGAGGGCCTTCTGCCATTTCGAACTCGTCACGCTCTGGGGTACGGCGCCGGTGGTTGACCACCTGCTGCAGCCCGGTGAGTACCGTCCGGCCAACAGTACGCCCGAAGAACTGTGGGCCATTGTGGAGAAGGACCTCAACGAGGCCATCAACAGCGGCGCACTGCCCTCGAAGACAGACGTGAACGATGAGGCGACGACCATTCGTGTTACCAAGGAAACGGCAGAAGCCATGCTGGGTAAGGCTTACCTCTTCGAGAAGAAATACGCGGAGGCCGCCGACATGCTCAACCGTGTGGTCGACAGCGGCAAATATAAGCTCTACGAGGGCGATTACAGCAAGCTCTCTCATGCCGTGGCCAACAACTGCAGTGAGTCTATGCTCGAAATACAGATGCGTAACGACCCCAGTCAGCAATGGGCACAGATGACCATGCAGTTCCTGATGATAGGCTGGCGCACCGACCATCTCAATCTGACGGGCCAAGCCGCCACCGAGATTGCCACGGGCACTTACGGCTTTATGAATCCACGCAAGGATGTATATGACGCCTTTGTCGCCGACGAGGGGAAGGACGGTTACCGCCTGAACAACACCATCAAGACCTACGACCAGATGAAGGCCTACGGCGTATCGCTCCAGGCCGGCGCCTCCTACTATGGTAACGAAGGCTTCTTCAATTGGAAGAACCGCGCGCTGAAAGAAGACTGCATCTCGGATGCCTCTTATTTCCAGGCTCTGCAATACATTGACCTGCGCATCATGCGCTATGCCGAGGTCCTGTTGCTCGCTGCTGAAGCCAACCTCCAGGCCGGCAACACCGAAAAGGCTCTGACCGACATCAACCTCATCCGCTCCCGTGCACGTCTGGCTCCGCTGACAACGGTTACTCTCGACAACATCAAGACTGAGAAGCGGCTTGAGCTCTGGCTCGAAGGTACCCGCTATCAGGATCTCATCCGCTGGGGTGACGCGCAGCAGGTGCTGGGCAAGCAGGGTGCGCAGATCCCTTCTCTCTCAGCATCAGGCGTGACGTGGGACTTCAAGAACACCGACTACGGTTTCAAGGAGAAGAACCAGCTGCTGCCCATTCCTATGAAGGAGACCGAGCTCAACCCCAACATCAAGCAGAACGTCAACTGGTAAGGAGAAGTATAGAAGTAATGAAGTTCAAAACATAAACACTTCAACAACAAACATAATAGGTCAAGAATATGAATAAATATATATTAAAGGTTGCGGCTAAGAAGGTGATGGCACTCCTGCCCATCTGTCTCTCGCTGCTCTTTCTATCCGCATGCTCCGACAACGACCTCGACGACATGCAGGGCACCTACGACAACATAACGCACTATAACTTCACAAGTGCCACTGTCCAACCCACGGTGAAACTGCACAAGGGCATCAAGGCACTCAACGTCAACCTGACCGATAATAGTGGGGCTTCGGCCACATTGAGTTTCGGCTCCAAGGACTGGATTCTGCCGGCCGGGACGTACGGCTGTACGGCAACTGTCTCGAAAGGCGGGGAGGTTGCCGGCACAGTAGGCACACAAGCCGTCAGTGGTGGCAGCATGGATGTCAATATCATCGATTCTACTTACTACCTGAACGGACTCGTCACACTCGCTGACGGCTCGCAGTCGGTGGTTAACTATCATGGTCCCCTGACCTTTGCCATAGGCGAGGATGATCCTGAGGCCAGCGGCTATGTGATGGCGCTCAAGAAGGAAGCCGTGGCGCTTTACGATTGGGGAACAGGCAAGTTTTTGTCCTATCCTGACGTGACCAAGTACACACTTACCTTCACCGATCCTGAGGGCAAGGCCGCAGGAGAGTTTGGCCTCATTGCAGCCAATAACCTTGATGCGCAGTCGCTTGCCGGAACCTACACCCTTCAGAGCAGCGCCGTGAAAGCAGGCCTCTGCGATGCCGGCTGGATTAATACACAGTACAACATGTCCGGCGGTAGCTACTACGTTGATGCCAATGGCACAAAGCAGTTTGCTACATCAGGCACCATTACGCTCTCCACGGCAGAGGATGCCGACGGCAACACTCTCTATTCTGTCACCGGTAAGGACATCTCCACGACTACACAGGACGGGTCGGTAAAGGCAGATCACCAGAAGTTCAGCATCATCTTCGCCTCCTACATAGAGACGAAAGGTACCGTCATCAACGACCTCACCATTCAGAGCACGAAGATTGGCAAGGCGATGAAATACTCTGTATATCTGCCTGACGGCTACGATGGCAAGGAGACGCTGCCCGTCCTCTACCTCCTCCATGGCTATGGCGGCAACAATAACAGCTGGCTGACCGACGGCAATATGGCGGCCCTGACTTCCCAGGCCATAAGCGGTGGTAAGGTTGGCAAGATGATTGTCGTCATGCCGGACGGCCTGAACTCCTTCTACGTGAATGGCTATCAGGACGACATGGCGTATGAGGACTACTTCTTTAACGAGCTCGTGCCAACAGTGGAAAAGCAATTCAACGCAGGAAAGAGCAAGGATAAGCGTGCCATAGCGGGATTGTCCATGGGTGGCTACGGCACACTGTACTACACACTCCAGCATCCAGAGATGTTCTGCTGTGCCTACGCCATGAGTCCGGCGACTTATGTCGAAGGAGCCCCCAATCTCCTCGACATCCTCTACAAGGAAGACGTGAGCAAGCTGCCCCAGATCACCATTGAGGTGGGCACGGAAGACCAGGTGGTCTATCAGGCAGTGACCTATTTCAACGGTGCCATACAAAAGTTAAACGTCCCAGGATACAACTACATTGAGCGAAAAGGCGTGCACGACTGGACGTTCTGGAAGGAATGCTATCCAAAGCTAATGGAAAAACTTGGTAACTATTTCAAATAAATCAGACACATTAAACACATAAAACAATGAGACAATTCAAAAGACTTGCTTTGACAGTCATGGGTGCTGCCATGGCCTTGGGAGTCGCAGCCCAGCAAAACCTCTCGTGGGCGAACCTGCCCGTGGTATCGCCCGAAGTGAACGGCGACAATAGTGTGACTTTCCGCGTGCTTGCCCCCAACGCGCAGAAAGTGCAGATAACGGGCGACATGCTGCCCACGCATAAGATTGACACCCCAATGGGCAAGTTTGACGCGCCGGGTGTGGCCGACCTCGTGAAGGACGAGAAAGGCGTGTGGACCTACAAAACCGGGAAGCTCGCCTCGGAGCTCTATACTTATAATGTGATGGTTGACGGCGTACGCACGCTCGATCCAAGCAATGTGCACTGCGTGCGCGACGTGACCAATCTGTTCAGCATGCTCCTCATTGGCGGCGGGCAGGCCGACTGGTATCGCGTGAAGGAAGTGCCGCACGGCACGGTGGCCAAGACTTGGTATAAGAGTCCCACGGCAGGGCTGACGCGCCGCGTGACCATCTACACGCCGGCGGGCTATGAGACCAGCACCGAGAAATATCCTGTGCTCTATCTGCTTCATGGCATCGGCGGCGATGAGAACGCATGGTCGGAGCTCGGACGGGCCGCCCAGATCCTCGACAACCTGATCGCCGCAGGCAAGGCCAAGCCTATGATTGTCGTCATGACCAACGGCAATATCTCGCAGGAGGCCGCACCGGGCGAGACCCCCGACGGCTTCACCGTGCCCACGCTCATGTTGCCCAAGACGATGGACGGCAGCTTTGAGCAGGCCTTCCCCGATGTCATCAAGTTTGTGGAGAGCCGCTACCGTGTGAAGGCTGACAAAGCCCACCGTGCCATTGCCGGTCTGTCGATGGGCGGCTGCCAGTCGCTTTATATCTCAGCCAACTATCCCAACACCTTCGACTACGTGGGCCTTTTCTCGGCAGCCATCAACCGGCAGCAGAGCCAGCACGACGGTGCCTGGCAGATCTACGACAACCTCGACACCAAGCTCGCCAAACAGTTTGCCGCCAAGCCCAAGCTCTATTGGATAGGCATCGGCAAGGCCGACTTCCTCTATAAGGACAACGCCGACTTCCGCGCCAAGCTCACGGCCAAAGGATATCCTTTCACCTACATGGAGACCGAGGGTGGCCATATCTGGCGCAACTGGCGCATTTATCTCACTGAGTTTGCACAGAAACTGTTTAAATAAAGAAACATGAAAGTCAAGACCTTCCTATTATCCGCCCTTGCAGCGGTGACCGCATGGCCTGTCATCGCGCAGCCAGCTCCTCAACTGCGGGCTGACAACATCGATGCCGTCATTGCCGCCATGACCTTGGAGGAGAAAGCGAGCCTGGTAGTAGGCGACGGCATGGGCGGCTTCTCGGCCCGCCCTGTCATCGGGTCGTCGTCGAGCATCGTGCCCGGCGCGGCCGGTACCACACGGGCCATTCCGCGCTTGGGCATACCGTCGGTCGTGCTTGCCGACGGGCCCGCCGGATTGCGCATCAATGTTGACCGGCCCTTCGACCACCATAAATATTATGCCACCCATTTCCCCATCGGCACGTCGCTGGCCAGCTCGTGGAACACGTCGCTCGTGGAGGATGTCACCAAGGCCATGGGCCAGGAGGTGAGGGAGTATGGCGTGGACGTGCTCCTCGCCCCTGCCCTCTGCCTGCAGCGCAATCCGCTCTGCGGCCGCAACTTCGAGTATTACTCCGAGGACCCCGTGCTGTCGGGCAACATCGCCGCCGCTTATGTCAACGGCTTGCAGAGCCAGGGCGTGGGCACCTCGGTCAAGCACTTCGCCTTCAACAATCAGGAGACGCAGCGCATGGGCAACGATGTACGTGTGGGACAGCGCGCCGCACGTGAGCTTTATCTGAAGAACTTCCAGATATGTATCACGAAGTCGCAACCCTGGACTGTGATGTCGAGTTACAACGGCATCAACGGCGTGCAGGCATCAGAGAACCGCGACCTTCTCACTACCATCCTGCGCGATGAGTGGGGCTTCAAGGGTCTGGTGATGACCGACTGGTTTGGCGGCACCGACCCTGTGTGGCGCGGAGGACGGACTGACCGTGCGGCCAACATGCGGGCCGGTAACGACCTCATTGAGCCGGGAATGGACAAGGACGTGAGCGACATCGTGGAGGCCGTGAAGTCTGGCAAGCTCGATGTGAAGTATCTCAACCAGTGTGTGCGCAATGTGCTTAACCTTGTGGTGCGGTCGAAGCGTTTCGCCGGTTATGCTTACAGCAACCATCCTGACCTGGATGCTCATGCAAAGGTGACGCGACAGGCGGCCGCCGAGGGGACGGTGCTGCTCAAGAACAACGGTGTGCTGCCTCTGACGGGCGTGCACAACGTGGCGCTCTACGGCAACGCCGGCTACGACCTCATTGCCGGTGGCACGGGGTCGGGCAATGTCAACCGTGCCTATACCATCTCGTTAGTCGAGGGCCTGCGCAATGCGGGCTGCCATGTGGATGAGGACCTGACCAACCGCTATGCCGCCTATCTCGAGCAATGGGCGAAGAATCACGGCAAGCTCAACGCCAACGTGCTTCAGGTGCCTAAGCTGCCCGACGAGCCGGAGATGGAGATCACGGCCAAAGAGGTGGAGGCCAACGATGTGGCCATTGTCACGCTGAGCCGTATCTCAGGCGAGGGACAGGACCGAACGGCCGACAACTACAACCTCAGCCAACAGGAGAAAGACCTGTTGAACAAGGTCTGCACGGCCTATCATCAAGCCGGAAAGAAAGTCGTGGTAGTGCTCAACGTGGGCGGCGTCATGGAGACGGCCTCGTGGAAGGACCTGCCCGACGCCATCCTCCTGCCCTGGCAGTGCGGTCAGGAGATCGGCAACAGCATTGCCGACCTGCTTACCGGTAAGGCCACGCCATCGGGCAAGCTGCCTATGACCTGGCCCGTGAGCATCGACGATGACCCGTCGACCAAGAACTTCCCCGCTCACACCGAGGGCATGAACATCAACATGATGACGATGTTCAAGGACGCGGCAAAGATGGCTACGGTGAAGAACTTCGGCTACACCAATTATGACGAGGGCATCTACGTGGGCTACCGTTATTACGACACGTACAACAAAACCGTATCCTATCCCTTCGGCTACGGCTTGAGTTACACCACGTTCAGCTACGGCAAGCCGACGGTCAAGGATGAGGGCAAGAGCATCAGCCTCACGGTAACGGTCACCAATGCTGGCAACCGGCCGGGCAAGGAAGTGGCCGAGGTGTATGTCCGTGCACCGAAAGGCGGTGAGGACAAGCCTGCCCATGAGCTGAAGGCTTTTGCCAAGACACGCGAACTGCAGCCCGGTGAGAGCGAGACGCTGACGATGCGCATCGACAAGATGGACCTTGCCAGCTTCTACGAGAAGAAGAGCGCCTGGGTCGTCGACGCGGGTACCTACACGTTCGGCGTAGGCGCTTCGAGCCGCGATATCCGAGGCGAGGCGCAGCTGACCGTGAAGAAAGCCTTGACGCAGCACGTGCACAACGTGCTGAGACCCAAGAGCAAATAAAGCAAACGTACCGTCTTTATAGCAACGGGTAAGGTTGGCTGATAAATATCTTTTATACCTTTTTCTTTTGCGCAACGAGCCATTTGTAGTAACTTTGCGGTAATTTCGAACAATTATGGATTCTATGATCGTTTTCAAATCGGGAAAGATGAAGAAAATGCTTACCCGCGCAATAGTTCTTACGATGCTCGTTGTGGCATCGTCTGTTGTCTCCTGTCCTTCGGCTTTCGCCCAAAAACCGGCGGCCAAGGCTCAGACTGAAGCCAAGGCTCCCGCAGACACAGCGGCTGCCAACACCGCTGCTCCCGCATCGCAAGACGCTGATGTCCAGGCAGCTGACACGGCAGCTGACACGGCTGATGATGCCTCCCTCGCTGCCTTGGGCTCCGACAACGGCGGCATGCCGGCCGAAGAGAGCCAGGGCTTTTACAAGTCGCTCAAGACAAAGTTTATCGAAGGTAACGCCGGCTTCATGTCCTTTGTGGCCCTGGCCTTGGTGCTCGGCCTTGCGTTCTGCATCGAGCGCATCATCTACCTGAGTCTCTCGGAGATCGACGCGAAGAAGTTCATGGCTGACCTCTGCAAGAAGATGGAGGCTGGCGACATCGAGGGCGGTAAGGCTCAGTGCCGTGACACCCGCGGCCCCGTGGCCTCGATCTGTTACCAGGGTCTGGAACGTATCGGCGAGAAGATGGACGACATCGAGCGCGGCATCATCAGCTACGGCTCCGTGCAGAGTGCCAACCTTGAGAAAGGCTGCTCGTGGATCACGCTCTTTATCGCCATGGCACCGTCGCTCGGATTCCTCGGCACCGTCGTGGGTATGGTCATGGCCTTCGACCAGATTCAGACCGCCGGCGACATCAGTCCGACCATCGTGGCTGCCGGCATGAAGGTGGCGCTCATCACGACGATCTTCGGTATCATCGTCGCCCTCATCCTGCAACTGTTCTACAATTATATCCTCTCGAAGATCGACCACCTCACCTCGCAGATGGAGGAGTCGGCTATCACGCTCATGGACTCCATCACTAAATATAAGAAGGAGAACCTGACCCATGAAGATCGATAAGAAGAAACTGCCCTCGCGCGTGCTCTACGTGCTCGTGGGGCTGACCGTCGTTGTCTTTGCCCTGTTCTGGCTCATCGGCTATGACAGGCCCTTCGACGAGGACGGCAACTTCAACGCGCCGCTGTTCACCGACGTGCTGCTCGTGTTCATGCTCCTCCTCACCGCCGGAGCCTGTGGCGTGGCGGCGTGGTCAGCCATCCGGAGCAACAAGACGAGCGGTGGGGGAGAGCGAGTGGTCAACAACATTCCCGTCCGGAAGATCGGACGTTGCGTCACGGGCGGCACAGCCTTGGCGCTCATCCTGACGTTCCTCCTCGGATCGTCCACGCCCATGCGCATCAACGGGGAGAGCTATGCCGACACGTTCTGGCTCAAGGCCTCCGACATGTTTGTCGCCACATCGCTGCTGATGATCGTGGCCGCCATTGCCGCCATGGTCTATGGTGCCACTAAATATATCCGTAAGCCATGATGTTCAGACATAAGGACCACCGCGTGCCCGGGCTGAACACGACGTCGACGGCCGACATCTCTTTCATGCTCCTCATCTTCTTCCTTGTCACGACGAACATGGACATCGACAAGGGCTTGCAGCGTCAGCTCTCGCCCGCGGGGAAGAATGACCTGCAGGAGTCGTTCGTGGAGAAAGGCACGACGATGCAGCTCGTCATCAATGCCGACAACGAGCTGCTTCTCGACGGCAAGCCCTTCCCCGTGAACCGGCTGCGCGCCGAGGTGGAGAGCTTCGTGCAGCGGGTGGGCAAGCGTCATCTCATCACCGTCAAGGTCGACCCCGAATCAAACTATGACACTTATTTCGGCATGCAGAACGAGCTCATGGCGGCTTACCGCGTGCTGCGCGACCGCACGGCACTCCGCCTCTTCGGGCACGACTATGCCGCCCTGTCGCAGACACAGCGCGACAAGGTGAAGGACGAATGTCCGCAGCGCATCGCCGAACAGTATAACGGCCCCGTAGGGCAGGCCGATGCTGCTGGTGCTGCCGGAGCGACTGGCGAGAAAGGAGGCACAGAATGAGAATGACATCGACGATGTTCCGGCGCCGGAGGCATGAGGTGCCGGGGCTCAACACGGCCTCGCTGCCCGACCTTATCTTCTCGGTCCTCTTCTTCTTCATGATCGTCACCCACATGCAGAAAGTGGCGGTCAAGGTGCAGTTCCGCACACCCCAGGGCACGGAGCTCACGCGCCTGACGAAGAAGACCGCTGTCACCTATATCTATATTGGCCGTCCGTCGGCCGACCTGCGCAAGACCTTCGGCAGCGGCACACGTATCCAGCTCAACGATAAGTTCACGCCCGCCTTGGAGGTCGCCGACTATGTCACGGCCGAGCGCAACCGCATGTCGCCCGAAGACCAGGAACAGATGACGGTGTCGATCAAGGCGGACCGTGGCACGCACATGGGCATCATCAGTGATGTCAAGCAGGCCCTGCGTGAGGCCAAGGCCTACCGCATCAGCTATTCGGCCACGGAGAAGAAGCAGCGGTAGGGAGTTAAAGCCGTAACAGCCTATCAGCCTCTCCGAGGCTGTGGCTCCCGGGAGGTCCGCTGCCCTCAGCGGACAATCGAGCATCTATTCGAGCTACATTTAGTGGTGTGGCCGCTGAGGGCAGCGGCCCTCCCGGATGCGTCAGCCTGTTTTGAAGGTTTTAGTCTGAAATGCCATATCATAGTCTACAGGGTTTTATCATGGTTTTATACGGTTTTTGTTGGCTTTATCAACATTACGTCGGCTTCTTTTTTCAATCATAAGGTCAAAAAAATATTGACAAAAAGTAAAAAGACAGGACAATGGGAGGCGCATGAAATAGAGCAGAAAAAAGGATAAAAACACGACAAAGCAGGCGTGGAGGATGGGAAAAAGAGGCGTGAAATGAACCTTCTTATAGGTATGGCAGTGACAGTCTTACAAGCATGGCAGTGCCATCTCACAAGGATGGCAGTGTCATTCCTATAGGAATGAGGGTGCTTATCCTATAAGAGTGACGAAGCCTTGAGCGTGAAAGAAAACCGTTAGGAAAGGAGACAGAAAGTAACACATTGGCTATTAGTCTTTTAACAACTTAGGCTGAGAATGCGTTCTTTTCGCACGACCCTGCCTTCGCTAGGAAATAACGCATTCTCAGCGAGGGTTGGAAAGAAAAAATATAGACATTTGTCCGCTGAGGGCAGCGGACCTCCCGGGCGGCCACTGCAACCAAAACCTACTGCATCACAGGCAGGATCGCTGGTCTATATAATCGTAAAGAAGGTTTTGTCCGCTGCCCTCAGCGGACACCATATAATACTATATATATAAATGTTCCTGCTTACTAATCGTTAACCAGCATCGTACGCCTTTCTGTCTTGCCGTTTGCGGTATTCCGACGGTGTGATGCCGCACACGTTCTTGAAAGTTCGTACGAAGTTGGGGTAGACATCGAAGCCGCATAGTGCAGCCACCTCAATAAGCTTCATGTCCGGGTTCTTGTCGAGCAGTTTTTTTGCCTTTTTGATTCTGATATGCTGGATATAAGCGGCCGGCGTCTGTCCTGTGATGGCCACCATCTTGCGGTAGAACTGGCTGCTGCTCATGCACATCATCGATGCGATGGCCGTCACGCTGGCGTCTTTGCTACGGCTGAGAAGCGTGTGGATGGCATCGGCTACCTTGGTGAGGAAGACCAGGTCGGCCTCGTTGGGCGCCGTGTTGTCATCGTTGGTTTTTAGTTCCTTTGTGTTCTCTATGGCAGCCGCGAATTTCTTCTGCATCAGCTTCCGGCTTTCGAGCAGTTTGGCGACGCGCGTGCGCAGCTCGTCCGTGTTGAAGGGCTTGGTCATGTAGGCGTCCGCTCCGGCCTCCAGTCCTTTGATGCGCTCTTCTTCCGACGCCTTGGCAGAGATGATGATGACCGGCACGTGGTTGATGATGTCGTTGCCGCGTATCTGCCGGCAAAGATCCAGACCGTTCATCTCCGGCATCATCAGGTCGGTGATGATCAGGTTGGGTACGGTTTCAAGCGCTTTTTGCAAACCTTCCTGACCGTTGGCGGCGTAGTAGATGCTATAGCTGTCTTTGAGTTGGGCACCGATATAGTCCGCCACGTCGTGGTTGTCCTCGACGACGAGGATGCGGCAATCGTCGTTGCTTTCGTTGCTGTTGCTGTCGGTGATGTGCTCCTCTTCTGCTTTCTCTTCTGCGGGCAGGGCGACAATGGGCTTCTCCTCACCGACATCCTGCTTGACATGGTTGTGTATGGGCAGGCTGATATGGAATGCCGTGCCCTGGCCGGGTGTGCTCTCGACGGTGATGGTACCGTTGAGCGCTTCGATGATCTGCTTGACGAGTGCCACTCCAATGCCGGTTCCGATGTTTTGGGTGTCGCCTTCAGCTTGGTAAAACAGTTCGAAAACCTGTTTCAGCGTGTCTTCGTCCATGCCTCTGCCGGTGTCGGTGACGTCGAGCAGCAGTGTGTCGTCCTTACGCCACATGGTGATGGCCACGCGGCCATACTCCGGCGTGAACTTGATGGCATTGGCGAGAAGGTTGCTGATCACTTTCGTGATATAGTCAGGCACAAAGTCCATGACCACCGCTTCCTTAGGTATGAACGTGAAGTCTATCTTGCGGCTTTGGGCATAGTCGCGATAGTTCTCCGTGACCATCGTGATGTATGCCGTGATGTTGCCGTTGCGCCAGTGGGCATTGCCCATCGAGGATTTCACCTTGGTAATGTCGAGCAGTTGGTTGATGAGGTTGAGCAGGTGGTGTCCCTGTCGCTTGATGGTCGTGGCTTTTTCGCGCGTGGTGTTATGGCAGTCTTCGTCCTTTTCAATGTCGTTGCTCAGTCCGAGGATGATCGTCAGCGGTGTACGGAACTCATGTGTGATGTTGGTGAAGAAGCGCGACCTCATCTCACTCATGTTTTTCACCCAAAGATGATGGCGTCGGCGTATGCGTCCCATGTAGACCAGCCATGCGATGATCAGCAGCAACACCGATACCAGCAGAATGCCGACGATCAGGTTGACCCGCTTCAAGAAGCTGTCGCGTTTCTTTTCCCTTGCCAGTTTCTCGTTCTCGTATTTGGCGTTGTTCTTGCTGATGGCCAATTTCATGTCCGCCTTGTAGATGGAATCTTTCAGCACGGTGTAGCGCAGCAGGTGATTGGCGGCCGCCTTGGGGTCGGTGTTTCTCAATGCTTCGAAGAGTCCGCGCTGTGCCCGGCTCTCATTATATAAGTCTTTCTTTTCCGTGAAGATATTGGCGGCCTGGGTGAAGTGTTTTACGGCAGCGGCGTGCGCGCCACGCAGGTTGAGCAGTTCTCCCATCTGATTTTGGCAGATGCCGAGTGATGTCATGTTGCCGGACTGTTGCAAGAAAGGGATGGCCCGGCAGACCGAGAGTTCGGCGGCTTCATACATCTGCAGGGAGATCTGCGCGGCGGCCAACTGCGAGAGTCTTATGCCAACCTTGGGGATGTTGTTTCTGGTGGAGTCGATGACATAGGCTTTGCGTGCATTGTCCAAAGCTTTGTGGTCTTTTCCCATTGTGTGATAGATTTCCGACGCCATGCCATATTGTATGGCCATGCGTGAGGAGTCGCCTGCTGAGGTGCTGAATTGCAGCGCCTCGGTGATATACTTTTCCGCGTCATCGAGTTGTTTGGCCACCAGGCAGATGCCGGCCAATGTGTTGAGCGAGCTGCTGATGCGGCCCTTGTCACCTGTGCGCCGGGCATATTCGAGCGATTTGCGGGCGTGTTCCATGGCATGGATATAGTCCGACATTCTGAAATAGAAGAGTCCTGTCAGGCTTTCGCAGTCGCTTTTGAGCGTGAGATCGTGGCCACTCTCGGCCAGCGGCAGTGCTTTTTTGGCGTAGCCCAGTCCCTTTTCATATTCCTGTTGTGCAAAGAAGTACTCACCGGCCCAGTACCATACGAGCAAGTCCACTGTGTCGGGAGGCATTTGCGGTGTCACTTGTATCAGGCTGTCAGTAAACTCTTTCCGATCGAGTATGCCAAAGATCTTGTTGGCAGTGACGATGCGTTGCTGATAGTGCTTGTGGTCATAGTCCTGCAAGAGCTTGTCCAAGGTCGCGCCATGCGTGGCAGTGTCAGTAACCACCTTGTTGTTTTGATAATCCCGCTGCTGCTGTCCATTTCGTCCGCAAGAGACCAGCATGATGGCCAGGGCGAAGAGCGCCCAGCGTATTCCATGAGAGCGTGACCACCAGGAGGGTTTCCTCTCGGCGGCGCTATGATGATGCGTGTGCGTGTCGTTGGTGTAGATACCTTCCTTCATGTTGTTGTCTGTGATAGTTGTAGAGGATGAATAAAGGGGGAATGGATGTTTGCAGGATTGTTGATTGTTGACAAAGATAAGCAAAAAAGTGATAAGGTCAAAATGTTTCGGTGCCTTTTTGATTGTTTTTATTAGTATTGTTTTTATTAGTATTGACGGCGCTCTGAAACTGTTAACAATGTCAAACTTATCACTTGCATAACACTGAGAAATAGGTAGTTGTACTACTTCGATGACCGATATTGAAAACTTTCTTCGGTTCATTTTTCACGATAATGATAGTCGATTGCAAGATGAGGATAAGTCCTTTTGTTGCTTTCCTTTTAATTTTGCAACTACAGAATTATTCATTATAATCACTATATCGTATGAAACACATTCGAACAAAAACAAGACGTAGGCTTGAGGGTCTTGCTGTCTTTGTGGTGTTGCTCGGTGTTTTCCTGGCTTCATTGAAAGGATTAACAGCCTATGGACAAAACGTGACCATCTCGCCCTCATCGGGCAATCTCATCGCTGCCATCACCTATGATAACGAGGTGGGCTTCGAGAAAGGCTGGTCGGCATTGTGGCGACATCGCCAACTTCCACTTACATTGCATGTATCGGACAAGCCTGAACTAACGCCCAGCGGTGTGCTGAAAGACCCTGCCGGCAACATCCGTCTCGACACAGACAGAAATCTGTATGTGTTGATGGGTGGCACAACTGTCACCACGCACCTGAGCTTTTCTCTGCCCAAAGGCTACCGCTTCACGGGTTACCGCATGGTGTTGCTCAACGATATGAACGGCAAGAACTACGGAGGCTTCAGCCTGCAGGGCATCAACAAGCGGATGTACGAGACCGGCTCGTCGTTTGACTATTCCCGCCCCTTGGCCTCCACGGCCATGATGGATGGCAACAACTCCTCGGAGGAATATGTCATCGAGCGCACCAGCAAGACGGCCAGCGACATGGGCAACAACCTCTACTTCTACTTCTGGCGGGCCTCGAACGCCTACTATGGCGCAACCATCAAGTCCATCGAGCTCTACTTCACCGCCGAGGCCGAGTTTGCCGCCGAGGGTGTGCCGGGCTCTCCCGACGAGATCATCGCCGAGGGAGTCAACATGGTGGGTACGGAGTTCACCACGGGCAAGCTCGACCTTGGTGTGGTGAAACCCAACACGAAGAACGGGGCCACCTATTTCAGCTACGACTATCAGAACGTAATCGACCTCACGGCCAAGAACTGGCTCTACGAGGAGGGCGCCGTCACGGCCGACAAGAAACTGCCCCAGACCGCGGGCAGCGGCTCCATTCAGGTGCTCCGCAACGACGGGCAACTCTACTATGCCCTCGGCAATGGAACCTACTATATCGAGACCCCCACCGAGACGCAGAACCAGAACGGCAAGACCATCCCCTTGGGCTTCCGCATCACGGGCGCCCAAATCAAGGCCCACTATGGCACCCCGGCCGCCAGCTCGTCCATCACCTACGATGGAAAGACGGGCACCATTTCGGCAGGATGGCTTGGCATGACCTACCGCCTCAAGACCGACGGCACGTGGACCACGGGCACGGGCGCGCAGTGGACGCAGACCAAGATAGGCAAGCTGCAGAGCGGCAACTATTATCTCTCGGTGCAGAAGTCAGGCTCTGGAAATAGAGTACAGTATATTGCCAATGGCACCACCGACATCAATGAGGCCAACAGCTTCACGCTCAGTGACGACGGGCACGTGATGTATGGCGAGCTGACGCTGTCCAAAACGAGCGACAACCGTGCACGCTTCATGAGTGAGAATGGCTGGAACAACAGCTTCGCCTCGTGGATCACGGTCAGCAGCTCAACCACCAACCCCGCCTTCACGCCCTCCGACTTCAAGCTCAGCCTCTACGGTACGAATGGCGCGACCCCGGTGTCGACCGTAAGCGTGGGCAGCAGCAACAAGAACGCTACTGCTGAGGTAGATGGACTGAATAACGACGCAATCAAGTTTACCATCTCAGGCCTTACCGAAGGCACAAAGGCCCTCATCACCTACAACCTCACGATGGAGCAGCTCAACCCCTTCATCAACACGCTCGACATCGTATGCCACTCGGCCAAGACCTCAGGCCTGACAATCACGCAGCAGTTCACCAGCAACGACTTCCAAGTGGCTGGTGGTGAGTTCCTCTTCTATATCCCCTCCGACTTTGTGGGTGAGACCAATAAGTGCAAGTTCACTTTCGAGAATCTCACGAGCAAATACATGGATGCCACTTACGGCAAGGGCACCACTGGCAACTCACGCAACTATTTGGTGAAGTCTCCTTATTATAATAAGTATGGCGACGGCAAGCAATACACGGCCTCGGGCAACGAGCCTGCTGATGACAAGGTACGTACCAGCATGTGCGGCAATGTGCCATACAAATACAACAATGCCGCAGAGTTGGAGGCTGCCGGAGCTACAGCGTCGGCATCTACCTTGGAGGAGTATCCTTATTCCGAGGCTCGCTATTTAAGTCAGGGTGGTTCGTTCACCGAGGACATTGAGATCCGTGTCAACGATGCGGCAAAGGAATGCTACCTGATGATGGGCGACGAGACACGCTACAACATCGCACCCACGACGGCCATGGAGCACCGCTACTACGCTTACTATCTCATGGACATCCAGTTGCTCGTCAAGGACTACGATGCCAAGTGCCAACTTAAGGAGCTCTACACCACCACCTTCTACGGGGAGAAGGAGGAGAAACCGATGTACGGCGGTACCTTCGAGGCCTATGAGACCGGGCATAGTGGCGATCCCAATTATCTCATTCCGAGCGACAAGGCGTATCTGACCGTGGACATGATGGTCAGGGCACTGCTCGATGCCTTGCAGGAAAAGCAGGCTGAGACGAATCAGGTGCTCTATCTCGACTACACCAATCTCTACTCGGTGCTCGTGGAGAGCGATGCAAGAATGGCCGAGATGAAGAATCAGCTCAATCCCAACTGCCTCATCTTCTTCCCCGTGCGTACAGCTTACAACGAGGATAACTATGTGCAGAAGACGATGAGCGGTGGCTTCCGTGCCTGCCGGAACATCGTGCTCACTGACAAGCAGCCTTTCTACTCGCCTTACAATATCACTGTACCGGCTGAGAACTATGCTGCCTATACAAGGAAGATCACGCATGAGATGAACGGCAAGGCTACGCTGGCCACCCTGGTGTTGCCTTTCTCGATAGCCCTTAGCGATGGTGTACACTCCAATGACTTCTGCTCGTTGCGCCTCTATCAGATGCAGAGCGAAAACGGTTTGGCCGCCGACCAGGAAGAAGGCGCTAACGGAAAGGACTTCATGGGATTGGCGAAGTTCAATCCTGTCGAAGATGAGTTGACACAGCCCAATACGCCTTACCTCGTTGCCGTGGAGCGTGCCGCACCCGGCGAGGATGTGACGTTCAAAATCCAGCAGTATGGATCCGACGTGAGTGCTACGGTCGCTCCAGAGACGGTGGCGGGCAACTACATGAACGCAGACTATACCTTTACCGGCGAGACAGCCAATGGAACGATCAATGGTGCTGCCCACACCTTCAAGCACTATGGCAGCTACTCGGGCAAGAAACTGAAGAAGGACGGCGGATGGTTCTACTTTGCGCAAGGCAAGTTCTACAACTCTAAGAACCTGTCATACCGGTTTGACAATGTCTATGTCTATCCGTTCCGTGCTTACTTTGCCCACGAGGCAAGCAACGGCACTAAGCTGATGCGTGGCTTCAATGTCACCTTTGACGACCTCCTGGCAACCGGCATCGGCAGCGTGACGAAGGAGGCCGACCACTCCGGCGTGCAGCTCACAGCCGGCCAAGGCGCTCTGGACATCAATTCTTACGAGACGGTCAATGTCGTGGTCTACAGTGCGACGGGCGCTACGATGTTCAGCTCCACACTGACCGCTGGCGAGTCAAAGACGGTGGCACTGAGCCCGGGCATCTACGTTGTGAATGGAAAGAAAGTGATCATCCCTTAATAAAGACTGACTATGAACAAGAAGACATATCTATCGCCGGTGACGGTCTGCCTCCAAATGGACGGTTCTTCTCTGATGCAGAATGCAAGTCAGACTCCGTATGCTGATGCCAAGCCGCATGCCTTCCCTGCTGGGGCTGAGCCAGACAACTACGTTGACGACGATCCGTGGGAGCGAGTCGCTCACCCCGGCGATCTTTGGAAATAAGTAGTAAAGACCTTCCTGTACTGGTTTTGGTTATCTTCATCCACATTAATTTTGTCCGCTGCCCCGGGAGGTCCGCTCCGGGAGGTCCGCTGCCCTCAGCGGACACCATATAAGCCCTCTCCCTTAATCCCTCCCCCCAAAAAGCCCTCTCCCTTAATCCCTCCCCCC
>CABVDL010000028.1 GCA_902497035.1 uncultured Prevotella sp.
GGCCGGCACCAGGCCGGCCACTACACTGTCACCGGTGGCGTACATCACCACGGACTTTATCGGCTGCGCCCGGATCTCGCAGATTTTTCGCAATACCGAGGCAGCCTCTATGCACAGGGTGGTGAGAAAAATCTGCGAGATCATGGGTGGGCAGGAAATCTGCGGGATCCGCGAAATCTGCGTGAGAATTATAGTACCCAGCGGCTTAGCAACCCTTGTGAGTCATGATGTCCAGCACCTTCTCGTCGGTGGGGCACATCGACTCACGGCCGATGCTGGTAAGGTTGTGGATGCTCTTATCGACGTTGTCGTCGATGATGCCCTCAGCCGATGTCACGTGATGCCCCGACATCGACAGCAGCGCCGACAGCAGCGCCGACGACACGCCCGAGCAAATCTTGATGCTGCACGAGGGTTTGGCTCCGTCGCAAATCATGCCGGTGAGGTTGGCTATCATGTTCTGTATGGCGAAGCACACGCGGCTGTAGTCGCCTCCCATCAGATAGACGATGCCGCAGCTTGAGCCGATGCTTGCCACGACGCAGCCGCACAGGGCGCTCAGCGTGCCGAGGCTTTGCTTGATATAGATGGCCGTGAGGTGGCTGAGGGTGATGGCCCTGATGAGCTCCTCCTCGGTGTTCTCGTTTTCCTTGGCATAAACCGCCACGGGATTGGTGGCGCAAATGCCCTGGTTGCCTGAGCCGCTGTTGCTCATCACTGGTATCATCGCGCCGCCCATGCGCGCGTCGCAGGCCAGTGCGGTCTCACTGATGATGTGGCAGAAGATGGTGTTGCCGAAGATGCCGTGGCTCAGCGGGCGGTCGATGGTCTTGCCGAGGCAGTGGCCGTAGTTGCCTTTCTTGCTCTCCTCGGCCGCACGTATATTGTAGTCTCTGGCCTTGAGCATGAAGCGTATTTCGTCGAGCGGTGTGGTCATGGCAAACTCCCACACCGTCTTCATGTTGAGGCTGAGCCCATGGCCGTCGCCGCCTTCGGCAGTCTGGCCGCGCAGGTCCTTCAGCGTCTGTCCGTCGAGCGCCTCATAGACAAAGTGGGTGTGGCTGCCTGCGATGACGGCCGTTGCCGAGTGGCTGCCGGCCTCGCAGGTCACCTCGATGTAGAGCTTCTCATCGATGCCCCCTTTCAGTTGGATGCTGATGTGGTCTGGGTCGGCGATATACGCCTTGCCCTCCTCCAGCGCCTGCGGAGTGAGGTCCTTGATGACCTCAAGCTGATATTCGCTTTTGCCGACGATGGCGCCGAGGGCCACGGCTATGGGCAGGCCAATCATTCCCGTGCCGGGAATGCCCACGCCCATTGCGTTTTTCAGCATGTTGGCGCTCAGCCACACCTTAATCCTCTCAGGCCGCTGCTGCAGCAGCTCGGTGGCGCGTGCCGTACAGAGGGCCACGGCCATCGGCTCGGTGCAGCCCACAGCCGGCACCACCTGCTCGTGGATGAGCGCAATGATTTGTTCTCTTGTCGATTGGTCCAGCATGGCTGTTGTCTTTATTGGCGTGTTGCCCGTTTACTTGTCATTGCGGTAGGCCTCCAGACCCTTGTTGAGAAATTCGAGATATCCCGGGATATCCTCCTTATAGGTGAACGAGCCCGACAGCGGGTTGCCCTCGTTATCGACTGTCACGTAGAACGGCTGGGCATTGGCGCCGAACTTGTGCGCCTGCAGGTAGCTCCACTTGTCGCCGACGGTGCGCAGCGTGCGCGTCTGTCCGTTGTCGTCCTTCACCTCAATGGGTTGCGGCAGCCGGGTCTTGTCATCGACGTAGAGCGAGATGAGCACGTAGTCCTTGGTGAGCTTGTCGGCCACCTGCGGGTCGGTCCAAACGGCGGCCTCCATCTTGCGGCAGTTGACGCAGCCGAAGCCCGTGAAGTCAATCATCACCGGCTTGCCCTCGGCCTTGGCGGCTGCCATGCCGGCCTCGTAGTCGGTGAACCTGGCCTCAACCACCTTATTATTAAGGTTGAAGTCCTGCGTGTTCATTGGTGGCGCGAAGGCGGACACGGCCTTGCAGGGAGCGCCCCATAGGCCCGGAACCATGTAGATGGCAAAGGCAAACGAGCAGAGGCCGAGCATGATGGCGGGTACCGACATGGGGCGGTTGAGGTCGCCGCCGATGGCATCCTGGCGGAACTTCAGCCAGCCAACAAGGTAGGCGCCCAGTGCGCCGAAGATGACAATCCAGAGCGAGAGGAAGACCTCACGGTCCAACAGGTGCCAGCCGTAGGCCAGGTCGGCCACGCTGAAGAACTTCAGGGCGAACGCCAGCTCGACGAAACCTAACACCACCTTGATCTGGTCCATCCACGAGCCGCTCTTCGGACTCTTCTTCATCAGCGTGGGGAACATGGCAAACAGTGAGAACGGAACGGCCAACGCAAGGGCGAAGCCGAACATGCCGACGGCCGGGGCGAGCCAGTCGCCCGACGTGACGGTCTGCACCAACAGCAGGCCCACGATGGGCGCCGTGCAGGAGAAGCTCACCAGCACCAGCGTGAACGCCATGAGGAAGATGGAGATAAGCCCCGTCGTGTTGGAGGCCTTCGTATCAACCTTGTTGGCCCAGCTGTCGGGCAGCTTGATTTCAAACCATCCGAAGAAGCTCACGGCAAACACCACGAGCAACAGGAAAAGGAAGATGTTGAAGACAGCGTTGGTGGAAAGGGCGTTGAGCGTTGACGGACCAAAGATAAGCGTCACGCCGATGCCCAGCACCAGGAAGATGACGATGATGGAGATGCCATAGGTGATGGCATCGCGTATGCCTTTCTGCTTGTTGTCTTTCGACCGCTTGAGGAAGAAGCTGACCGTCATCGGGATGATGGGCCAGATGCAGGGCATGACGAGTGCGAGCAGGCCTCCGACGATGCCCATGAGGAAGATGTACCACAGCGAGTGGCTGGCGATGTCGTTGGCGCCGCCAAACTGCTGCAGCTGCTTGATGACCGGCTTCCAGAGCTGCGCCTTGTCGCTGTCGCTGAGCGTTGCCGCCATGCTGGCCTGTGCCGTGGAGTCGGCTGCGGCCTGCGCGCTGACCGAGTCGGCCGCCGTGCCGCCTGGCGCGACGTCCGAGGCGTCTCCGTCGGCCTTTTCTTCGGCCGCAGTCTCAGCGTCGTCGCTCTTCTTGTCGGCGGCCTTGTCAACGGCGGGACTCTTGCCCGACGCCTTGATGGCCACGTCGGTGGGCGGCATGCAGTTCTGGTCGTTGCAGGCACCGTAGTTGAGGTAAGCGTCGATGACGTAGTTGGGCTTGGTGAACTTCACTTTCTGCACAAACTGTACGCTGCCCTCGAAATAGCGTAGGTTCATCTCGAATATCTTGTCGTAGGCGGAAATCTCATGGCCTACAGGCTTGAGCTTTCCTACAAGCTCCACGCCGTCGAGCTTGTTGACATTGAATGTGGCGGTCACGGGGCCGCTGTCGCCCAGGCCGGTGGAATAGACGTGCCATCCCTTCTCAATCTTGCCGCTGAACACAATCTCGCCCTCAGCAGTCCCGTTCGTCTTCAGATGGGAAGAGAACTTTACGGGATTGAGCATTTGGGCGTTGGCCACTACCGCAATCATCAGCATGACCAAGGTCATCAATTTCTTCATATCAATAAAAAACTTCTTTGTTTCTTTACAGCTGCAAAAGTAATGGTTTATTGCAAAAATACCAAGGATAAGCCGAAATTTATATTTTTCCATTCCTTTAGGGAATATATCCCATGTCTGTATCCATCTGCAATAAGCGCGGCAGACTGCCCGTTGTGGCCCAAATAAAGGGGCGCCGCGGCTTGCGGCGGGGCATTGCGGCATGGGTTTATGGGCGGATATTGCGGTATTTTATTAAAATTCTTAAAATAGCTTGCGTATTCAAAGTTTTAGGACTATCTTTGCGCTGAATTAATGCACGGTCGTCATTAAATCATGCCGCAATGGTGGAATTGGTAGACACGAGGGACTTAAAATCCCTTGGCCAGAAATGGCTGTGCGGGTTCGAGTCCCGCTCGCGGCACACTTAAATTCTAATTATTTTCATTTATGCGTAACCATCTATTTCTATCCCTTTCAGCATGCTCGCTTTTGATGCTTGCGTCTTGCTCTAAGATGGGACCATTGTCAGCTGACAACTTTACAGTTGATCCCAACCCTCTTGAGGCTGTCGGCGGCCAAGTTCCTGCAACCATTGACGGAAACTTCCCTGAGAAGTACATGAAGAAAAAGGCTGTTGTCACCGTGACGCCTGAGCTGCGCTATGGCGACGGCCAGGTGACCAAAGGCACAGGTGCCACGTTCCAGGGAGAGAAAGTCCAGGGCAACGACCAGACCATTCCCTATAAGGTGGGCGGCCGTTACACGATGAAGACCTCGTTCCCTTACAATAGTGCCATGCAGAAGAGTGACATGTACCTCACTTTCAGTGCGCGTGTGGGAAATAAGGAAGTATCAATTCCCGATGTGAAAGTCGCCACTGGCGTCGTTGCCACATCTGAGCTGTACAAGCAGGCCATGAGCTCCTGCGTGGCTCCCGACTCATTCCAGCGCGTCAAGGCCCAGAAGGAGCAGGCCAACATCAAGTTCCTCATCAACCAGGCCAACCTCCGCAAGAGTGAGCTGAAGAGCAACTCCGTGAAAGACTTCGTTGCCATGCTCAAGAAGATCAACAAGGACCGCGAGGGCCTGAACCTCAAGAACGTAGAGGTGTCGGCCTACGCATCACCTGATGGCGGCTTCGCATTCAACGACAAGCTCTCGAAGAAGCGTGAGAATGTCACCACCAGCTATGTCAACAAGCAGTTGAAGGCCGCCAAACTGGCCGACGCTGATGTAGACTCCAAATACACTGCCCAGGACTGGGAAGGCTTCAAGGAGCTTGTCTCTGCCAGCAACCTGCAGGACAAGGACGTCATCCTGCGTGTCCTTGAGATGTACAAAGATCCCGAGGAGCGTGAGAAGCAAATCAAGAACATGAGCCAGGGCTTCCGTGAGCTGGCCGACGGCATCCTGCCGCAGCTCCGCCGCAGCCGCCTCATCATCAACTACGAGACCGTGGGCCGCAGCGACGACCAGATCAAGGAGCAGTACACTTCTGATCCCTCGAAGCTCAGCGCTGACGAGCTGCTCTATGCTGCAAGCCTCGAGAACGACGCCGACAAGCAGGAGGAAATCTACAAGAAGACCGCAGACCTCTATCCGGCTGACTATCGCGCCTACAACAACCTCGCAGCCATCGAGCTGGCCAAGGGCAATGAGGATGCTGCCGCCAGCTATCTCTCTCAGGCCCAGTCCAAGGGCGCTGCCCCAGAGGCCTATGCCAACCAGGCTCTGATGGCTCTGAAGAACGGTAAGGTAAGCGATGCTGAGAACTATATCTCAAAGGCTACCGACGCCAACTCGCTTAACGAGGCTCTTGGCAACCTCGCCATCGCAAAGGGTGACTATGCTACCGCTGAGAAGAACTTCGGCGACACCGCTTCCAACAGCGCTGCACTCGCACAGCTCCTCAACAAGCACTATGCCTCTGCTGCCTCTACCCTTGACAAGGTGAAGAACGCCAATGCCGTGACCGAATACCTCAAGGCTATCGTCAACAACCGTCAGGGCAACACCGAGGCCGCCCGTCAGCATCTCAACAAGGCCACTCAGATGAGCTCTACGCTCGCTGCCTACGCTGCCAACGACCTTGAGTTCGCCAACCTGAAGTAAGAAGGAACAAGGATTAGCGCAAGCTATTCCTGACAAACATAAAACGGAGCCAGGGAGCTAACAGTATGCTCCTTGGCTCTTATGCTTTTAATCTTAGGACAATATTACAACAATGTCTTTCCTTTCATCCTTACGCAATAGCTCCGTGGGCTTTGTCGGGCTGTTGGCACTCATCTTGCTCGCGTCGTGCGGCGAGGACAGCCGCCATTTCAAGATTGAGGGCCGCCTGCTGCAGATGAACAGCGGCGAGTTCTACGTCTATAGCACCGATGGCGACATCAACGGCTTCGACACCATCAAGGTGGAGGGTGGCCGTTTCGCCTTTGAGATGCCCTGCGAGCGTGCCATGACGCTGACCGTCATCTTCCCCAATTTTTCCCAAATCCCCATCTTTGCCGAGCCGGGCAAGACCGTCACCATCAAGGGGGACGCGTCACATCTGAAAGCACTTGAGATAAAGGGAACGAAGACCAACGAGCTGATGTCGTCGTTCAGAGAGCGCATTGCCAGTGCCTCGCCGCCTGAAATCAAGCAGTATGCGGCACAGTTCATTGCCGACCATCCCGAGTCGCCCGTCGGACTCTATCTGGTACGACAGTATTTTGTCACGGCTCCCATACCCGACTACGGGCAGGCGGCCCGGCTCATCGCCACAATGCGCTCCAGCCAGCCGGACAACAGTCAGCTCGGGCGGCTGGAGCAGCAGGTCAAGGCGCTTGCGGCCACTGGCGTGGGGAAACGGCTGCCCGCTTTCTCGCTGACCGACATCAACGGCCGCCCGGTCACACAGGCCAGCCTGTCGAAAGGCCTCGCCGTCATCCTCGTCTGGGCAACGTGGAACTACAACAGCACAGACATGATGCGCCAGCTGCGCGACATGCAGACCAGTGGCGGCAAGGACTTCCGCGTCATTGCCGTCTCGGTGGATGCCAGCCGAAAAGAGGTGATGAACTATGTGAAGATGAACGATATGCCCTGGACGTTTGTCTGCACGGGCGAGATGTTTGAGACCAAGGCCCTGCGGCAACTGGGCCTGCTCATTGTTCCGGGCAATATCATCGTCAGGGACGGACGCATCGTGGCGCGTGACGTGCCTGCAATGGACTTGCCAAATAGAGTGAAAAGCCTATAGCGAGCCGGTCCTGCCCGAGGAGGGCGACAAACCTTTAAACCTGATTAAGCCAATGCTTGTAAAAACCTATTCCGCTGCCGTCAACGGCCTTGAGGTCACGCGGGTCACCATTGAGGTCAACGTGGTGCCGGGCGTGGCCTATCATTTCACGGGACTTGGCGACGAGGCCGTGCGTGAAGGCCGTGACCGCATAGCCTCGGCCTTTGTCGTCAACGGCCTGCATTTTCCCAATGCCGACGTGACCGTCAACATGGCACCGGCAGACTTGAGAAAGGAGGGCAGCAACTTCGACCTGCCGTTAGCCATCGCCATCCTTGCCGCCGACGGGCAGATCAGTGCCGGTACCCTCGACAGCTACATGCTCGTGGGTGAGCTGAGCCTCGACGGCAACCTTCGGCCGGCCAAGGGCGTGCTGCCCATCGCCATCAAGGCCCGGGCCGAGCATTTCAAGGGGCTCATCGTACCCAGGCAAAACGTGCGCGAGGCCGCCATCGTCAACAAACTCGAGGTCTATGGCATGGACAACCTCGTCGATGTCATCAACCTGCTCTCGGGGAAGAAGCACTATGAGCCGACGACGGTAGACACCCGCAAGGAGTTCTTCGAGCAGCAGTACAACTTCGACCTCGACTATGCCGACGTGCGCGGACAGGAGAGCGTGAAGCGTGCGCTGGAGGTGGCTGCCGCCGGTGGCCACAACCTCATCATGATAGGCCCGCCGGGTTCGGGAAAGAGCATGATGGCCAAGCGGCTGCCGTCCATTCTGCCGCCGCTGACACTGTCGGAGAGCCTTGAGACCACGCAGATACATTCCGTGGCCGGCCAGCTGCCCAAGGACTCGTCGCTCATCTCGCAGCGCCCGTTCCGCTCGCCTCATCACACCATCTCCGAGGTGGCGCTCGTCGGTGGCGGCAACAACCCCATGCCCGGCGAGATTTCGCTGGCCCACAATGGCGTGCTGTTTCTCGATGAGCTGCCCGAGTTTAACAAGCATACGCTTGAGGTGCTGCGCCAGCCCCTTGAGGACCGTCAGATTTGCATCAGCCGCTCGAAATATTCCGTCACGTTCCCGTCTTCGTTTATGTTTGTCGCCTCAATGAACCCCTGTCCCTGCGGCTATTACGGCGACCCTACCCACACCTGCGTGTGTACGCCGGGGCAGATACAGCGCTACTTGAACAAAATCTCCGGTCCGCTGCTCGACCGCATCGACATCCAGTGCGAGATAGCGGCCATTCCGTTCAATGAGCTTAGCCGTCGGGCGCAGGGCGAGCCGTCGGCGAAGATACGCGAGCGCGTCATTGCTGCCCGTGCCATTCAGACGGCGCGTTTCAAGGACGTGCCGGGCATCCACTGCAACGCGCAGATGAGCGAGCGCATGATACACCAGTATGCCGAGCCTGACGCAGCCGGCCTTGAGCTGCTGCGCAGCGCGATGGAACGGCTGTCGCTGTCGGCACGCGCCTACAGCCGCATCCTGAAGGTGGCGCGCACCATTGCCGACCTCGCCGCATCCGAGCGCGTGCTGCCCGTGCATCTTGCCGAGGCCATCGGCTACCGTCAGCTCGACCGCGGCGACTGGGCGGAAAGAGGAAGTTAGAGGCAAACGTTGCGTTTACCGCAGCGTGCGCATGGCGTTTAGCACGCACAGCACCATCACGCCCACGTCGCCGAACACGGCCACAGGCATGGCGAGACGGCCCAACAGTCCCGTGGCCACCAGCACGAGAATGAGTACTTTCACGACAATTGCAAACGTCGCATTTTGCCGTGCGTTGGCGATGGTCTTGCGGGCGATGCTTACAGCCGTGGCAATCTTCGACGGCTTGTCGTCCATCAGCACCACGTCGGCCGCCTCTATCGCCGCGTCGCTGCCCAAGGCCCCCATGGCGATGCCCACGTCGGCCCGCGCCAGCACAGGCGCGTCGTTGATGCCGTCGCCCACAAAAGCCAGTGTCGAGCCTTGTGGCTGCCGCTTCAGCAGCGCCTCCACGTGGCTCACCTTGTCGGCTGGCAGCAGCTCGGCATAATATTCGTCGATGCCCAATTGCTTCGCCACATGCATGGCTACGGGGCCACGGTCGCCGGTGAGCATGACGGTATGCCTCACGCCGGCTTTCTTCAGGTCGCTGATGGCCTCGGCGGAATCGGCTTTCAGTTGGTCGGCAATGACGATATGCCCCTCATAAGCACCGTTCACCGCCACGTGCACTATCGTCCCCGCATGGTCCTTGCACAGTGGGCAGGGCTTGATGGCCGCGCCTGCGGTAGCCATCATCTTCTCATTGCCCACGCATACGCGCAAGCCGTTGACTTGTGCGCAGACTCCCTGTCCGGCTACTTCCTCCACATTCTCCACCGTGCAGTTGTCGGCCTCGTCGGGATAGGCCTGGCGCAGGGCCATGGCGATGGGGTGGGTGGAGTAGCGCTCCACGTGGGCTGCAAGATGGAGCAGGTCGGTCTCTGAGTAGTCAGCCTGGTGCACGGCCTGCACTTTGAATACACCTTTCGTCAGGGTGCCGGTCTTGTCGAAGACCACCGTTGAGAGCTTGTTCAGCGTGTCCATATAGTTGCCGCCCTTGATGAGGATGCCCTTGCGCGACGCACCGCCGATGCCGCCGAAGAAGCTCAGCGGCACAGAGATGACCAGCGCGCACGGACAGCTCACTACCAGAAAGCTGAGCGCACGGTAGGCCCAAGTGGCCAGTCCGGCCTCATAGCTGCTGCAGAACAGTGGCGGGATGAAGGCGAAGCCAAGGGCAAGAAACACCACGATGGGCGTATAGACACGCGCGAAACGGCGGATGAAGGTCTCACTCTTGGACTTGCTCTCGCCCGAGGCCTCGACGAGCCGGATAATCTTAGAAGCCGTGGAGTCGCCAAACGTCTTTCCAACTTTCATCCTTATCACGCCGGATACGTTGATGAAGCCCGATATGACCTCACTGCCCACGCCGACTGTGCGCGGTATGCTCTCGCCGGTCAGAGCCACGGTGTCAAGGCTTGACTGTCCCTCAATGACCGTGCCGTCCATTGGAATTTTTTCGCCCGGCCTCACCACGACGGTCTCGCCAACACGCACCGAGGCCGGGCTGACCACCGTCACCTTGCCGTCGCGCTCCACGTTGGCCGTGTCGGGCCGGATGTCCATCATCTCAGAGATGGAGCGTCGGCTCTTGTCCTCGGCGTAGTCCTCAAACAACTCACCTACCTGGAAAAACAACATCACAAACACGGCCTCGGGGAACTGCGGCTCGGCACCGGGCAGAAAGCCGATGCACAGCGCGCCAATCGTGGCCACGCACATCAGAAAATCCTCGTTGAAGGGATTGCCCTCCTTGATGCCTTCCTCTATGGCCTCGCCCATGATGTCGAAGCTTATTAATAAATAAGGTATAAGATACACGCACAGTCGCGCCCAAAGGGGCATGGCAACGTGCGAGGTGACCTGCCAGGCGCAAAGCAGCAGCAAGGCGGTGACGAAGATGCGGAGCAACAGTTTCTTGTTCATATACTTACTTGTTTTGAATTCTGCTGCAAAGTTAGGACAATATCTTTGCAACCAAGTTGCAAAGCTGTCTTGACACGAAAATAAAATAAATGTACTTATTGGCCTATAAAATGTCAATATTGCTAAATTGTAGCAATATTATCATGTTAAGTATAAATATGTTCACCTTGTGTCTGATAAATATTCTTTTCCTTTGCAATCGAATTCAAGGGAATTCTCAATCTTATCAAAAAATCAATTAATTAACTGTCAGATATCATCATGGTAGATTTGAATTTAACCTCAAAGATTGTACTCAACCGAGTACCTAAGAAGTTCTATCAACCCAAGACGGCTGTTGACCGCATTGAGCTCACGCGCATGGAGAAGGTGAATACCGACATCTTCGCCTCTATTGAAGACGGTGCATGCCACATTGCCAACGGCATTGAGCGTGCGCTGAAAGCCAAGCAGGCAGAGGGCAAGTTCCTCACGGTGGCCTTGGGAACGGGCACCAGCCTCACCCCTATTTACGAGGAGCTGGTGCGCCGCCACAATAACGGCCTGAGCTTCAAGAATATGGTTGTGTTCAACGGCTATGAGTATTTTCCCCTGTCCAAGGGCAGCAAGATTAGCAGTCTGGCGCAGCTGAAGGAGCGTTTCCTCGACCAGATTGATGTGGAGCCGCAGAATGTGTTCTCGCTCGACGGCGCCATCTCGCAGGAGGCAGTCAACGACTACTGCCGTCTCTTCGAGCAGCGCATCCAGACCTTCGGTGGTCTCGACATCGCGCTCTTCGGCATAGGCCGCAATGGCAACATCGCTGTCAATGAGCCGGGTTCCAGTCTTGCTTCCAGCACTCGCATCATTCTTGTGGACAATCTCTCTCGCGAGGAGATGACCAACAGCTTCGCCAACGGCGAGCAGGTGCCGCCTTGCTGTCTGACCATGGGCATGGGCACCATCCTCAAGGCTAAGAAAGTGTTTGTCGTGGCATGGGGTGAGGAAAAGGCCAGCATCGTCAAGGAGGCCGTAGAGGGCAAGGTGAGCGACGCCGTTCCCGCCTCGTTCCTGCAGACCCACAGCAATGCCGACATGGTGATTGACCTCGGTGCAGCCGCCGAGCTGACGCGCATCAAGCATCCTTGGCTCGTCACCACCTGCGACTGGAACGACAAGCTCGTGCGCTCTGCCCTGGTATGGCTCTGCGGCGTCACCCACAAGCCCATCCTGAAACTCACCAACAAGGACTACAACGACCACGGACTGAGCGAGCTGCTCGCCCTCTACGGCTCGGCCTACAATGCCAACATCAAGATTTTCAACGACCTGCAGCACACCATTACGGGCTGGCCCGGCGGCAAGCCCAACGCCGACGACACCTATCGTCCAGAGCGTGCCACTCCGTTCCCGAAGAGGGTCATCGTGTTCTCGCCGCATCCTGACGACGACGTCATCTCGATGGGCGGTACCATCCAGCGCCTGGTCAACCAGGACCACGACGTGCATATCTGCTATGAGACATCGGGCGACATCGCCGTCAACGATGAGGAAGTGACGCGCTTCATGCACTTCGTCAACGGCTTCAACCAGCTGTTCATCAACGACAAGGATGAGGTCATCAAGAAGATGTACAAGGACATCAAGGCTTTCCTGGCCCAGAAGAAGGACGGCGACATGGACACCGTTGAGGTGCGCACCATCAAGGGTCTGATTCGTCGTGGCGAGGCCCGCACGGCCTGCACCTACAACAAGATACCTCTCGACCACGTCCACTTCCTCGACCTCCCGTTCTATGAGAGCGGCAAGGTGGAGAAGCTGCCGATGACGGAGAAAGATGTCGATATTGTCCGCAATATGCTCAAGACCATTAAGCCGCACGAGGTGTTCATGGCCGGCGACCTGGCCGACCCCCACGGCACGCACCGCAAGTGCACCAACGCTGTGCTGGCTGCCGTTGACCTTGAGAAGAAGGCCGGTGCCGAGTGGCTTAAGGACTGCAAGTTCTGGATGTACCGCGGCGCTTGGGCCGAGTGGCCAATCGAGAACATCGAGATGTGCGTGCCGATGAGCCCGGAGGAGCTTCGCTCAAAGCGCAACTCCATACTGAAGCACAGTTCGCAGATGGAGAGCGCGCCCTATCTTGGCAACGACGAGCGTCTCTTCTGGCAACGTGCCGAGGACCGCAACCACGCCACCGCCAAGATGTACCAGGACCTCGGCCTGGCTTCCTACGAGGCCATGGAGGCTTTCTGGGAGTACAAGCCCCTCTGATGGCGTGACAAGAGCTTAGCTTGATGCTTTAGACAAGTGGCCGGGGAGGTCAGAGGAATAGTCCCTCTGTCTCCCCGGCTTTTGGCTTGATGCCTGCCGGCAGGTAAGTCATCGCCCGCCGTCCCCCCTGCCTGCGCTTTATTTTGCAGTCGGCTCTTTGCCTTTCTCATGTTTATTTATTACCTTTGCAACTGTCTTTGCGGAAGACAAGGCGCTGTCATTCACTATGGACAAGACTTACCGAATATCAGATTTCATGGCGTTGGAGCATCCGGCGGTATATGCCGACAGCTCCTGTTTCGTCCTTTCACCGCTCGATGACTATCAGTCGTTGTGCGGGGGCATGATGGTCAACGGCCTGCTTTTTCTGTTCTGCATGGGAGGTGAGGTGAGCCTGAGAGTCAGCGGCCGGCTGCTGACCATTGCTGCCGGCAGCTGCCTCGTCAGTCCGCCCAACACGATGCTTGAAGGTATTCGGCTGTCGGCCGGGGGGACGGCTGTGCTTGTCGGCTATTCCATGGAGATACTCATGCGCATGCTCACGGGCAGCGGACGCGTGATGAAGGTCATCAAGGCCTTCGGGCAGCGGACGGTCATCAGCAATGATGAGCGCTACAACTACAACCGCATCAACACGTTCCTCAGCATCCTGCGCTACCGCAACGCGTCCAACGACCTTTACCACGACGAGCTTGTCTATCATCTCTTTGCGTCGCTGCTCTTCGACGTCATCAACGACCTGCATATCCCTGCCGGCAGGGAGGAGGGCGAGGCCGACGGCGCAAGCCACTACCGCACAGAGCATCTCTACAAGCAGTTCATGACTTTGCTCAATAAGGCCGACGGACGCGAGCGCACGGTGAACTACTTTGCCGACAAGCTGTTCATCACGCCAAAATACCTTTCCAAGATTACAAAGGTTTACGTCGGGCAGCCGGCGCTCGATGTCATCACCGCGCATGCCGTGGAACGGCTCAAGATAGAGCTGCGCTACACCGACCGGCCCATGAAGGACATTGCCGATGAGTTCCGCTTCGAGAGCTACCCTACTTTCTGCAAGTTCATCAAGAAGCACCTCGGCTGTACGCCACAGCAGTACCGGCTGACTGACGCAAGATAGCCGACCATATATAATAGCCCCGATATTAAAGAAAAACTATATCCTTGTCAAGACGGACAAGGCTCACGAATTGTCCCTCTATCGTCTAAAGGCCGAGTGAAGAATTATAGCTGGTGTGGTGGTCGGCATCAGACCGGCCACTGCTTATACCGAATTATATCCATCCTCTTCTTACGAACTCCTCGTAGAGGGGCTGGGCAATGGCCTTTGCGTCGGGGTGGGGCGCGCCGGTTGTCCCGAGTGCGCGGAGGTCGAAGAAATGCTGCCAGTCGCTGACGAATGCCGTGTGCACCAGTTCGGTGTTGGTGTCGAGGGGCAGCACGACGCGTGCCTCCTGCGGCTTGCGCCCTGCGGCGACGAGGTTGAGGTAGGCCCGCTCAGCGGCGAGGTTGGCAAACACCCAGTTTTCCATCACTGTGGCAGAGCCGTCGGTGACCTTTCGCGACAGTTCCAGAAACTGTTGGCCGCTTATCGTCAGTTTGCCGTCTCTCACTTGTGACGCCCACTCGGTACCGTCTGCTTCCTGTCTGACCCATGTGGGCAGGTTGATGGCTATCTCGTTGCCGAATTTTTCCTTGGCATAGTTGCAGTAGCGTGTACTCTGCTCGGCGATGGAGTTGGCGCGGTGGCGGTTGTATTCGCGCGAGATGGCAATCTGCGTGGTGAAGTGCACCGTCACTCTGCGCTCGTGATGCGGCGTAGGCTCACACGTCCGCTCGAGGTCGGCCATCCATCCATTTTCAGCAACGACCCTGAGGTTAGTGGTCACATAGCACTTGTCGCCGACGAGGCTGGAGTGAGTGAAGCGGTTGGCAACATATCTTTCAGCATCAGCCGTAGCGTGCCCGCCGGGACAGTCAAACGTCAGATACACCGTGGCGTGCTCAAGCATCGCCGTATGGTGGCTGGCCATCAAGCGGCAAGTGAAAGGCTCGGCCGAGTCGGCTGTCTGGTGGCTCTCACTTTTGTAGCACACGCGTCCTGCGCGCTCCACCTGCCGGTAGATGCCCTGCAGGCCCGGCTCCTGCTCCCATATCTCAAACTGAGGCTGATTGATTTTCATAGTCGCTCCTGTTTTTATTGTTGCAAAGGTAGTGCAAACGAGAGGAATGACAAAGAAAAAAACTTGTTTTTTTCTTTTCATTCCCGAGTGCCGCCTACCTTATCCAAAGGTAGTGCAAACGAGAGGAATGACAAAGAAAAAAACTTGTTTTTTCTTTCATTCCCGAGTGCCGCCAACCTTTGGATAAGGTAGAGTAACTATCGGTGATACTGCAGGGGCCGGTCTTGTGCCGGCCTTCAAAAAAAGGATTCAACCGATAAATAAGGTCGAACATTGTTTTAGGGCTGGCACAAGACCAGCCCCTGCAGTGTTACCGAAGACACCGTCAAATCGCTGTGTAAAGTTGAGGCGACCGCCGCACGAAAGTATTGCGACCGTGAGACAATGCCGAAAGAGCCATTAGCATCCTCATTTTTACCTACTTTAGGGGATGCACTCCTTTTGTCAGTTTGTCTGAAAATATGTAATTTTGCGGTGATTTTATAGAGTTACCGTTCTTAATGCGTCATATCATAATTTTTGCCTTGCTGTTTCTGCCTGCGCTGGCTGTGGCACAGGACAGCCTTGCAGGTAAACCGGTGGAGGTCAGTCTGATGACCGAGGTGAACTATGGCCGCCAGTATGGCAGCGGCAATGCCGCGCTCGTCGATTTCCCCCATCTGCTGATTTGCGGCAATGCCGCGCTGGGCAGAGGCTGGTCGGTTGTGGCCGAACTGGAGTATGAGCGCTTCTATGATGACGGGCAGTGGGGCAACAATTTCCGTGACAACTATACGACGAACAAGCTTTATCTGAACAAATGCTGGAGCACGGCGCTTAATGTCAAGGCCGGCATCGTCGATATTCCTGTCGGTACGACCAATTCGGGCGGCCCGGCCCTTACCATCTACGACCCGTTGAGCGAGAGCAAGCTGATGCCCATGTCGTGGCATGAGGCAGGCCTGGCGGTATGGGGCCTGAGGGGACAATGGCACTATGAGGCCGGCTGCTACTTCTATCCTACCGCGCCATTGCGCGGGTCAAGATGGATTGGCGGGGCCATGCGCATAGGGGTGCGGCCCGTTGACGGGTTCGACGTGAGTGCCTCATGCTTTGTGGGCAGCTCCAAGGAGGGCATGGTACAGCGGCAGAACCCTTACCTGGCCACTTTCAGCCATGTCTATCATGCCGCGGTTGACTTCAGCTATCTTGCCCATGGCTGGACGGTTGACGGACAGATGATGACCAGCAGCGCTCACGAATATTCGTCGGCCGGCCTCGAGGCGGGCTACGACTGCCTCAGCGGCATTGTCCTCAGGCCTGGCCTCTCGCAATGCTCCGCCACGCTCTTTGCGCGCTTCGACGGCTATTTCCATGTAGAGTCGGTATCATGCAACAAATGGACCCTCGGACTCAACGCCACGCTGCCGCTCGGTTTCACCCTCAAGGCAGAGACGGCTTGGATAAACCCGTCCAACGACCGCCACGTGACGAGGTTTGACCTGAGCGTGGGGTGGCAGGGACAGTTCTGATGCGTCTTAGGCGTTTTATTTGGGCGAAACTGACTTTATTATCTGGAAAAAGCTTAATTTTGCAGCTATTATTATGGATGAGTCAACATGTGTGACGCTGCTTGAGCAGCATGGCATCAGGCCGACAAGCAACCGCATTCTGGTGTTAAAGGCATTGGCGGCTGAAGAGCATCCCTCGTCGCTGACGGAGTTGGGCGAGCGGATGGTGAGTGTGGACAAGAGCGGCATCTTCCGTGCGCTGATCTTGTTTCGCGACCACCATCTGGTCCACTCGCTTGAGGACGGCGACGGCGGCATCCGTTATGAGCTTTGCCTTAGCCACAGCAGTGAGGAGGATGACGACAACCACGTGCATTTCTATTGTGAGCGCTGTCACCGGATGTTCTGCCTCAACGACTTGTCCGTCCCCGACGTGCCGTTGCCTCGTGGCTTTGTGCGAGAATCGGCCAACTATATTATCAAGGGCGTTTGTCCTGACTGTGCCAAACGTTAACCGCCTTTCCCCATGGTTCCCCGTTTTCTTCCCCGTCTCTTAGCCTGGTATGCGTCCAACGGGCGCGACCTGCCGTGGCGCCATACGCGCGATCCTTATGCCATCTGGCTGAGCGAGATTGTCCTGCAGCAGACGCGTGTGTCGCAGGGCATGGACTATTGGTACCGTTTCATGGCAGCCTATCCCACGGTGGAGGCGCTTGCCGCGGCTTCCGAGGACGACGTGCTGCGGCTGTGGCAGGGACTGGGCTATTACAGCCGGGCGCGCCACCTGCACGAGGCCGCGCGCCAGATTGTGGCGGCGGGCTGCTTCCCCAATACCCTGCAGGAGATACGCCGCCTCAAGGGCGTGGGCGACTATACGGCCGCGGCCATTGGAGCCTTCGCCTTCGGACTGCCCGTCATGGCTATCGACGGCAACGCCTACCGGGTGCTGGCGCGCCTCAATGGTGTCGCAACGCCTATCAACAGCAGTGAGGGCAAGCGCGAGTTTGTGCTGCTGGCCGACGAGGCTTTCGGTCTGCCGTGCGACCGCCCCGACGACCGCCCCGAGGGTGAGACGTATTTTGGTGCGGCCAATTCGGCCATGATGGACTTCGGCTCACTGGTCTGCACGCCGAAGTCGCCGGGCTGTGTGGCCTGTCCTTTTGCCGAGGACTGCGTCGCGCTGCGGACGCGTCAGGTGGAGCGGCTGCCGGTGAAGTTGAGAAAACAGAAGGTAACGGCGCGTTATTTCCGTTACTATTATATAAGGTGTAATGGCCAGACGGCTATCCACCAGCGCGGGACGGGCGACATCTGGCAGGGCCTGTGGGAGCCGGTGCTCGTGGCTGAGGACCGCGTTCCGTCGTGGATTGAGGCGTTGAGGCCGCGCCTGTTGTGCGCCGGTGTCAGACACGTGCTGACCCACCAGATTATCCATGCCGACTTTTTCCTTGTTGATGCCGATAGCCGTCCGGCACTGCCTGAGGGCTATCGGTGGATTGACGAGGCCGACATCAGCCGTTATGCTGTGCCGCGGTTGGTGGAGCGGCTCTTGGCATCCCTTCCTGATAAGTGAAAAACGGTGATGGCGTGGTGACCGGCCTGGTGCCGGCCACTACGCCATTACCCGTTGTAGCCGCCCTTGTTGCGGATGTAGCCCATGAGCTGGCTGAATACGGCATTGGCGGCGAGTGTGCGGGGATTGCCGGTGAGGATGAGCTGCTTGCGGGCGCGGGTGAGGGCGACGTTGAGCTTGCGGTCGATGAGATGTCCGTTCTCCTCAAACGTGTTGGCGGTGAGAAACGAGAGCTGGTATTGCCGCTGGATGGTGAACGAATAGATGATGACATCGCGCTGCGAGCCTTGGTAGCGTTCCACCGTGTCGATGCTGATGTCGTCGAGACCGCGCAGGCCGAGGCGCTCAATCTCCTTTCTTATCATGGCTATCTGGTTCCTGTACGGCACGATGACGCCTACGGTCTTGTCGGCGTTGAAAGCCTCGCCGTAGAAACGGTGGATACGGCGCAGCAGGTCGGCCACGATGCGTGCCTCGTCGGCGTTTACCTTATCCGAGATTTCGGGCTGGCGGCAGTCGGCCGATGCGAAGAACAGCAGCCGATGGGCCTTGAGCAGGTCGTCGGTGGCGTCGGCCGAGGGCAGTGTGTAGCCCAGGCTCGTGGCGCGCTGGTGGGGCAGGGGGACGGGCTCCAGATGCTCGGCGAAATAGAACGCGTGGTTGGGGAAGTCGGCGATGGCCGGATGCATGCGTCCCTGGCGCCGCAGGGTACCGATGAAGTCGGTGCGTCTCGCCTGTTGTTCCTGATGGATGAGGCGCTCAAAGAGCGACATCCTGCAGTCGGTGAGGCCGATGGCGCGCAGCTCCGGGTCGGTGACGGCACTGTCGCTGTCGTTTTGCTGCACTACGGCCGGCAGTTGCTTGTAGTCGCCGATGAGGATAAACTTGTCGATGTTGCAGGCCTGCGTCGCCTCGCCTGATGGCCGGTGGCTGGCCAGCAAGCCTATGATGTTAGGCTCAAGTATCTGCGAGGCCTCGTCGACGATGGCCAGCCGGAAATGCTTCACGTTGAATATCAGCGACCGCGACTGCAATGTAGATGTGGTGGCGACGATGATGCGTGCCTCGCGCAGCAGCCGGGTCATGGAATCGAGGGTCGGTCGCTCGCCCACTTTGTTGGCGAGCAGATGCGGTGCGTAGGCCGGCGCGCAGCTCAGCTCACTCCCCAGGCGGATGTAGTCGATGCCGTTATCGTCGAGCATGCCGCATATTTCGTCAACGGCACGGTTGGTGTAGGCCGACAGCAGGATGTCGGCCTTTGCCTCCGTCAAGGCTTCCCTGACCATGAACTGTAGGGCCATGGAGGTCTTCCCCGTGCCGGGAGGTCCCACGAGCAGGTAGTAGTCGGAGGCCTGCTTGGCCTGCAGCAGCATCTCGTCGAGGCCGGGATTGTACGGCTGCGACAGCGTCAGGCTCAGGTCGCGGCGCGGCATGCGCTGGCCGAGGAGCAGGTCCTTGCGGAGCTGCGGCGCCGTGACAAACTCATAGAGCGCGCGTATGCCGGCACTGCCGCCCACATCGCTGCTGGCATGCTCGATGCACCAGGAGAAAGAGGCGGATGCGAGGGGGTGGCCGTCGTAGGGCAGGTGGTTGTAGATATCGGTGTTTTGCTGGCGGTCGGCCAGCTTTATGGAGATGCGGTCGGTGTGCAGCTCGCTGACACTGCCCTTGAAGAGCAGGGCCTTCCGTACGTCGGGCTCCTCGCCGGTGGGATAGGCGTAGAGGTAGACCATATCGTTGCGGCGGAAGTTGGGGAGAAAGTCGATGCCCTGGTCGGGAATGGAGAAGGTGAGCGTGGAGGACGCGGAGGACGCGGAGGGGAGAAGCCGCAGGCCGGTATAGATGTTGCCGGTCTCCTTTTTCTCGGCCAGGGGCATGTGCCAGAGGTCGGCCACGCTATTGCCGGTGCCTTCGACGGCGCCCACCTTTGACATCAGGTTCTCGCGCACGGCAAAGCGGGTCATGCGCGAGAGATAGGCGCGCTCAAGCGGGGAGAGCTGGTGGAGCGGGGTGATGAGGCCGAGCAGTGAGGGACGGAGGTAGGTGTCGTAGAAGAAGCCTGCCATGTGGGCCACGTTGAGCGTCTGTTCCGTGAGCTGCGGCAGGATGTTGTCGAGGCCGTTGTCGGCGATGTCGAATTCCAGGGCCACGGCCTCGTTGCGGAAGCGCAGGGCCTCATAGACGAGCTGTAGCAGGTTGGTCACGCTGACCAGACCGTCGGGCAGGGGAAACTTGGAGTAGAGCAGGCTGATGTCGCTGTGGCGCACGTGGAAGTTGTAGTAGAGTATGCCGTAGTAGAGCAGCACCTGCACATAGTGCTTTTCCACTACGCGTGCGCCGTGGCCGTTGTTGGTGTTGCGCTCGATGAAGATGTTGCGGCCCGACTTCTGCTCGACGAGCAACTTGAGGTCGGTCGTCATGAGGTCAACACGGCCCTGCAGTCCGAGCTTCTCGCAGACGAACGACGGTTCAAGGATGGCCTTGTCCAGGTCGTAGTGGCACCGCAGTTCGCTGACGATGCCCTTGATGTTTGCTGCCTGCGTCGCCGCATCGGCCTTGAACTGCTGCGGGTCGAAGTCAGTACAGGCCACGTATTCCAACGCTTTCTCCCTGAAGTTGCGTATCAGCGTCTTGGCCGGTGTGGCGTTGGGGTCGTTGATGATGTCGTCGAGGGCACTGCCTGCATAGTTGCCTAAGAGTATGGCCTGCGAGTTGGCCCTGGGCTTCATGCGGCTGAGCAGATAGAGCAGGGGGTGGTGTCCGTAGTCCTCGAAGCAGGAGGCGATGACGCTGATGTCCATCAGGCAGTCGGGCTCCACGATGATGAGGCGGGGAATGAGTTCCGCGCCCTCAGCCTGGCAGTCGAGCAGGTTGAGGTGCATGCCCTCGCGCAGGATGTGGAAGAGGTAGCCCATGCGGGCATACTGCGTCGGGTCGGTGTAGCGCACGCGGCGCGTGGCATGCCCGCCGTCCTCGTCGATGACGGCCTCGATGACGTTCTCGTCCCATGCTTTCACGATGCATCGCTTGTCGGGCGTGTTGACGTGGATGTGTTCATTGCGCAGCCGTGCCTTCTCACTCTCAAAGTCGTCGTGCGGCAGCAGCGTGGCGAGCGTCCCGGGAATGTCAGCCCGGAACACGCGGCTCACGAATGTGGCCAAGGCGCGCACGTCGTAGCTGAGGGTGGTGTCGTCGGTGGGCGCCGCATGGTTGGAGTCGCGCCGTGCCTGGCGCAGGGCGTTGGCCTCGGCGGCCGGTATGTGCAGGTGCCGGATGAGACGCTCGGTCTGCGCGTTGAGGTCGCCGAAGGCATAGTGCGAGTCCTTCAGGCCCTCGGCGCAGGCCAGCACCAGCACCTCGTGCAGCATCCTGTTGCGCACGTCGGGACGTAGCCGCGTGTTGGTCAGCGCGGTGCGCAGGTTGGCAAACAGTTCATTGGCGGTATCTGTGACCATCAGCTCGTCGGGGTGTTATGCATCGGCTTCCTTTACCCGGCCTGCCTCCCAGTCGAGCAGTCTCTTTTTCAGCTCGCGGCCCCAGTGGTATTCGCCTGTGGTGCCGTCGCTGTGGATGACGCGGTGGCACGGCACGAGCATAGCTACGGGGTTCTGGGCTATGGCCGTGGCCACGGCACGTACGGCCTTTGGCTGGCCGATGCGCTCGGCAACCTGCTGATAGGTAGCCGTTTGGCCAAAGGGAATGTTCATCACCTCATGCCACACTTTCAGCTGAAAGTCGGTGCCGTGCAGGTCGAGCCGCACGGGATGGTCGTAGCCCTCAAAGACGACGCGCTCCACGGTCCGGGCCATGGTGTCGCTCTGCGTGGTCGGGGTGTACTGTCCCCAGCGTGTCGCCAGCTCATGAATGGTTTCCAGACGGTTGTGGTCAAGAAACTGCAGGTCGCACACGCCTTTCCACGTGCGGGCCACGATAATCTCGCCGAAAGGCGACTCACTGAATCCGAATTCTACTTTTTCGCTCATTGTTTTGTGGGGGATATGGAGGAATATGGTGTGAATGGGGTGGATGGAACTAACTGCGGCTTACTTGTAGACCGGTAGTGCTGAGCGTCATATCCACAAAGCGCGAGCGCGCGTTGAGCGGATGCTCGTGCAGTATGGTTCTTATGCGCGCCGCGGCCTCGGGGTCTTTGGCCACCATATAGAGATAGCCTCCGCCGCCGGCGCCCGGCAGTTTGTAGCCGAGGCACAGGTCGTCGACAAGGCGGGTGAGGCGCTCCACCTCAGGCGGGTTGGTGCCGGCGTCGAGCAGCTGGTTCTGCTCCCAGGTCTTGCGCACCAGCCGGCCCATCAGCGTGAAGTTGTTGCGCTGCAGCGCGTCGAACATGGTCATGGCGTGCTGCCGCATCTGCCTGAGCAGGGCCAGCTCGTCGGCCTGGTTGAGGAACATCCGCCTCACAATCTCGGCCAGCAGGGTCTTGGCAGTCCGCGTGATGCCGGTGTAGTAGAGCAGGTGGCACGCCTTGTACTCGGGCAGCGTGAAGAGGTCGGTCGGCAGCCATCTCACCTGCGGGCACTGGTTGCTTCCGGGCTGCGTCTGCAGCAGTTTCACGCCGGGCAGCAGGCCACCGTACTGGTCCTGCCAGCCTCCGCCCGTGGTGAGCAGTTGCTCAAGTACGAGCGTGCGCTCGCCTATGGCGTTCTTGTCCCAGCCGAAGCCGAGGAAGTTGTTGAGCGTCCCTAACACGTTGGCCGCCAGCACGCTGCTCGTTCCGAGTCCCGACCCGGCCGGTATGGCTGAGAGCAGCGTAATCTCAAAACCGCCGCCCGTGGCCTCGAGCTGCGCCTGAAGCGACGGATAGCGCTCGTCGGCAAACGAGGGGTGGAAGCCGCACAGCACGAGGGCCGCCTTGGGTATGGAGAAGGCGCTGCCCACGTGGTTGAAGTCGGCCAGCTCGTCGTAGGTGGTCACGGTCTCGGCTACGCCCAGGTCGATGCTGCGGATGATGATGTGGGGCAGGGCGGCGGGCTTGACGTAGGTCTGGATAGGCGGCTGTCCGTTGAGCTCGATGGCGAGGTTGACCACATTGCCGCCTTCCATCACGCAGTAGGGCGGCGTGTCGGTCCATCCGCCGGCGATGTCGATGCGCACGGGCGACCGTCCCCAGACTATCTGGTCCTCGCACACCGTGCGGCACGGGTGCAGCCTGTGGGTCTTGTAGGGTGCCGTCAGGGCCTCGCGCAACAGGGTGAAGGCCTGACGCCCGTCGGCCTCGGCATTGGGGTTGGCCTTCAGTCTGCTGCGGAACATGGCGTCGGCGAAGCGCTTGTCAACAGGTGCCGTGGCAGGCAGCGGCTGTGGCAGCGGCACGCCCATGCCGTTCAACTCACGGGCAGCGTCGTCGAGGTCGAGCTGGTAGAACACGCTGTGCTCATAGTTGGCGATGAGCTGCGGGTAGTTGCGGCTGCGGTAGGTTCGGCGCTGGGCGACGAGACGGCGCAGGTTGGCGCGCTCGGAAATCTGCTCGGCACTGAGCAGGCCGTCGGGCGCTCCGCCCTGCCGCATGTAGGTGTCAAGACGCTGCAAGGTGGTGAGGTAGGGGAAGCAGGGCGTGGTCTGCGCGGCTCCGGCGAACTTGTCGTAGAAGCCGTAGCGGCGCACCACCCATCCCTCGTCGCCGACGGGTACGAAGTCGATGCACTGCTCCTCGTCGAGACTGACCTGCCAGTCGTTGTCGGGCGCGCCCGTGACGATGTTCTTGCGTGTCAGCGTCCAGCCCTTGCCCACGGTGCTGTTCTCCACCCATATGTTCTCGTTGCTGTCGTTGAACCGGATGCGGGTGACGGCATTCTGCACGAAGATTGACGGCTGGGGCTTGTTGGAGTGGTGCATGATGAGCCGTTGGTCGTTGACCAGGTTTTGCAGGGCGAGCGTCGAGGACAGCAGCTCGTGTGAGGTGCCGAAGTGGTAGAACTCGCCTCCGGGCAGCGGCAGGATGGCCACTGACAGCTGTGCCAGCTCGTCGTCGTGCTGTGTGGGCTTGTCGCCAAGGCAGCAGCCGAAAGTGCCGTAGAGGTCGTACTCGCGCAGTCCGCCGTCGCCCTCTGACCGCTCCATGAGCAGCCGCACGGCACGGTCGCTGAGCAGCCACACGCCGATGTCGGTGAGATAGAAATGGTCTTTGAGCAGGCTGTTGAGGCGCTCTGCCGATGGCTTCTGCAGCATGCACTCCAGCCGGGCGGGCGTGTCGCGGCGCGAGACGAACACGCCGTGGTCCTTTGCGATTTCCGGCCCCAGCCACAGGCCGTAGCACACCACGTCGGCCTCGGGGATGTCCTGTAGGGGTTGTGTGGCGCGTATCAGCACGTCGCCGCTCACCACCATGGTGTGGAGCTTCCGCGGCGCCTTGGCCATCATGCGCTCGTAGAGCGGCAGCTGCAGGTCGAGCAGGGTCTGGCGCAGCCGCTGGCCGCGCTCCCACCGCAATACGGGAATGGGGGTGAGTACCTTGCCCGACGGGGCATAGGCAGGAAGGCGGCGGCTCTGTCCGCCGGCGTGTATGAGAATTCTGCGCTCTGAGGCCAGCCATTGGCAGAAAGCGACAACGTGGACGAGACCGTCAAGGCCTGTCGCCTGGCGGAAGGCCTCAAGCAGCAGCCAGGCCGTGCCGCCGCCGGAACCCAGTTTGTGACCGACAGGGTCGTTGGTGCAGAACCATTCGTCTTGAGGCAGTGATGTGATGGCATGAAAGCTCTCCACAAGGTTGGGAGGCAACGAGAGTAGTTTTTTCATCAGTTCATCCCGGGTATTTGCTTGTCTTATTAAGTTTGATGCAAACTTACATAAAATATATGAGAAAGTCTTTAATGCTGTGGAGGTTTTTCCGTACTTTTGCACGATAAACCAATAATTCCTGTTCAAATGAGACAATCCGGGTCGGCTGACGGGCTCTTTTCCAAGGGAGGCGTGAGCTATCTAGTACCTTTCATCATGATTACCACATGCTTTGTCATGTGGGGCTTTGCCAACGACGTGACCAACCCGATGGTGCAGTCGTTCGGCAAGATTTTCCAGATTACGAAGTTCCAGAGCAGCTTTGTGCAGGTGGCGTTCTACTTAGGCTATTTTGTCATGGCCTTTCCCGCCTCGCTGTTCATTCAGCGCTATTCGTTCAAGTCGGGCGTGCTGACCGGCCTCGCACTTTATGCCATTGGCGCGCTGGCCTTCATACCGGCCAAGTCGGCCGGTGAGTTTTGGGTGTTTCTCCCGGCTTATTTTGTGATGACGTGCGGCCTGTCGTTTTTGGAGACCTCGTGCAATCCCTTTGTCTATTGCATGGGCAGTGAGGCCACGGCCACGCGGCGGCTCAACCTGGCGCAGGCCTTCAATCCCCTCGGCGCCATTTCCGGCGCTTACATCGCGCTGACCTATGTCTCGGCCAGTCTCGACCCTACGTCAGATGAGCAGCGCCACGGGCTGATGCTGTCTGACCCCGCGCGGTTTGAGGCCATCAAGGCGCACGACCTCGACGTGCTGGTGCAACCTTACGTCTATGTGGGCATCGTGGTGCTTGTCATGCTGGTGGCCATCTGGCTGACGCGCATGCCCCGTGTGGGAGGCCAGGGAGAGCGCAAGAGCCTGCTCACCGCCCTGAGGCAGCTGGTGCGCCAGCGCAACTACCGCAACGGCGTGGTGGCGCAGTTCTTCTATGTGGGCGCGCAGACAGTGTGCTGGGCCTATATCATTTATTACGGACTGCATGTGTTCCGCGACGGCGAGGGCATGGACGAGCAGGCGGCCCATGCGCTCACCACGCGGTTCTATCTGCTGGCCCTGGCCCTCTTTGCCATAGGCCGCTTTGTGTGCACCTATTTCCTGAAGTACGTGCGGCCCGGCCGGCTGCTGCTGACGCTGGCTTTGGCGGCCATCGCGCTGCTGGGCTTCACCATCTTCGCGGGCGGCCGTACGGGCTTGTACTGTCTGGTGGCCGTCAGCGGCTGCATGAGCCTGATGTTCCCCACCATCTATGGCATAGCCCTTGAGGGACTCAAGGAAAACGTGAAGTTCGGCGGCGCCGGCCTCGTGATGAGCATCCTGGGCGGCAGCGTCATTCCGCCCCTGCAGGCGGCCATCATGGACATTGGCGGCTCCTGGCACGGACTGCCGGTGCTCAACCTGAGCTTTCTGATGCCTGTGGCCTGCTTTGCCGTGGTGGCCTGGTACGGACTTCGCGCCTGCAAGTGACTGGTTTCACGGTACGGCATCGCTTATCCGACAAGGTGTGGCGACCGCTTCGATAATCTATGGCGACCGCTTCGCTAATCTGTGGCGACCGCCCTGCACAGCCGGGGCGACCGCCACACTTTTCTCATCTGGCTTGAATGGGGTCGTAAGATGGGCGTACCGGCGGCGGGAGAACGGTGACATGGACCCGCCGGTTGGCGTGATGAGAAAAATGCGTGCCATTATGGTCGGTTAAAAAATAAAATGGTATCTTGCATCAAATTCAATGAGGTTATGCAAAGGTTGAATAATGGTAGCGACAGGCGGCAT
>CABVDL010000029.1 GCA_902497035.1 uncultured Prevotella sp.
GAAAGTTTCAATCTGTAAGATTTTCAAAATGGCATTTGCATTTTGATACACCCCCCTACATTTTAACCCTTAGCCATTCTCCAAAATACTGTTACCTGCTTATTGTAATTAAACCCTCCCCTGGGTGGGGGAGGGTACTCTGAAGTGCCCGAGGCACTTCAGAGGGGGTGGGGCACTTCAGAGGCGGTCGCCCTCGAGCTTGTCAATCTCAATGAGCCGCTTTACATCCCCTTGACGGGTTTTTGGATTGGGCTTGCGGTGTGTCCGCTTTTGTTTTGTGGTTTCCTTATCCTTTCCTCAAACTCGTCGCGTGGAACGGCGGAGAGGTTCTTGGCGCGGGTGCGGTAGTTGTAGATGGAGACGGGCGAGTAGCCCAGGATGTCGGCGATGCGCGAGCTCTCGGTGATGCCGAGGCGTATGAGGGCGAAGATGCGCAGGGTGGTATTCATGCGCTCCTTGTCCGACGGCCGTACGGAGCAGCCGGGGCGCAGCAGGGCGTTGAACTCTTCGACAAAATTGGGATAAAGCGCGAGGAACGTGTCGTCGAAGGTTGCCACCATTTGCTTGTGAATCTCATTGTTCTTGTTCTCGGGGTCGGTCATGGCAAGCAGCTCGTCGCTCTGACCGGCCTTCAGCTTTCGTCTCACCTTGGCTCGGAAATTTTCGAGGCTCTCGATGGAAGCGGAATAGAGCGAGAAGAAGTTGCCGATGTACTGGTTTTTGACGCGGTCCGACTCCTGCAGGTCGGCGTTGGCGCGGTTGAGCTGGTCTATGGTCAGTCGCAGCTGCCTGTTGCTTTTGTCGAGCGCGTTGCGTGCCTCGCCGAGCTGGTGCCGCTTGTGCTGCGTGTAGCCGAGCAGACTGATGCTGACGATGAGCAGCAGGGCGGCGGTGGCGAGCAGGGCGGCGAGGCGCTGGCTGGCCAGCCTGTTCTTCTCCTGGTATGTGTTGTTGATGACCGAGAGGATGGGCGTGACATCCCATGCGCGCTTGTGGGCTGAGAAGCGTTGCACGCACCGCCAGGAGTAGTCCATGTAGCGGTAGGCGCGGTCGACGTCGCCCTCACGGTAGATGATGTCGGCGAGCATCCACAGCGAGGCCTGGTCCATGACGGCATTGTCGAGGTCGGCGACGGCCGACCGTGCGAGCCATTCCTTCTGGCCGTCGGTGTCGCCCGTGCGGTGGAAGGCCTCAGAGCGGTAGTAGGCCGCGATGGCGTAGTCGTGGGTGCCGGGCGGTGTCATCCTTATCCATTCGCGGCTGACGGCGAGTGCGGCGCGTCCGCTGTCGGCGTTGATGAGCTCCTGCACGCGGTTGCGCATGTATAGGGTCGAGTGGCGTGGTGTGAAGAGGTAAGACGAGTCGCGCAGGGTTATCGACCGCTGCCAGTAGCGCTGCCTGATTACAGGGTCCTCGGTGGCGTATCCGGCGTTGCCGTAAAGGTCGGCGCCGATGTCGTAGTAGCGGGCCTGCAGTCTGGGTGAGAGCAGCGAGGGGTCGATGGCGGTGAAGTAGTCGGTGGCCTCGGTGAAGTAGCCCGACTTGGTGTATTGATAGATGAGGTCGAGCCTGGCGCATGTGGAGTGGTCGCCGTCGTCGGTGAACTGGGCGAGGCTGTCGTAGCGCATGGCCCATGCCACGGCCGAGTCGTTGTCGTAGGCCGAGTAGGCCTGGTAGAGTTTCTCGGCGATGCGTATGCGGCTGCCTCCGGGCATTTGCCGCTTGAGCGAGTCGATGCGTGCCTCGACGCGAGCCACGGCCTGCGCGCTGTCGGCTATGGCGCGGTCTATCTGCCTGTAGAGCGCCGTCATGGGGTCGTCGTCGCGTGAGCAGGCCGCGAGCAGCCAGAGGAGCGGGAGAAGCAGCGTAAGTCTTTTCATTGTGGCGAAAGCGTCTGTGGTGATAATTGTTATTTTTGACAAAGTTAGGCAATTTATGGCAGACGGCCATCGGATTGGACTGAATCTTTGATATTTGTGTCCGACCATGTTCTGTCCATTATCAATCAGCATGGATGTTACGAATTTGTAAGTTAAATTTCCTAAATTTACAAAATTATACTCCTGAGACGTGAGTAAAATAGAGGTTGCAATCGTTTCACTGATGCTGAAAACAAAAACGAAACAAGCCATGAGATATTTTTACAATTGTTTGACAGCTCTCTTGATGCTGTGCATGGGCAGTACTACTCTCCATGCCATTGACTATACGGCTTATTCCACGGAAAACACTGTGGGTACCAACTATGTCTCTGCCGACAGCACCATCATGACTTATGCACGCCCGTCTGAATATACGTTGCTCGACGGTTCGCCGCGGTTCAACGTACTCATTAATGGCGAGGCTTATACTGGCCTTTATGATGCCAACAATGCATGGGGTGGGAATGTCTCCTTTGGCTACTTTGACTTCAAGGACGGCACACCGGTGGAAGTGGTCATTTCCTGTCGCAAGTCGTTGGGTAACTACCACCTTCTTCCAGTAGGCGCCGAGGTGAGCAATGTGGAGAAAATAACTGACAAAATTCTAAAGTTTACCATTTCAAAAGCCAATCAGAACATCACGCTCGTGCTTGATGGAGACTATCAGACGGGTGACGTACTTCACCTCTTCTGTAATGACATCATCAAGGCACCGAATGTGGCCAGCAAGGAAGGTTACTCCTATGACCGCAAAACAAAGACCTACTATTTTGGCCCTGGCTATTATGATTTGACCGACAAGTTTGGTGGTACGCTCATGGTGGCAGGCGCGCGTTCCATCTATCTGGCAGGCGGTGCCGTAGTGCGCGGTACGATAGGACTCAACTCCACTGGCGGTAAAATCTATGGCCATGGCATGGTGGTGTCCAACGGCGGGTCGGAACTCAACTGTTCCTATAACACAGGAGGTGTGGTTGACGGCATCATTTGCCATAAATATAAGGAAAGGGGATGGCAGACCACCTATTCAAGTTGCAGCAACATCAAAGTGACCAATATGAAGGTGATTGCCCCTTACGGTGGCAGCTCTGACGGCATGGACTTCACGGCATGCAGCGGCATGCAGTTTGACAACTGTTTCGTACGCGCCATGGACGACTGCATCGCCATAAAGGGTTTGGCCGCCGACAGTCTCAATCCTGCCGATTGTCAGCCCGAGAAGGACATCCACTTCACGCGCATGCAACTGTGGAGTGATGCCAACAACGCTTTTGGCATAGGTGCAGAGACATTAGCTTCCTCGTTTGAGAATATCAGCTTCACCAACAGCGACATTCTCAGTTCCTGGGATGACCCCAGCCATCATGAGGAACTCAACGACCGGGCCGCCATCAACATCACCAGCCTCCATGGGTCTTTTTTCCACAACATCCGTATAGACAGTATCCGTGTCAACCGTTGTGTACGTCTTATCCAAATGGGTTTCCAGGACAGTTTCTGGTTTGGTACACTCTTGGGCAACATGAGTTGGGAGGGCGGAATGTATGACATCCATATGAGCAACATATCGAGTCCCAACGACATAGGCAGTGCCTCGGCCAATGACGTGCTTCTGCGCGGATGGGCCAAGGATGGCACGCCCACCAAGTATATCCATGACATCTGGTTTAACAATGTCATGATAGAGGGCAGTCTGCTTGACGGCTGGAACAACGCCAATCTGAAGACAAACAATACCGATGACCAAAAGCTCGTGTATGACATTCATTTTAACGAGACATCGGGCATAGCGGCATCATATCCCATGACACCGAAGGCTGCCGCCATTTCCTCTGGCTGGTACACTCTACAAGGGGAGAGACTCCTTCAAAAGCCCATACAACCTGGCATCTACATCCATGGCGGACGCAAGACCGTCATTCATTGACTATTCACCTGCTCCCCCCCTTAACCTTAAACACAGATAAATATTTCGCTTACCCTATCACAAGGGAAGCGTGGGGGGCTAATGTATAACTTATTAAACCAAAATCACATGAAAAAAATCTTCTTTTTGTCAGCACTTCTTGGCACAGCCATCAGTGCGTCCGCACAGTTTGCAGGAGGTACGGGAACGGCAAGCGATCCCTACCAGATTGAAACAGCCGCACAGCTTCAGGCTGTCTCCGACTATGCTACCTCTTGCTTTATCCTGAACAACGACATCGACCTGACCGATGTTGCCTGGACACCTATCGCCAGTGGCAGCACCTTCACCGGTACCTTTGACGGCAACGGCAAGACCGTAAGCAACCTCGTCATCGAGAACGGTCAGAATGGCTTAGGCCTCTTCTCCCGCGTCAACACTCCTGGTGTGATAAAGAATCTCATCATGCGCGACTGCTACATCACTGGAGGCAGCTGGTGTGGCATACTCTGCTCCACCAATGGTAACTGGGAGAAAGCTGGCGGCACCTTTATCAATTGCGACATCTACGACTCTTCCATCGACGGTGGTGACTGTACAGCAGCCTTTGCAGGCGCTGCCGGCGGTTCCTTTGAGGGCTGCCGTGCCTTCAATGTCACCGTGGAAGGTTCCGGTAGCAACACTGGCGGAATCTCAGGCAATAACGAGAATGGTGGCCACTATTACGACTGCACTTTCTATGGCTCAGTCATCGCCAGCTCCAATGCCGGTGGCATTTGCGCGTTCTATAATGGTACTTGCAAGGTCGATACCTGCTTCAAGAACTGTGTGGTCTATGGCTCAGTCAGCAGCTCCACCGGCACTGTGGGCGGCGTGCTGGGCACACCCAACTGGAACAGTACCAATGCTCATATTGCCAACTGTGCTGTTTTTGCCGACTGTACTGGCCAGGCCGTAGGCTCCTTTGGCGGTAATGCATTGCGTGGCCAGCTTGTCAACTGCTATGCCACAGGCAACGTCAAGGCTACTGGATCCTGGTCCCACGACAGTTACTCCGATCCCTGGAACGGTGGCTTGTGTGCCGTCAATTTCAATGGCCCAATACAAGACTGCTATTTCTCCGGTATCATCAGCAAGACATCCGACGATGTGAAAATAGCCGGCGTGTGCGGCCGTAACTGGCCCGGTATTACCGTGAAAAACTGCTACTACAATTCCGACGGCGCATCGCTGTCGATGGGTGACGGTGAGGAGCCTGACAACTATGACACCCACGCTCTTCTTCCAGAAGAAATGAAAAAGTTGTCCAACTTCAACTTCTCCGATATGAGTAAATGGCAGATTGTCGAAGGCGAGACGACCCCGTTCCTTGCCAATCAGACCGCTCCCTTGAAATTTACGGAGTGCTCGTCTACGAGGATTGCCGGCACCGGCGAGTCAGACCTGGCATTTGTCTATCTTATTGGCAGCATGAGTGAGAGCCTGCGCAACGAGGTGACGGTGTCCAACGGCACATGGTCAGTCAACCTCAACAATGGCGATGTTGTAGCTGGCGAAACCATTACTGCCATCGGCTTTGACGCAGGCAAGATGCCTTCCATGGTGGCCAAGATGAAAGTGACTTCTACTACCGGCATCTCATCGGCACCAGCCATCAATGGCCAAGCCAAGGTCATTGGCATATACAATACAGCCGGCCAGGCACAACGTGGCATGCAGCAACATCAGGTCTACATCCTTAAGTATGCTGATGGCCATACTATGAAGGTGGTGAAGTAAACTTGTAATGGACAGGTCGGATACCCTCAAGAAACTTTATACCTCCTATCAACCCATGTTGTTGAGGTATGCATGCAGATATCTTCCTGAACATGTTGCTGAAGATATTGTGCAGGACTGTTTCCTGAAGTATTACGACCGGTATATCTGGACTACTAAGGATGAGGATGCCATTAATGTCTTATACGGCATCACTCATAACCTTTGCATCGACTACTTACGTCACATTTCTGTCAGGCGGGACTACGAGCAGTATCAGTATGCCCGTGTCTCGCTGCAGGAATTGCTCTGCGATCCAGATAATGGTCTTGACTACCTTAACGAGGAGAAGTTGGCCAGGGTGCGCTTCCAGATTACAAAGCTCAGTCTGCGTCAGCAGCAAATACTCGACCTCTATTACGGACAAAACCTGCAGGCTCAGGAGATTGCTGCCCGCCTGCACCTCTCGCGTCGCACTATCGAGAATATCATTTATCGGGCCCTTTTAACTTTACGCAAGAGCTTATGAACGACAAGCAAGGAAACAATTGCAGTGATGCTGAGCTAAACATCATTCGCTATCTTGACCGCGCCATGACGCAGGAGGAGTTGGAGCAATTCAACGAATGGCTGCTGGATAGTGAAGACCACCTACGGTTGTTTAAGGAAGTGAGAGACTTGCACTATGGGCTTAAGTCGTCTTTTACCAAGCGCGAACAACAGTGGCAATGGTTCAATAGCGTTTTGAAGCGTCATGTAAGGTGCCACATGTTTTTCCAAGTCCTTCGCTATGCAGCCGTCGTCATTATTACAATCGGATTGACGTGGGGCTTTTCCAAGTTGCTTGACCGCACCTCTGTACCAACTTACTATACATGCGACTCCAATGGCATGCCCACTACGATGACCCTTGCTGACGGAACCTTCGTCAAACTGGGCGCCAACTCGTCATTACGGTTCAGCAGTCTCTTCAACAAGAGCCAACGTGAAGTGTCTTTGCAGGGCGAGGGCTTCTTTGTGGTGGCCAAGGGCGACAAGCCATTCAAAGTGAAGTCCGGCTACAACGAGATTACTGTGACAGGAACGAAGTTTGACATCAATGCACGAGATGAAAACCTGTTTGTTGCAACCCTGGTAGAGGGAAGCATCAGCTTTCTCAACCGGCAAAGCAACAAACAAATGACACTTACGCCCGGGCGCCGGCTGGAGTATGACAATCGTCGGCAGACGCTCGCCATATCGGTGTCGCATGCCACCATCGACGATTATCTGGCCGATGAGCATGCATTCTATTCCGAGCCCCTGTCGTCTATTCTTGACCGCATGGGCAACGTCTATGATGTGGAGTTCGTCTGCGAGTCGCAAAAAGCGCTCAGATGCCGCTACCGCAGCATCTTCAACGACGGTGAGTCGTTAGAGTCGTTCCTGACCGTCATCCAGTCACTGACCGGACTCAAGTATGAACGTATCAATCAAAATACCATAAAACTATATCAATGAAAACATTAAACAACCAAATCTGCCTCAAAACCCTTTCCTGGTGCATGGTGTTCCTTGCGCTGCTAAGTTTAAGCCAGCCGGTAGCAGCTAAGCAGCCGGGTAAAGTCAAGCTCTATACGGTGGTGGCACTCAACCAGCCGTTTGCCAAAGCTGTCAGGCAGATAGAAAAAGTCACTAACTATACTTTCAGTTATGCCGATGGCGTAGTCAACGAACAGTCGATGGTCACCGTCAACGCTCGGAAAAAACCGATTGCCACCATCGTGGAGCAGCTGATCAAGGGAAGAAGCTTGCGATACGAAATCGTCAATAATCACATCATCCTCCACAAGTTGTCTTCCACCTCCTCACCACAGCCCGCTCCCCGTCAAGGCGGTGCCACCCGTACCGTTCACGGTCTCGTGGTCGACAGTAACGGAGAGCCGCTTGTGGGTGCCGTGGTGACGCTCAGTGGCACCAATACGAGAGTAATAACCGACATCGATGGAGAATATTCGATTTCGGTTCCATCAGTTGGCAACAACAAGCTGAGTGTTTCCTATATCGGCTATGAAACCTCCGAGCGTGCGGTCAAGGGAAGTCAGCTCGACTTTACGATGAAAGGAGATGCGGCGCAGCAGCTCAACGATGTCGTGGTGGTGGGCTATGGCACCATCAAGAAAGAATCGCTGACTTCAGCCATCTCCAACATCAAAGGCGAAGACCTTTCACGCACAGCTGCTGTCAACACTTCCGGCGCCCTTGTGGGTAAGGTTGCCGGTATTAATAGCCGGCAGAGTGACGGTCGTCCCGGCCAATACACCAGTCTCAGCATCCGCAACATGGGTACGCCGCTCTACGTGGTGGATGGCGTGCAGATGGACGAGGGACAATTCAACAATATCGACTTCAATGATATTGAGAGCATCTCAGTGCTCAAGGATGCCTCGGCTGCCATCTACGGCGTGAGAGCCGCTAATGGTGTCGTGGTGGTGACTACAAAGAGTGGTCAGCGCAATCAGAAGTTCCATATCAATGTCAATGCCTATATGGGCTGGCAGTCGCTGTTCCGATTCCCACAGATAACTGACGCGGCAACTTATGTGCGTTCCAGTGTTCAGGCATCAACCATTGTCGGTACTACTCCCCGATACACAGAGGAGGAATATCAGAAATATATTGAAGGCACTGATCCCGATTACCAGACGTTCAATTGGAAAAAGTTTATCTGGCGTAACGCCGCGCCTCAATGGTATACAGAGGTTAATGCCTCGGGTGGCTCCGACAAGATTTCATATTACCTGGCCTTGAGTCACACCAGACAAGAGTCGTTGGCTCACGACTTTGGCTATTACGGCCGTACCAACATGCAGTTCAACGTGGATGCCAACATCACCCGCAACTTTAAGGTGAAAGCCCAGATCAACGGCCGTGTGGAGAATACTGTCATGGCTGCGTGGAACTCGGGATTGTCAGGCCAGTCCGGCTACTGGACATTAGCCTATGCCGCTGTCACCAACCCGCCGACAAGCCGCCCTTATGCCAACAACAACGTTAACTATCCAGCTCTGGTCTCGTCGGCCGGATATACGAACTTTGCCATCCTTACTCGGAGTCAGGCTGGCACGCAAAATGATAATTGGCGGGTATTGCAGGCCAACCTCACAGGAGAGTGGGAGCCACTCAAGGGCCTTGTACTGAAAGGCCTGTTCTCCTATTTTAACAGCAATGAGCGCTACAAGAATCGCTTCAATGGCTATACCCTGTATTCTTACAATGAGGCTACAGACACCTACCCGGTCGTGAAGCAGCAGAACGGCATGTTCAAAAGCCGCTGGCAATACATAGAGACCATCAATTCCCAGGTAAGCGTCACCTATAAGCACAGCTGGAACGATAACCATTTTCTTGATGTGTTTGCCGGTTTTGAGACCTATAAGATTAATCAGCCAGGTGTCAGCTATGGCGGCACGCCAACAATGAAGGCACTTAAGGTGGCCTACTTTGACGAGCTTACTGGCTTCAGCGAGTGGAACGAGAACACGCAGGCCAGACTTGGTTATATGGGCCGCATCAATTACGACTATAAACATCGTTACCTCCTTGAGCTTGCAGCCCGCTACGACGGTTCCTGGAAGTTCCCGCCCCATCATCGCTGGGGTTTCTTCCCATCGGTATCTGCCGGTTGGAGAGTCTCTGAGGAGAAGTTCTGGCAGAACTGTGACGTCAGCAAGTACATTGACAATCTGAAATTGCGCATTTCATATGGTGTCATGGGTGACGACAACGTGTCGGGCTACAGCGCTTTCGACTACCTTTCCGGCTACAACTACAATACGGGTGCGGCCGTAATGGACGGTGCTGTTATCGAGACATCCTCAGTGAGGTCATTGCCTGTGACCAACATCAGCTGGCTCAAGGCCAAGACCTTTGACATTGGTATTGATGTGGCTTTCCTTAAGAACCGCCTGACTGGCACGGTGGACTATTTTCAGCGCAAGCGTACAGGCCTGCCCGCCTCGCGCTACGATGTAGTGGTACCCAGTGAGATAGGCTTCAGTTGGCCTGTCGAGAATCTCAACTCTGATTTGGTTCGCGGCATTGACGCACAGCTCACCTGGCAGGACAAGGTCGGAGACTTCAACTACTCTGTAGGCGGCAATATTACCTTGGCGCGCTCCTACAATTGGGAGCAATATAAGCCCACATTCTCCAATTCCCGCGACTATTACGTTTACAACGCCCACCACCGTTACGCCAACGAATGCTGGGGTTACAACTGTATCGGACAGTTCCAGTCGTGGGAGGAAATAGCCTCCTATCCCGTTGACATTGACGGCAAGGGTAACAGTACGTTACGCCCGGGTGACCTGATTTATGAGGATGCCAACAGGGATGGGGTGATTACATACGACGACCAGATGCCCATTGGCCATACTGCCTATCCTAGTGACAGCGGCGACTTTGGCTCGCTTGACACCCGCACGCCTATCATCAACTATGGCCTTAACCTGTCGGCCAGCTGGCGTGGTATAGATTTCTCGGCCGACTTTGCCGGCTCTGCAAAATTCACCCATATCTTCAACTATGAGGCCAGGTATCCGTTCTGGGGTGACAGTTGCGCTTTCGACTACATGGCAAGCGACCAATGGCATTTGGCCGATCCTTACGATGCCAACAGTGGGCTCATTCCGGGCAAGTATCCTACGATGCTGTATGGCAACACATCACACTCCAACTATTACTCCAGTACATTTTGGATAAGGGACGTGTGGTTTCTTAAGCTGCGCAATCTGCAGATCGGCTATACTTTTCCGCAGCCCTTTACACGTAAGTTCAGCGTGGAGAAACTGCGCATCTACTGCTTTATGCAGAACCTTTTTTCGCTCGACAACATGCACGAGTATGGCGTTGACCCCGAGACATCCAACGTGTCGGGCACAGGATATCCAACAACGCGTGTTATCAATATTGGCTTCAATTTAACTTTCTGACGAATAATGAAAACGAAAACGCTCTATATCTGCATGATGACTCTTGTCATGCTGCTCTCGGCCTGCAAGGGCTTCCTTGACCGTGAGTCGGATACCATCTTCACCGATGATGAGGTATTTAGCGATGCCACCATGACCAAGTCGGTGCTGGCAGGCTTCTACAACGGGATTGACTTTGGTCCCAACTTTGAAAACTTCGGCAGCTTCACCACCACCGAGGGAACGTGGGGCGAACTGGATGAGGCCAGTTGCTTTCAGACAAACTCCTCGACCAGTTATTCCACCTCGCTTTGGCGTCTCTATCCCTACACTTACATCAGAAACCTCAATATGTTTCTTCGCAGTGTGAGGTCAACTACTGAGCTGTCAGTTTCCGACCGGCTTGCTTATGAGTATGAGGCACGCTTCTTGCGGGCATACGCTTACTTCTATATGGTACGTGGACTGGGCGGTATGCCTATCGTGGGCGACCGTGTCTATGGGCTGACCGATGATGTTGCCGATATGTTACTCCCACGCTCCACGGAGGCAGGGCTGTACGACTATGTAATCAGCGAGTGCGACTCGTGCATAGCCCGTCTGTCGGCCACGGGTGGCACCCATCAGGTGCATGCCAGCAAGTATGCAGCCCTCCTGCTCAAGGCCCGGGCGGCCATAACGGCAGCCAGCATAGCCAAGTACAACAATACTGTGACACCCGATATCAAGACCGACGGCGGTGAGGTGGGCATTCCTGCCTCTCGGGCTGAAGACTATTACAAACAAGCTGCCGATGCCGCGTTGCAGATTATTGATTCCGGGCAATTCTCGCTCTATCATAAATACAGCGACAAATCAGAGAACTTTTACCGCCTTTTTGTCGATAAGGACAATAATCCCGAGGTAATCTGGGCGCGAGACTATTCCTCACCCGATGTGGTGCATCAGTGGTCGGCCGGTTCGTGTGCCCCCTCTGTGACAGGCAACACGGCCAGCAACGAGATTACGCCGCTGCTCAACCTTGTGGAAAGTTATGAGTATGTAAACAACAGGGACGGGCACCTGAAGCTCACCGACAATGCGGGTGGCTATATCTTTTATGATAATCCATCCGATCTGTTCAAGGGCAAAGACCCGCGCCTGAAAGCTACGGTCATCTGCCCGGGCGACTCAATCGACGGCGAGCCGGTACTCTATCAGGCCGGGCAGCTGCGTCTGCAAAAACGGGGCAGCCGATATGTGTGGGCAACCAAGACTGGTGCAGCAGGTACCACCGACGACGACGGCGACGTAATCACCTCCGTCAACGGCCCGCGTGCCAGCTCTGGTTCCTGGGATAATACCACAGGTTTCAACTTCAGAAAATATTTGGATCCGAATGCCTCTGGCCGCAACTCTTCCAATGGCAGCGATGTCTGGTTTATCCGTATGCGTTATGCCGAGGCACTGCTCATCTATGCTGAAGCAGAACTTGAACTGGGTCAGCCTGCTGAGGGCTTGCCTTATCTGAACGCCATTCGCCAGCGCGCCGGCATCTCTACGCTGACTTCTTACACACTTGACGACATTGAACAGGAACGCAGGGTGGAATTCCCGCTTGAGAACCAGCGTTGGTGGGACTTGAAACGATGGCGCCGCGCTCATATAGAGTGGGATGGCGAAACGGAAAACTCCATCCAATATGGCCTTTTCCCCTATAAGGTGAAGGATCCGCGCAGCTCTGAGAACGGCAAGTGGGTTTTCGTGAAGGTCAAGAACACCAAGATGACAAACGCCCGCAAGTTTGAGTATCGTAACTATTACAACTTCCTTTCCGATACGTGGCTGGCCAACAATCCTAAGTTAGTCAGAAACCCGTATCAGTAATGTATGACAGCATGCAATAGTTTCGGTTTATACATAATCATTATTATATAGCGATAAGATGAAACAGTTCAGAATATATCATATACTCTTGCTTGCAGCCGTTGCTTTAGGAATGGCAGGTTGCGAGACCGACAATATGGATGCGCCCAACTGCCATGTTCATGGCTACATGATCTATAACGGCAACCCTATCGGCGTGCGCGGCTCAGGACAGGGCAACCAGACCAACGGCTCTGTGCAGATAGAACTTTGGCAGAGTGGCTTTGGCAAGGAGGCGGCACTCAATGTGAATGTCGCTCAGGATGGTTCTTTCTCCACTTATATCTATGGAGGCGACGTGAGGATCGTCACCAAAAGCGGTGTGGGGCCATGGAATGATGCTGATACGCTAAGGCTGTCGGTGAAGGGCGATACAGAAGTCAATTATGAGGTGAAGCCGTTCTTTACAATTTCGGATGTCGACTATTCGTTTGATGCAGCTGACAGCTTGCTCACGGCCTCTTTCTATGTAACGCAGGTGGATGAGGAAGCCACAGTCCGGTCTATGGGTTTGTTGGTCAACAATACGCAGTTTGTTGATTTGGCTTATAATAAGGCCACTTCTACGGGCGTTAATCAGATAGGCAAGGTGTCGTTTAAGCTCGATTGCAGACAGCTTGCCAGATGCAAGTCGCTTTATGCCCGTGTTTTTGTCAGGTCGAGCAAGTCAAATGATGCAGTCTATTCCACTACGCCTTATAAGGTGTGGTAGGCCTAAGATGGAGAAAAAAACAATGAAGAAACTTAATCGTTGTCTTTATTTGGCCCTTTCGCTTGCAGCGCTGTGGTTGGCACCCCATACCATGGGTGCCGCCAATAGGCTGAGGCTCCATGTCGTTCCAGAGGGCAATGGTGTTTTTTTGTCACCGGCCAAGGCCAAGGCTTTGGTGAGCGTGGTGGGACAGACTGGTGACACAGCAGTATTGACACTGGAGGTGCTGACCGATGACCACCAGACCGTAATGTCGGTCAAGCAGGCTCTACGCCTCACTGCTGACAGTCTGTCTACGGCGGTAGAACTGCAGTTGCCCAGTCCCGGTTTCTACCGCTTGCGCCTGTCGGCAGAGAACGCCGAGACAGTTGAGCGTAACATTGGCTACGAGCCCGAGCGTATCGTCTCGTTGTCTGATGCCCAGCCCGACTTTGACGCTTTCTGGCAACAGGCTCTTGACGAACTGGCTACCGTGGCACCCGAATACACCATTAGCGAGGAAAAAGATAAAAGCGGAAAGGCCAGGAAAGTCTATCTTGTCCGCATGAAGTCGCTCGATGGCGAGCCCATCTCCGCTTACCTCACCATGCCGGTGAAGCGTGGGCGCTATCCTGCCCTTATCCACTATATGGGCTATCACAACAAGCCGTGGTATGCCAAGCCCGAGGACCATCCGGGATGGGTCGAGCTGGTGCTGAGCGTGAGGGGACAGAGCCTGCAGGAACCCACTAACCACTATGGCGAATGGATCTGTTATGGGCTTGAGTCGCCCAAGACCTATTATTATCGCGGAGCATATATGGACTGCATCAGGGCAATCGACTATATGTGTACGTTGCCACAGGTAGACCAGCGTAACCTCTTTGCCGAGGGAGGAAGTCAGGGCGGTGCCTTCACCTATGTTGCGTGTGCCTTGGACCATCGCATACAGGCGGCTTGCCCGTGGATACCGTTTATGAACGATTTCCCCGACTATTTCCGCATTGAGCCATGGCCGGCCAACCTGGTACTGAAGCAGGGCCGACAGCTTGGCATGAGTGACAGCGACATTTATCGTGTATTGTCTTATTTCGATATTAAGAACTTCGCACGCCGCGTCAGATGTCCAATCCTTATGGGCTGGGGGCTGCAGGATCATACATGCCCGCCTCATACCAATTTCGCAGGATACAATCTGCTTGGGGTGGAGAAGCAGCAGGTGGTCTATCCTAAGGCTGACCATATTGATCTGCCTGGCTTTCCTGATATGGAAATGGACTTTTTCCGTAAACATTTGAAATAGATTATCATTTCTAATAGCGTTTGAATGTATCAGGTAGAGAAATTTTATATCAAAATCGCAGCAGTGGTGCTGAGCCTGTTTGTGATGCTGGCGCAGCCCTCGACCCTTTCTGCTGCAGCCCGCATTGGCTATCAGCCGCGTCATGGTTATGGCACTGACTATGTGAGCCGCGGGGGCGACGTGATGACCCATGCCGTGCCTGCTGCTTTTCCCGATGAGGGAACACCCTTGTTCAATGTCAAGGTGGATGGAGGCTATGTTGGCCTTTACCGCGACCGCAACTTCTGGGGCGGACTGGTCCATTTTGGCAGTTTTGAGTTTACCAACGGCCACCCGGTTACTATCCTTATCAGTTATTATCAAGACATTCGCAGCTATGAGCTGTTGCCGGCTCGGCGGCTTGATGGTGTATCCGTCAGACAGACGGGACACCGTTGTCTGTGCGTTACCATGAGCAGGGCCGACCAGAATCTCACCATTGTTATTAATGGTGACTTGCGGGGCAACGTGCTCCATCTCTTTGCCAACAGCATCGACACACAGGCTCCGGCGATGACCTCTACGGCGGGTTATCAGCGGGACGAGAGTCGTAGGCTGATTTATTTCGGCCCTGGGTATTATGACTTGAAAAAGCTCTTCGGTAGCAGTTGCTTGCAGGTGAAAGACAGATGGCAGGTCTATATTGCTGCAGGTGCTGTAGTCTATGGCAGCATTGCCCTGCGGGGGGTGGCCAAAGGCACGCGCGTCTGTGGTCGGGGCATGGTCTATAATGACAGTCTTCAACCCGAGGTGCTGCTGGCGGCCAGCAACTGCACCGGTGCCGATGTGGCCGGCATCACACTCCATGGCCACCGCGCACAGTGCTGGCAGGTCATTGTAGATCATTGTCACAACGTGGAGATGAAAAACGTGAAGATTATCTCTACGCGCTATGCCAGTACCGATGGCCTTGACGTGGTCAACTCGGAGCAATGTGCCTTCTTAGGCATGTTCATCCGTGCCAGCGACGATGCAGTCGCCATCAAGGGATTGGGCGGCAATCATCCCGCCGATAATGCTCCGTCACGCAATCTCACCTTCTGCAATATGCAATTATGGAACGACTGCAACAATGCCTTTGGTATAGGTGCCGAGAACCACTGCGCGTTTTACGAGCACATCAGGCTAATGAACAGCAGTATTCTTTTTTCTTATGATGATCCCAATTATCACGAGCAGCTGGATGAGCGGGCCGCCATGGGTATCTGTTGCATCCACGGCACTTACTTCCGTGACATCTTATTTGACAATGTCGATGTCTATCACTGCGAGCGGCTCATTGCTCTCGGCTTCCATCCGGATTTCTGGTTTGGCGCGCTCAAGGGGGACCAGACTACGCCTGGTGGCATGCAACGCATTACGTTCAGCCATATTAATGTGCTTTCCAATAGTGGCAGCCGTATTGCCAACAAGATAAACCTCAAGGCATGGCGACAGCCCGACACCCCACCAAAGGATATTGACAGCGTGGCCTTTAACCATGTGATTATCGATGGGCATCAGTTGCAGAACACTGATGATTCCTGTTTTTCGGAGACCAATTTCGAAGGCATTCATCACCTTCAGTTCCAATAATAATTGTTAGACCAACATGAAGGCAAAAGCCAAATTGCCTTTCACCACACAAGCATCTTCAAAAAACATGCGAAGCATTCATTTACTTTTCCTGTTTCTGACGGTTAGCCTTGGTGTATCGTCCAAAGACTATACGGTGATGAGTCCTGACAGTCTGTTGGCTGTTCATCTCACCGATACAGCAGGGCTGCATTACAGTGTGAGCTATAGGGGCAGAACTGTATTAAAGCCGTCGCCATTGGGCATATACCGCGACGACTGTCGCTACGGCGGCGTGTCCGAGACAATCAGTTCGGCTTCGGCGCTCCGCCATGGCCGCATTTCTTATCAGAACGACCGTGGCAAATGCAGCCTGGTGGACAAGGCCTACAACGAGCAGATGTTTGAAGTAGCTCAGGGGCGGTATGCTGTGATTTTCCGTCTCTACAACCATGGGGTTGCTTTCGCCTATCGGCTTAAGGGACATGGCGATACGGTGAGGGTTTATGGGGAGGCCACTGGGTTCACATTCCCGGAAGGCAGCAGAGCCTTCCTCACCCAAATGGCGAAGGCGAAAAGCGGATGGCAGCAGACCAATCCGAGCTATGAAGACCCCTACCATGTGGATGTGCCATTGGGCGAGCAGTCGGAGCATCGGCAGGGATGGGTCTTCCCAGCTCTTGTCCATCACAACGGCTTGTGGACACTAATCAGCGAAAGTGGTACGACATCCGATTATGTGGGATGCCATCTCACGGAGGCTCTTGAAAACACCCTGCGTATAGCTTTTCCTGAGGCGGCGCAAGATTTGTATTCCGATCCCTCGTGGGCTGAGATGCCTACGCCTTCTCTCACGCCATGGCGACTGCTGGTGGTTAGCGATACCCTGAGCGACATTGTGGAGACAACCTTGGCCGACGACGTGGTGGAGCCGTTGTACGAGGCTAAGCATACTATGCAGCCGGGGAAGGCAACATGGAGTTGGTTGTTTTATGGCGATGAACTGACGAGCTTTGAGGGTACTCGGCAATACATCGATTTGGCTGCGTCCTTGGGCTTCCGCTATTGCCTTGTAGATGCACAATGGGACCAGCAGATAGGACGGGATCGCATGAGCCAATTGGTGGCGTATGGACAACAAAAAGGCGTTGGACTGTTGTTATGGTACAATTCCAATGGCTGTTTCAACACGGCTCCTCAGACACCTGTCAACTGCATGAATACGCCGAAGGCGCGCCGACGCGAAATGGCATGGCTGAAAAAAATTGGCATTGTAGGCATTAAGGTTGACTTCTTTGGTGGCGACAAGCAATCGAACATGAGGCTTTATGCCGATATCCTGCGTGATGCCAATGAGGCAGGCCTGCTGGTGGTCTTTCATGGCACAACACTGCCACGAGGCTGGCAACGCATGTATCCAGCCTTTGCAAATGCGGAGGCCGTGATGGGGCAGGAGTTTTGCCGTGGTGAGCAGGATAAGGAGAATGGGCGGCCACGCCATGCGGCCATATTGCCCTTTGTCCGTAATGCTGTGGCACCGATGGACTTTACACCTGTGGTGCTGAGTGAGCGACTTGGTCCAAACAGATTGTGTTCGAGACGTGCCACAAGTGTGGGCTTCGAACTGGCGTTGCCTGTAGTCTTTTTTGAGCCAATGTCCCACTACGGACTTACCCCTGACGACTTGGGGGCTTTTCCCCAAGAAGTATGGGATTATTTCAGGGGGTTACCCACTGTATGGGACGAGACGCGTTTCATCTCGGGTTATCCGGGATGCGACATCATCATTGCACGCCGCAAGGGACACACGTGGTATGTGGCTGGCATCAACGGGGAGCAGAAGACAAAAGAAATGGAGCTGGATCTGACGTTTTGCCAAAGAGCAAAATGCGTCCTGCTGCTAACCACAGCTCCAGGATTTCTCAACAAGGTTTCTGTGCATCAGTGGACACCAAAGAATCAACGAAAGGTGAAGGTTAGTCTTGGTCCTGCCGACGGCTTCGTGATGAAGGTGGAGTAGGACAACAATGATATTTTTACGCTCGCCGGTTTGCCGTGCCGCTATGCCGACACTGTCGTCGAGGACGGATGACCCTGCGTCGCATTACTAATACATCATCCCCACCGTCCACAGCGGCAGCTTGTTGCCGTAGGGATATTCAATGTCGTCGGCAAGGATGTAGGAATGGGGCAGATCAGCTATCTGGTTATAGCTCTTGTCGGCTCCGCCCACCTCAAAGACAAACTGTCCGTCAACCTTGAAGTCGCCCGACTTCTTCCCATACTCCACCGTGTGGCCGTAGCGCAGCTGATTGACGGCAAACGTCTCGCGTGCCGTTCCTATCTTCACAGGACACGTGGCGAGAGCGTAGAGCATGTTCGGGTTTTCTAAATAAATTTTGTCTGGCTTCTGCATCTTCTTCACAGACAGCAGGTCGGCATAGAGCAGTGTGAGCAGGCCGGCCTTGCCAAGGTCGCCAAGATATTCCAGCGTAGTGTTGCGGTGTACGCCAATCACGGTGGAGAGCTTACTGATGTCCACCTCAAAAGGCACCGACGTGGCAATGATGCCGAGCAATGCCTTGATTTTCCTTGTGTTGGAGGCTTCGACACCACAAAGTTGCGGTAGTTCCGATTCAATGACAAAACTGGCAACCTGTTCTATTGTCGTGAAGTAGTCGCGCTGGTTCTCCTTGTAATATGGATAATAGCCATGCTGCTGATAGTCTTTGAAAAGGGGGAGAGGGCGGCAAACCGCATTGACCTGCGCGCAAAGTCCGGCAGCGTGTTCGAGTACGTCCTCCAAGGGGTGTACAGGGATGTTGATATTGTGGAAAAAGGCGAGGTACTCCCTGAATGACAGTCCCTGCATGGAATACGCCACGCAGCGGCGCGACAGGTCGGTGTCACCATGGATGATATTCAACAGTGACGACCCGCTGACGACAATGCGCAAGTCCGGGTAGATGTCGTATATCTCTTTTACCTCCCGGCTCCAGGATGGATACTTATGCACCTCATCAAGGAAAAGATGCTTGCCTCCAGCCTTGTAGAACAGTTCGGCCAAATCGACAAGGCGGTGCTCGGTGAAATAGAGTGAGTCGAGACTGCAATACAGTGCCGACCGGCTGCCGACAGGATAATGGCTCTTGATATATTGAAGCATCAGCGTGGTTTTGCCCACGCCCCGTGCACCACGTATGGCGATCAGCCGCGCATCCCAGTTGATATCTCTCATCATCTGCCTCACAAACGCTTCTGAAGTGAGGGCGAGCAATCGGTTCTGCCGTTCAAAGAGTGTTTCCATTGCAATTGAAATATTATAAGCCTTACGGCTGCAAATATAATCAATTTGTCGTAATCTGCCAAGAGAAAACTCTGAAAAGTGCTGTCTGTAAACAGCATTTTTAGACAACAACTGCTGTCTGTAAACAGCAAAATGGGCGGCATTGGGGGTATTCTACCTAAAACTGCTGCCTGCTGACAGCACTTTCAGGTAGAATATGCTGTCTGCGGACAGCACACAAGCGGACACCCACTACCCTGAGTAACATATTGTCGTAATTTGTCCTGTACGAATGGAAACGGAACGGCTGACGCGTCCCCATCGGCGGTACGGCCGTATTGCAGTGACGTTATTGGTATCTTGATGCAGGGGCCGGTCTCGTGCCGGCCCACAAATTTTATTTTGAAATGTTTTGGTGCTTTCTTTGCCATTGTGGAAAATAAGTCTTAACTTTGCAAGGAATAAGTACGAGGTCACGTCAATGAAGCATCAGGGTTACCCATCCGTCAGGCAGCGAGCCATAGGCAAGTCCATGGCCGTGTGGCTGCATTGTCGGCTCTCTTCATCCGTTGCCCCCGTCAGGCAGCAAGCGAGAAAAAGATTGAAACCATCACAAGGCCATGGCCGTCGCGGTGATGCTTTCAATCTTTTTTTGTTTTTGTGCGGCCTGCATCAGCATGCACAATTTATACAAGCAATACATCATTCAGCAATACAAGCGAGTAGGAGAGAACAACAATGGAAACTAATATCCATGAGGATTGTGGCGTAGCCTTGATCAGGCTGTTGAAGCCTCTGAGCTATTACCAGCAGAAATACGGGTCGTGGAAATGGGCCCTCGGCAAGCTCTATCTGATGATGGAGAAGGAGCACAACCGCGGACAGGAGGGTGCCGGCATCGCGTCGGTGAAGCTCAACACCAAACCCGGTCACGAGTATATGTTCCGCGAGCGCGCCGAGGGCGCCAATGCCATCACCGAGATTTTCGGTACGGCCAACCGTCAGATTAAGCAGGTGATGAAAGAGGAGGAGATCGACACCGAGGCCTTCGACGAGCTGCCCTTCGCCGGCGAGCTGTATATGGGTCACCTGCGCTACAGCACCACCGGCAAGAGCGGCGTGAAGTACGTTCACCCCTTCCTGCGCCGCAACAACTGGCGTGCCAAGAACCTCTGCATCTGCGGCAACTTCAATATGACCAACGTTGACGAGGTGTTCAAGCACCTTACCGACCAGGGCCAATGCCCGCGTATCTACAGCGACGGCTATATCCTGCTTGAGCTCATGGGCCACCGCCTCGACCGCGAGGTGGAGCGCAACTTCGCAGAGGCCCGGAAGCAGGGACTCACCGGCACCGACATCACCGACTACATCGACCACAACGTGCGCATGGAGAATGTGCTTGAGAGCACCATGCGCCACTTCGACGGCGGCTATGTGATGTGCGGCCTCACGGGCAGCGGCGAGATGTTCGCCATGCGCGACCCCAACGGCATACGCCCCGCCTTCTGGTACAAGAACGACGAGGTGGTGGTGCTGGCCTCCGAGCGCCCCGTGCTGCAGACCACCTTCGACCTGGAATACGAGGACATCCGCGAGCTGGAGCCCGGCACGGCCCTCCTGGTGCGCGAGAGCGGCGAGGCCGCCATCAAGCGCATCCTGCCCGCCGGCGACAACTATGCCTGCTCCTTTGAGCATATCTATTTCTCGCGCGGCTCCGACCGTGACATCTACCGCGAGCGCAAGAAGCTCGGCGAGCAGCTCACCCCGCAGGTGCTGAGGGCCATCGGCGGCGACACCGCCCACACCGTGGTGTCGTTCATTCCCAACACCGCCGAGGTGGCCTATTACGGCCTCGTCGAGGGCATGCAGCGCCACCAGCTGCAGCAGAGCATCAGCCAGATAGAGGCCCTCGGCCACGCGCCATCGCACGACGAGCTGACGGACATCCTCGGTCAGGGCGTGCGCTCGGAGAAGGTGGCGTGGAAAGACATCAAGCTCCGCACGTTCATCACCGAGGGCTCGGCGCGCAACGACCTCGCCGCCCACGTGTACGACGTGACCTACGGCAGCATCAGGCCCCATGAGGACAACCTTGTCATCATCGACGACAGCATCGTGCGCGGCACCACGCTGCGCGAGAGCATCCTGCATATCCTCGACCGCCTGCACCCGAAGAAAATCGTCATGGTCAGCTCGGCCCCGCAGATACGCTATCCCGACTACTACGGCATCGACATGCCGCGCCTGGAGGAGTTCTGCGTGTTCCGCGCCACCATCGCCCTGCTGCGCGAGCGCGGCATGGAGCGCGTCATCCGTGAGGTGTTTGAGGCCTGCCAGGCCGAGCTGAGGAAGCCCGTGGCGGAGATGCACAACGCCGTGCGCGGCATCTATGCCCCGTTCACCGCCGAGGAAATCAACCACAAGCTCGCCGAGCTGCTGCGTCCGAGGGACATGGCCACGCCCGTGGAAATCGTGTTCCAGAGCATCGACGGCCTGCACAAGGCCATCCCCGAGAACCGGGGCGACTGGTATTTCACCGGCCACTATCCCACGCCCGGCGGCAACAAACTTTGCAATATCGCGTTCATCAACTACGTCTTGAATAATTCTGTCTTATGAAAAATGTCACCTTGGTGTTATCCGACGGCACGCGCTTCCGCGGCCGCTCATTCGGATACGATGCGCCGGTAGCCGGCGAGGTGGTGTTCAACACCGCCATGATGGGCTATCCCGAGTCGCTCACCGACCCCTCATACGCCGGTCAGATCCTTACGTTCACTTTCCCCCTCATCGGCAACTACGGCGTACCGCCGTTCACCTTTGAGCCCAACGGCCTGCCCACTTTCATGGAGAGCGACAAGATTTATGTGGCCGCCATGATATGCGCCGACTACAGCGAGCAGTACAACCACTGGAACGGGCACGAGAGCCTGGCCGACTGGCTCAGGCGCGAGCATGTGCCGGGCATCACCGGCATCGACACCCGCGAGCTGACCAAGGTGCTGAGGGAGCATGGCGTGATGATGGGGCAGATAGTCTTCGACGACGAGCCGGACAACATTCCCGAGGCCACCTACCAGGGCGTCAACTTCGTCGATAAGGTCTCGACCAAGCAAATCATCCGCTACAACGAGGGCGCCGGCAAAAAAGTGGTGCTCGTCGATTGCGGCGTCAAGGCCAACATCATCCGCTGTCTCATCCGCCGCGGCGTCGAGGTCATCCGCGTGCCGTGGAACTACGACTATACCGACATGGACTTCGACGGCCTCTTCCTGGCCAACGGACCCGGCGACCCCGACACCTGCCAGGCTGCCGTCGATGTCATCCGCAAGCAAATCTCGCGCAGCCGCAAGCCCATCTGCGGCATCTGCATGGGCAACCAGCTGCTCGGCAAGGCTGCCGGCGCCACCATCTACAAACTGAAATACGGTCACCGCTCACACAACCAGCCCGTGCGCCTCGTGGGCACCGACCACTGCTACATCACCTCGCAGAACCACGGCTACGCCGTCGATGCCACCACGCTGGGCAACGACTGGGAAGAGCTGTTCGTCAACATGAACGACGGCTCCAACGAGGGCATACGCCACAAGGAGAACCCCTGGTTCTCGTCGCAGTTCCATCCCGAGGCCTGCTCAGGCCCCGTCGATACGGAGTTTATGTTTGATAAGTTTGTTGAAACGTTAAAGTAAGGTAGTCCATGAAAGATAATAATATAAAAAAGGTGTTGCTCCTCGGGTCCGGCGCACTGAAGATCGGTGAGGCCGGCGAGTTCGACTATTCCGGCTCCCAGGCCCTGAAGGCCCTGCGCGAGGAGGGCATCAAGACGGTGCTCATCAACCCGAACATTGCCACGGTGCAGACCTCCGAGGGCGTGGCCGACCAGATTTACTTCCTCCCCGTGCAGCCCTATTTCGTGGAGCGCGTCATCGAGAAGGAGCGGCCCGACGGCATACTGCTGAGCTTCGGAGGCCAGACCGCGCTCAACTGCGGCGTGGAGCTGGAGGAGAGCGGCGTGCTGGAGAAATACAACGTCAGGGTGCTGGGTACGCCCGTCAAGGCCATCATGGACACCGAGGACCGCGAGCGCTTCGTCGAGAAGCTTGACGAGATAGAGGTGAAGACCATCAAGAGCGAGGCCTGCGAGACCATGGATGAGGCCATGAAGGCCGCCAAGGACCTTGGCTATCCCGTCATCGTGCGCGCCGCCTATGCCCTGGGCGGACTGGGCTCGGGCTTCGCCGACAACGACGACGAGCTGCGGCGCATCTGCGAGAAGGCCTTCTCGTTCTCGCCGCAGGTGCTGGTCGAGAAGAGCCTGAAGGGATGGAAGGAGATAGAGTACGAGGTGGTGCGCGACCGGTTCGACAACTGCATCACCGTGTGCAACATGGAGAACTTCGACCCGCTCGGCATACATACCGGCGAGAGCATCGTCATCGCCCCGTCGCAGACGCTCACCAACTCGGAATACCACAAGCTGCGCGCCCTCTCCATCAAGATTGTGCGCCACATCGGCATCGTGGGCGAGTGCAACGTGCAGTACGCCTTCGACCCCAACTCCGAGGACTACCGCGTCATCGAGGTGAACGCGCGTCTGAGCCGCTCGTCGGCCCTCGCCTCCAAGGCCACGGGCTATCCCCTGGCCTTCGTCGCCGCCAAGCTCGGACTGGGCTACGGGCTTTTTGAACTGAAAAACTCCGTCACCAAGACCACCTCGGCCTTCTTTGAGCCTGCCCTCGACTACGTGGTGTGCAAGATACCGCGCTGGGACCTCTCCAAGTTCCGAGGTGTCGATAAAGAGTTGGGCTCCAGCATGAAGTCGGTGGGCGAGGTGATGGCCATCGGCCGCAATTTCGAGGAGGCCATACAGAAGGGACTGCGCATGATAGGGCAGGGCATGCACGGCTTCGTGGAGAACAAGGAGCTGGAGATACCCGACATCGACGAGGCCCTGCGCGACCCTACCGACAAGCGCGTGTTCGTCATCTCAAAGGCCATGCACAAGGGCTACACCGTTGACCAGATACACGACCTGACGAAGATTGACAAGTGGTTCCTTTACAAGCTCAAGCATATCATCGACATCGACGAGCGGCTGAAGAAGTGCAACGTCAACACGCTCGGCCGCGAGCTGCTGCGCGAGGCCAAGGTGTATGGCTTCACCGACTTCCAGATAGCCCGTGCCGTGGGCCTCGACGTGGAATACCACAACATGCACAAGGCCTTGCTCGTAGTGCGAAGCCTGCGCAAGAGCTACGGCATACTGCCCGTGGTCAAGCAGATAGACACCCTCGCCGCGGAGTATCCCGCCCACACCAACTACCTCTACGTCACCTACGCCGGCGTGAAGAGCGACATCACGTTCTGCAACGACCACCGCTCGGTCATCGTACTCGGCTCCGGCGCCTACCGCATCGGCTCGTCGGTGGAGTTTGACTGGTGCGGCGTGCAGGCCCTCCACACCATCCGCAAGCAGGGCTACCGCAGCATCATGATCAACTACAACCCGGAGACGGTCTCCACTGACTATGACATGTGCGACAGGCTCTATTTCGACGAGCTGACCTTTGAGCGCGTCATGGATATCATCGACCTCGAGCAGCCCTACGGAGTCATCGTCTCCACCGGCGGGCAGATCCCGAATAATCTCGCGATGTATCTCGATGCCGAGAACGTGCCAATCCTCGGCACGCAGGCCAAAGACATCGACCATGCCGAAGACCGCGCGAAGTTCTCGGAAATGCTCAACCAGCTCGGCATCAACCAGCCTGAGTGGAGCGCGCTGAAGAGCATGGACGACATCGACGCGTTTGTCAGGCGCGTGGGCTTCCCCGTGCTGGTGCGCCCGTCCTACGTGCTATCAGGGGCCGCCATGAACGTCTGCTCCAACGAAGATGAGCTCCACCGCTTCCTCCAGTTAGCCGCCAACGTCAGCGAGGACCACCCCGTGGTGGTGTCGAAATTCATTGAGAACGCCAAGGAAATCGACTTCGACGCCGTGGCGCGCAACGGCGAGGTGCTGGCCTATGCCATCAGCGAGCATATCGAGTTTGCCGGTGTCCACTCGGGCGACGCCACGCTGCAGTTGCCGCCGCAGAAGCTATATGTCGAGACCGTGCGCCGCATCAAGCGCATCAGCCGTAAGATTGCCGCCGCCCTCCACATCAACGGACCGTTCAACATCCAGTATATGGCACGCGAGAACGACATCCTCGTCATCGAGTGCAACCTGCGCAGCTCGCGCTCGTTCCCCTTCGTGAGCAAGGTGCTGAAGCTCAACTTCATCGAGCTGGCCACAAAGGTGATGCTCGGTGTGCCGGTGGAGAAACCCAACAAGAGCCTCTTCGACCTCGACTACGTGGGTATCAAGGCCAGCCAGTTCTCTTTCAACCGCCTGCAAAAGGCCGACCCCGTGCTGGGCGTGGATATGAGCTCCACGGGTGAGGTGGGCTGTCTTGGCGACGACACCAACCAGGCCTTGATGAAGGCCATGCTCTCTGTGGGACAGCGTGTGCCGAAGCACTCGGTGCTGCTCTCGACGGGTGGCGCAAAGCAGAAGGCCGAGATGCTCGATGCCGCGCGCAAGCTCGTCGATAACGGCTATCAGCTCTATGCGACGGCAGGCACCTCGAAGTACCTCACGGAGAACGGCGTGCCCAACACGCTCGTCCATTGGCCGTCGGAACAGGACAAGCAGCCGCAGGCTCTCGACCTGCTGCATGAGCGGAAGATTGACATGGTGGTGAACATCCCGAAAAACCTCACGGCGGGTGAGCTGACCAACGGCTATAAGATTCGCCGCGCGGCCATCGACCTCAACGTGCCGCTCATCACCAACAGCCGTCTGGCCTCCGCCTTCATCAACGCTTTCTGCACGCTGAGGCTCGACGACATCGATATCAAGGCGTGGGGAGAGTATTAGTCCCGCGACATCC